>CAJOER010000009.1 GCA_905233805.1 uncultured Eubacterium sp. | reverse complement strand
AATAAGAGATTGACGGTCTGCTGTAAGGCAAATACTCCTCCTTGGTCAGAACGGTAATCTCGCCGCTTTTATCCTCTTTTCTGATTTGCTCTGCGCAGGTAAGCCCTGCGGCGGAGGCTCCGATGATGACATATTTCATTATCCTTCACCTCCCAAATCAACATAGACGAGCGCTCTGTTCGGACAGTTTTTAACGCAGGCGGGCTCGTCCTCACCCTGACACAAATCGCACTTCACGGCAAATTTTCCCGTTTTGATACAACCGAAGGGACAAACTGCAAGGCAGGTCATACAGCCGATGCATTTTTTCTCGTTCACGGATACAATGCCCGTCTTTTTGTCTTTTGTCATTGCACCCGTAATACACGCCTGCACGCATTTCGGGTTATCACAGTGACGGCAGTTAACTGCCGCTGAAATAAACTTATCACCATATACCGTAACCCTTGAAGCAGGCGCAGGCTCCTCATATTTATTTGCCTTGATAACATCTTTTGACTTTGAATGAGCCGTTTTACAGTAAACCTCACACAGACGGCAGTTCAAACAAAGTTCTTCCTTTGCGTATACTCTTTTCATAACTACTCTCCTGCGTGTTTAATACCTAAAATATCAAGTTCTTTTTCGCTGAGCCCAATACCTCTGAGCATCAGTCTGTTGCCTCTGAGCGAGTCAATGGAGTTAATACCCATACCGCCCATTATTTCCTTAATCTCGTGATTCCATGCATTGATAAGATTTTCAACTCTTTCGTGCATAATATCGGGGTTAAGACGTTTTGTAAGCTCAGGTCGCTGCGTGGCAATACCCCAGTTGCACTTGCCAGTATTACAGGTCTGGCACATATGGCAGCCCATAGCAATCAACGGAGCGGAGGCGCAGTAGCACGCGTCTGCACCAAGCGCAATCGCCTTCACAATGTCCGCGGAGCAACGGAAGGAGCCTGCCGCAACAAGTGAAATTCTTGAACGGATACCCTCGTCGCGCAGTCTTTGGTCCGCTGCCGCAAGCGCAAGCTCAATCGGAATACCGACGTTATCTCTTATTCTCGTCGGTGCTGCACCCGTGCCGCCCCTGAAGCCGTCAATCACAACGATATCTGCGCCTGCTCTTGCACAGCCCGAAGCGATTGCCGCCACGTTATGCACTGCCGCAATTTTAACGGAAACGGGCTTTTTGTTATCGGTTGCCTGCTTGATGGACCATATAAGCTGGCGTAAATCCTCAATGGAATAAATATCGTGGTGCGGCGCAGGTGAAATCGCGTCGCTTCCTTCGGGAATCATGCGGGCATTGCTGACTTCTACATTGACCTTTTCGCCCGGGAGATGACCGCCGATACCCGGCTTGGCGCCCTGACCGATTTTTATTTCAACGAAGCGGGAATTGTTAAGATAATCCTTATGAACACCGAACCTGCCCGACGCCACCTGAACAATAGCGCAGTCCGTGTAATCCTTCAAATCGGGATGCAAGCCGCCTTCGCCCGTGTTAAACAATGTTCCGAGATTCTTTGCCGCCATGGCAAGCGATTTCTGTGCATTAAGACTGATAGAGCCGAAGGACATTGCAGAGAACATAATCGGCGTTTCAAGCACAACCTGCGGCGGCATTTCCACAGTTGATTTGCCTTTTCTTTCAACTTTGATTTTTTCGGGTTTTCTGCCGAGAATGGTTCTGATTTCCATTGGCTCTCGCAGTGGGTCAATAGATGGATTTGTTACCTGCGAAGCATTGAGCAGAATTTTATCCCAGTAAATCGGATAATCCTTTGGCGTTCCCATACCGGAAAGCAATACGCCGCCCGTTGCCGCCTGACGGCAGATTTCCTGCTGATACTGCGGCGTCCAGTTGGCGTTATCCCTGTAATCACAAATATATTTTTCTATTCTTAACGCGCCTGTCGGGCATAAATCAACGCAGCGGTGACAGGCAACGCAATTATCTGATTTAACAAGCGCTGTTTTGCCGTCGTCTGAAAAAAAGTGACATTCGTTTGAGCATTGTCGAACGCAGCAGCCGCAATCAATACAAAGCTCTCTGTCACGAACGACGGTAAATCTTCGGGGGATGTAATTTACCATAATCAATCATCCTCCTTTTCATCTATTTCAAGCGGTATGAACACGGGGTCCGCCCCGCTGACAGACCAGACCTTTTCAGGCTCTGGGCAAATAATGCGAATTGCACTTTCCTCGCTTGCAAAATAGGCTCTGTCGCCCTTGGTTGCCGCCGTCAGCGAACGAAGCTTTAAGCGGTCATTGATAGCCAGCAGTCCCTTGTTTGAGCCGAGTATAACGGAAAACGGTCCGTTTACAAGCGCACCACTGTAAATAGCGCGAAGGTTGGTGAAATACTCCTTCTTTTCCTTATCCATCCTGTCAATTTCATCCCACTCGGGGGCGGTTAAAACATCAGCTGCAACATTCGTCGGCAAACCGTGATGACGGATTAAATGGTCGAACAGATAAGTAATAACCTCGGTATCCGTCTGCATCGTGCATTTATAGCCGAACTGCTCAATATATCTTCTGTTAGCGTCGTAGCTTGATATCTCGCCGTTATGCACAATGGACCAGTCAAGGATATTAAACGGATGCGCACCGCCCCACCAGCCGGGAGTATTCGTAGGAAATCTGCCGTGCGCCGTCCAGAGATAAGCGTTATATTGGTCGAGCATATAAAATTCTCCGACGTCCTCGGGATAACCAACTGCCTTGAAACAGCCCATATTTTTCCCTGACGAAAAGATATAAGCGCCATCGTAGGCGGCATTGATTTTTGTTACGCATTGCACCACATACTCGCCCTCGTCAAGACGGGAATTTTTCATACGGACTCTGTTTACTCTGCCGAAATAGCGCCAGATATCAGGTCCGTTTTCAATGGAAGCAACCTTTTTAGTAGGTATTCTTTCAGCCGCATCAATATTGAAATGCTTGAACAGAAATTCCTCGCATTTCTGATGGGCTTCCTTGTTTTCGTAAAAAATGTGAAAAGCATAATCGTCCTTATGCTCGGGGTAAATTCCGTAAGCAGCAAAGCCGCCGCCAAGTCCGTTGGAGCGGTCATGCATAAGTGCGATAGACTTAATGATTTCAGAGCCGTTAATCAAACCGCCCTTTCTGTCGATAATCGCCGCAATCGCACAACCCGACGGAATTCTTACCTGTCCTTCCTTTAACATATTGCATCTCTCTTTCCCAAAAGTTTATTGTTTACGGTTCATAGCGAAAGCAGGGCATATAAGATAGCTTAAACAGATTGTCTTTATGCTTTTTGTCAATGACTGCTTTCGTGTTTTTATCGTCAATCTGCCCTGTTCGGATATAGCGGTCAAGTTTCTCATAGGTAAAGCCGAGGTTTTCCTCGTCCGTTTTACCGCAGAGCCCGTCAATCGGCGTTTTATCAACAAGAGCATCCGGAAGTTTTAACAATCTGCCTATCTCCTTAACCTCCTGCACAGTCAGAAATGAGCAGGGACTGAAATCGCCTGCATTGTCGCCGTATCGGGTTGAGTAGCCGACCCAATCCTCACTAAGATTACAGGTGTTGGCAACCCTTCCGTTGTGACTTTGTGCAACTGCGTAAAGCGTTGTCATTCGTATTCTTGCAGGGATATTCGTCAGTGTCTGAGGAGTCGCATCAAACGGCAAGGCTGAGATAACACCGTCAACTGCGGCTTTTATATTCACCGTATAACTCTTTATGCTAAGGTGCTGAACAAGCAGTCTTGCCATATCAATATCCGACTGCTCACCGTTTGGCATCAGTACGCCGATTACTCTGTCCCTGCCAAGTGCCTCTACGCACAGGGCGGCGACAACGGAGCTGTCCTTGCCGCCCGAAATGCCAACAATCGCATTACAACCTTTTCCGTTTTCTTCAAAAAACGCTCTAATCCATTTAACGCAATCGTCCTTAACTTTCACTGCATCAAACATTACTATCACCTGTCATTTATTTTCCGCTTTCTCCGTAGTTGGAAAGAACGCGGGCGGAGGGGTCGTTGACATCACAGCCCTCCCACTCTTTATTCGGCATCCAGAAGTCGGCAATCATTTCTGCCTGGTCCGGATAGTATTTTTCAAATATCTCTCGATAGAGCAGCGACTCCTTTGTGAAGGGCTGTGCGTGGCTGTATTTGAGCCTTAATTCTTCAAATTCAGTGTCTGAATACCGACTCTGGGCATATTCCTTGAGGTAGTCTACCATAGAATGACCTACTGCATCTGAAAACGCCGCCTTTTCACGCCAAAGAATAGAATCAGGAAGAAGCCCCATTCCTTCAAATGCGTGGCGCAGAAGATATTTCCCCTTGCCGTATTTGTTAATTTTTATTTCAGGGTCAAGGCTCATTACATAGCGAACGAAATCCAAATCGCCGAAGGGTACTCTTGCTTCAAGCGAGTTGACGGAAATACAGCGGTCTGCACGAAGTACATCGTACATATGCAGTTCTCTGATTCGCTTTTCCGCTTCCTTTTGGAATGCGCTTGCAGACGGAGCAAAATCCGTATATTTATAGCCGAACAGCTCATCTGAAATCTCGCCGGTAAGAAGTACGCGGATATCCGTCTTTTTGTGGATTGCCTTGCATAAAAGGTACATACCCATACTCGCTCGTACGGTGGTGATATCGTACGTTCCGAGAAGCTCTATCAATTCTTCAAGGGAAGAAATAACCTCGTCGGGCGTCATATATATTTCGGTATGATGTGAGCCGATATAATCGGCAACCTGCCTTGCATATTTCAAATCAATGGCGTCCTCGCTCATACCGATGGCGAAGGTTTCAATCGGCTTGTCGCTTTCCTTTGCTGCTATGGCGCAGACAAGCGAGGAATCAAGACCGCCCGAAAGCAGAAAACCGACCTTTGCATCGGACACAAGGCGCTTCTTAATGCCTGATGTCAGTTTATCACGGATAACACCGCAAGCCGTTTCCACGCCGTCATCGCAGACGCTTTCAACCTTTGCGATATCAGAGTAACAAATGAATTCACCATTTTTATAATAATGACCGGGTGGAAACGGCATAATCTTCTCTGCAAGCCCTACAAGGTTTTTCGCCTCGCTTGCAAACAGGATGTTGCCGCTTTCGTCATAGCCGTAATAAAGCGGACGGATACCGATAGGGTCGCGAGCGGCGATAAACTCACCTGTTTTGCCGTCATAGATAATACAGGCAAATTCCGCGTCAAGCCTTGCAAACATATCCGTTTTGTATTCAAAATACATCGGAAGAATAATCTCGCAGTCGCTGTCCGACTGAAAAGAGTATTCCTTTTCTTTGAGCAGCTCGCGTTCTTTTTCAAAACCGTAAAGCTCGCCGTTGCACACAACGTAGCTTCCGTCACGCTCAAAGGGCTGCATCCCCGACGGCGTCAGTCCCATGATGGAAAGACGGTGAAAACCGAGCAGTCCTTTCCCCGTATCCACAATTCTGCTGTCGTCGGGTCCGCGCGACTTCGTGCGCGCAAATCCCTTTTTAAATATTTTTAAATCAGCCTCAGGGCTGCAATATCCCATAATTGAACACATAATCTCTCTTCCTTTTTATATGGTTTATGGGCGGAATAAATCCGCCCTGTATTACTTAAATATCATCTTCACCTTGCAATGCGTCATAACCGTGTTCGCCTGTACGAACCTTGACAACATCGTCAACCTCATAGATGAAGATTTTACCGTCGCCGATATTGCCTGTGTAAAGCACGCGGCGTGCCGCCTCAACAACATCTGAAACGGGAACAGCGGAAACTACCATTTCGAGCTTCATTTTCGGGTTGAGATTCATTTCTTCAATCTCAACACCGCGGTATTTCTTAATGTTGTGACCCTTCTGAACGCCGCAGCCCATTACGTTAGTTACCGTCATACCCGTAACGCCGATATCGTTCATCGCGTCCTTAACCGCTTCAAAGCGTGCAGGATTGAATACCATAACGAGTTTTGTAAGCTTCGGTTTGCTTTTCGTAATATATGATTCAACAGGTACGGCTCTTTCAACGGGTTCAATCGGAGCGCCGACAATCTCTTTCGCCTCGGGCAGCACTGCCTTCATTGAAGCGGAGGTGGCTACCGCCATAGCGGGCATAAAGTCGGCATATGCTGACGGAAGGTTATGCTCCGTGGCATCAAGACCTTTGATTTCCTCTTCTTCTGAAACACGAAGCCCGTGGAATTTCTTAATAGCCGTAAACACAATCAGCATCGTGCAAACAGTCCATGCTGCAACTGCAAGAAAACCGAGCGCCTGAATACCAAGCTGCTTAAAGCCTCCGCCGTAGAACAGACCTTTACCTACTCCGTCTGCACCTGTAGAAAACAGACCGACTGCGAAGGTTCCCCAGATACCGTTTGCCATATGTACAGCGCAAGCGCCTACAGGGTCGTCAATATGTAATTTCTTATCAATGAATTCAACGGCAACCACTACGAGAATACCCGAAACGGCACCGATAATGATGGAGCCGAGCGCGTCCGTGCAATCGCAGGGAGCGGTAATCGCTACCAAGCCTGCAAGCGAGGCGTTAAGGCTCATTGAAACATCGGGCTTTCCGTCCTTCACCCAGGTAAAAATCATTGTGACTACCGTTGCAACCGCAGGGGCAAGAGTAGTTGTAACAAAGATAGAAGCAAGCGAATCTACACTTGTTGCTGCGGCGCCGTTAAATCCGTACCATCCAAACCAAAGAATGAATACGCCAAGCGCACCGATTGTCAGGTTGTGACCGGGGATAGCCCTTGCAATTTTTTTGCCCGTTTTCTTATCCACTTTATATTTACCGATACGGGGTCCGAGCATCGCTGCACCGATAAACGCCGCAATACCGCCGACCATATGGATAGCCGTTGAGCCTGCAAAATCGTGGAAGCCGAGTTTAGCAAGCCAGCCCTCGCCGTTCCATATCCATCCTGCTTCAACGGGGTAAACAACGGCGGAAATTACTGCGGAATAAATGCAGTAAGCCGAAAATTTTGTTCTTTCTGCCATTGCGCCTGAGACGATGGTGGCTGCCGTTGCGCAGAACACAAGGTTGAATACAAAGTTGGACCAGTCAAAATGTGCATAATCGGTAAACACGCCGAGCGTCGGCATACCGATAAGACCTCCGAGACATTCCTCGCCCATCATTAGTCCGAAACCGAGCAGTATAAACATCACTGCGCCGATACAAAAATCCATCAGGTTTTTCATAATAATATTTCCGGCGTTCTTGGCTCTGGTGAAGCCGCTTTCTACCATGGCAAAGCCGCACTGCATAAAGAATACAAGCGCCGCACCGATTAAAAACCAAACGCCGAACACGCTGTCTGAAACAGCGGATAAAATGGAATCACTCATTTTCTGTTCTCCTATATATTCTCTCCTGTGGAATACTCCCCCAAATCAGGCATACTATCGCAGTCTGAAGTTGTAAAGGCAGGGGGAGTACCCCCTTTTCAGGAAGAGAGAACGGGGTAAGCAGAATGAATAGCCGCAAGCTTTCTACCTACCCCGTTGCAAGTGAATTATAAAAATTGTATAGCCTTTAGTGGTTAATCATATATCTGTCAATTTCCCACTGACTTATCTGTGTTCTGTATTCGTCCCATTCGCGCTTTTTGCCCTCAATGTAGTTATTGTAAACGTGGTCGCCGAGGGTTTCCTTAATGAACGGGTCTTTTTCGGCTTCCTTTATCGCTTCTTCAAGTGAACCGGGTAAGCATTCAATGCCTTCCTCTTTCAGTTCCTCGTCAGAAAGAACGAAAACGTTTTCATCATAGCTGGGCTTCGGAACAAGTCCCTTCTTAATACCGTCAAGACCTGCGGCAAGGCAGAGCGCCATTTCAAGATAGGGATTGCATGTCGGGTCGGGACAGCGAAGCTCAACTCTTGTGCCTTTACCTCTTGAAGCGGGAATTCTCACAAGACAGCTTCTGTTGGACGTTGACCAGACGAGATAGCTCGGCGCTTCATAACCGGGAACAAGCCTTTTGTATGAGTTAACCGTCGGGTTGGAGAATACCGCAATACCCTTAACGTGCTCCATAATTCCCGCAATAAAGGAATATGCCTCTTTGGAAAGACCAAGCTCGCCGTTCGGGTCGTCAAACACATTCTTGCCTGTCTTTATATCGTAAAGGCTCATATTGGTATGCATACCGCTGCCGTTAATACCGTGAATCGGCTTTGGCATAAAGGTGGCGTGTAAGCCGTGCTTTGTTGCATAAGTTTTTACAACGTGCTTAAAAGTCATAACTCTGTCAGCAGTGAGAAGTCCATCGCCGAACTGGAAGTCAATTTCGTGCTGTCCCTGTGCAACCTCGTGGTGAGACGCTTCAATGGTATAGCCCATTTCTTCAAGCGCAAGACAGATATCACGGCGGCAGTTTTCGCCGTGGTCAATTGGGTTAAGGTCAAAATAGCCTGCCTCATCGCCAAGCTCAATGGTGGGTTTACCGTCCTCGTCAAGCTTGAAAAGGAAGAATTCACATTCGGGACCGACGTTAAAGCCATATCCAAGCTGTCTGGCTTCCTCCATAACCTTGATTAAAACGTTTCTCGGGTCGCCTTCAAACGGCGTTTTATTGTCTGCTTTATATACCGAGCAGATAAGTCTGCCCGTCTGAATATTCTCATGCTTTCTCCAAGGCACGATTGCCCATGTATCGTAATCGGGGTGCAGATACATATCGCTTTCGTCAATACGAACGAAGCCGTCGATGGACGAGCCGTCAAACATACAGTCGTTATCAAGCGCCTTTTCAAGCTGCGACACTGTAATAGCAACGTTCTTCATTTTGCCGAATAAATCCGTAAACTGAAGCCTTACGAATTCAACGTTATTTTCTTTTGCGCTCTGTAAAATTTGTTCCTTTGTCATACTCATTATATTTTCCTCCTAAATAGAATTAACTAATTTTCAGTCCCAGGTTGTAGTATTAAGACTGTATTCATCGTCCCACTTCTCATCGCCGCAGTAAAAAGCCATATCATAAATACTTTTGCGGGGGAAGGAATAAACTGGTTCTGTCTTTGGCTCACCGCAAAAATTAATTCTTGCTGCCTGACTAATCTGACCGCTCTGATTGTCACTATTCATAATACCACCTCCTGAAATAGATAAAGGCGCCTTTTGTATTGCTACAAAAGACGCCATTGCCTGACATTATTAACTATGATGTTTAATAATATAAAAGAGTCTTTGAGATAAACCCAAAGACTCCATTGCCTAAGATGTTTTGGTAAATATTGAAAGGGTCCTTGAGTTTCCTCAAAGACCCCTTTGCCTTACAAGTAAAGGTTACACCCGTTTTTCAAAAAAGTCAATAAAAAATTCTGTTTTTGTGAAAAATGCTGTCATTTTTTAACATTCATTTTTTCAATTATACATCTTTTCCAAAATCGTCTGTGTTTATTATCTTTTCATCGCATTAAACAAATAACGGATACCGCAAGGGTATCCGTTATTAATTGGAGCTGGTGGCCGGACTCTCTTCTCAACTATCGAAAGGTCCACCGGACCTTTCTCCCAAATTTACCCAGCAAGGCATTGCACGGTAAATTTGGAGTTCGTTTCTCGTCGGCATCATATTGAAAGCAAAACAGACACCGCGAGGGTGTCTGTTTTGCTTTGGAGCTGGTGGCCGGACTCGAACCGGCGACCTGCGCATTACGAATGCGCTGCTCTACCAACTGAGCCACACCAGCATTTATTGACTTTTTCTTTCTGCTCAACCGGAATGTATCCTTAACTACTTCCCAAGACCTGCGCATTACGAATGCGCTGCTCTACCAACTGAGCCATATCAGCAGATATTTATTATTACAAATCAAAAAGCAGGCGAAGCCGAATTTTGATTTGAGAGGAGAAACATTCGAAGCGATTATTAACATAATGCAAATCTTTATGTTTCAATCGCGGAGTGTGTTTCGACGAGAGCCATATCAGCAATTCTGTTTTTAACAGCTTTTATATTATATTTTATATTGATGAAAAAATCAAGTATTATTTTAGCAAATCCAAAAGAGTTACGAAAACGAAGGCGCACGAGGCGTTTCTGACCTCCTGACGGCCGATATTGCCGAAGTTCTGAGTAAACGTTTTAACCTCGCCGTTAACGTAAAAGCCGAAACATACCATACCTACGGGCTTAGTATCCGTGCCGCCCGCGGGGCCTGCAATTCCCGTTACGCCGACGCCGATTTCACTTTCCGTTTCAAGGGCGACTCCCCTTGCCATTTCTTCGGCAACGCTTTCACTTACAACGCCGTACTCTTTTATAGTTTCGGGATTAACGCCGATATACTTAACCTTTGACTCGTTTGAATAAGTCGTAAAAGCGGCGTTAAAGACCTTCGACGCGTTTGCAACGTTAACAAGCCTCGACGAGCAGAGCCCTGCGGTACAGGACTCTGCAAACGAGATATGATAATTCTTTTCAGTTAACAGTTCTACTACTTTTTCTTCAATACTCATTTTTTAATCTTAAACGTTTTTGTTATTGTTCCTGCCTTTTTGTATTTACCTTTAAACTTGACGGTAACGGTATACTTACCGGGCTTTTTTCTTCCCTTGCCGTACTTAACGGTATAGTATTTTTTATTTACGGTTTTTCCGTTAAGGTCGATAACGGTAACCTTCGGTTTCTTTACCTTGCCGTCGTATTTAAACGTACTTTTTGAAAGCTTTACGTTCCTGACATAAAGATTGATATTAATATCATATTTGGGAAGGTACTTGCCCTTATCAAAGTTCCTTGCGCGGAAAATGACCTGATTTTTATATACCTCGACCATATAGCCGATTCCGTGTTCGTTATAGCTTCCGTCCTCATTATCAACGCCGAGGGAAGGAATGTTAACGGAATGGATATTGCCGATTCTCTGATATGAGTACTTACCGAATCCGGTGTGAAGATGGCCGGTAATCAAAACTGTATTAGGATACTTTTTAAGGATTTTCTTAATATCGTCGGACTGACTTCCGATACTGCCCGCGCTTTTTATTGCAGTTCCCCAGGTGTCGGGAAGTCCGTGAGTATTTTTAAGCGGCTGATGGGCAATTACGAAAGTAGGATGATGCTTTTTATACGCGTCTTTAAGTTCCTTATCGAGCCATTTAAGCTGCTTTTTGCTTATATCGGCTTCTTCAAGAAGAACGCTGTCGCTTCCGAGTACAATAAATTTATAGCCTTTAATTGTATAGCTGTAATTCAACTTTTTGATTTTAAGCTTACTCTTGGCATTTTTATTAAGTTTATTAGTGAAACTGACAAATGACTTTTTCGCGGTTTTGTATTCGTGAAGCCTTATATCGTGGTTACCCGTTGCGGTTATATAGTTTTTAACGCCTATGCCGTTAATATCGTCATACACCCAGTTCCACTCGTCGTCTATACAGTTTTCGGTAATATCACCGGCAATAAGAAGGGCGTCGAGTTTTTTTGTTTTATTATTCTTAATATCCGCGGCGGAGGTCTGTAAATAAGGCCTGCGCTCGGTAAGATAATTTGATACCTGCGGGTCGCCCCAGGCTGCAAAATGAAGCTTAACCTTCTTTTCGTCAAGAGGTTTAATTACTTCGGCTTTTGCTGCTGCACTCATGGGAACGAGGCACAGCGCAATCATTAAAGCTGATAAGAGAACTGATAATACCTTTTTCATTTTCATCACCCTATATTATTCTGAATCTTTGCCGCTGTAAGCGTATTTTTCATAAGCATTGCTATCGTCATGGGACCTACGCCGCCCGGTACGGGAGTTATGTAGGAGCATTTATCCTTGACGTTTTCAAAATCAACGTCGCCGCAGAGCTTACCGTTTTCGTCGCGGTTCATACCTACGTCAATTACAAGAGCGCCCTCTTTTACCAAATCGGCGGTAACGCGCTTTGCCTTACCTACCGCTACTACGAGAATATCGGCGGTTCTTGTAACCGCGCCGTCGTCGGGAGTTTTTGTGTGAATAATTTCAACCGTTGCGTCGGCGTGAAGAAGGAGCATTGCCATAGGCTTTCCTACGATATTGCTTCTTCCCATAACTACGGCTTTTTTACCGCTTATTTCAACGCCTGTTGAACGGATAAGCTCCATTACGCCGGCAGGCGTGCAGGGAAGAAAATTGTAATCCCCAATCATAATTTTGCCCACATTGAAGGGATGGAACGCGTCAACGTCCTTTATGGGATTAATGCGGTTTATTACCTCTTTGTCGTCAAGGTGCTTCGGCAGAGGAAGCTGACAGAGTATGCCGTTAATTTTATCGTCCGCGTTGAGTTCGTCAACAAGGGAGTTAAGCTCGCTTTGAGTAGTGTCGGCAGGAAGCGCATATTTTACGCTGTAAAAACCGCACTCCTCACAGGCACGCTCTTTATTTCTTACGTAAACCTGCGAAGCGGGGTCCTCGCCGACAATAATTACCGCAAGGCCGGGCGTTATCCCCTTTGCTTTAAGCATTTCACATTCGGTTTTAACCTGTTCTTTGACAGCCTTTGATACTGCCTTTCCGTCAATTATCTGCATAAGTTCTCCTTTGGCGTTATTTTTTCTTTTCTTTTTTCGGTCTTTCGTCGGGAATTATGGGGAGCATTTTCTGCGGGAGGGTTCCCTTTTTGCAACGCACCATAAAGTAAACGAAAAACGCGAGGGCAACGACTACGATAACCGCCGAGAGAAGCTGAGAAACCCTGATAGTCGTATCGCCTATGTAAAGCGAGTCGGTTCTCATACCCTCGACTACCATTCTTTCGGCGCCGTAAAGCACACAGTAAAGCATAAAGATTTCGCCCTTGAATTCCCTCTTCTTATTAACGATAATATGAAGAATCAGAAACGAGAGAAGGCACCACACGCTTTCGTATAAGAAGGTCGGGTGTACGGGTAAATCGGGGTTGACCGTCATACCCTTTTCGGCAAGCTCGGCTGAGTTTTCGGCAAGGGTTGCCTGAATTTTAGGCGACCACATACGGAAGAGCGCGGTGGTTGTATTAGTACCGAACGCCTCCTGATTGAAAAAGTTGCCCCAGCGGCCTATTCCCTGGCCTATAAGAAGCCCGAGGGCTCCGAGGTCAAGAAGATTAAGATAGTCGATTTTTCCTATCTTACAGCCGATTACAGCGCCGAGCAGGGCGCCGATTATGCCGCCGTAAATCGCTATACCGCCGTTCCAGATTGCAGGAATTTCGTTCAGGTGGACTGAATAGTAGTCCCACTCAAAGGCGACGTAATATATTCTTGCGCCGAGAATGCCGAATATCGTTCCCCAGATAAGAACGTCGGTCATACCGTCAAGGCTCATTTTCCACTTCCACGCGCCGCGGCCGCCGTAAAGCACGGCAAGACCGAAGCCGAAAGCGATAATAAGACCGTAAAACTTAAAATCGTGATTTCCTATTGTGAAGGCAACCGAAGGTAGGTCAAAATCTATCCCCAGCCCTTCAAATACAACGTGAGTAAAATTTGACATATTATATCTCCGTTACTTATTTTTAACTACCGAAAGGGCGCTGTACTGCTCGTCCATAATTTCGGCAAGGCGTTTTTCAACATCAGCAGCGGTAACCGAGCGGTATATTTCCATAGAGCCGAACATATCCCAGCCGTTAAAATCACAGCTTATAAGCGTATTCGCGATAATATCGACATCGTTATAGTTCATTATCTCCTTACCGTATTTTGAACGGCGGACAGCCTCGAACTGCTCTTCGTCGATTCCCTCTTTTTTAAGGCGTTTAACCTCGGCTTTTATCGCCTCGGTGACTGCCTGCGGATTTTCGCTTTCGCCGTCAAAGATTACCGCCTCATATCCGCCGCCGATAAAGTACTCATAACCGAACGAGGAATTAATCAGACCCTTATCAAAAAGGTCTTTGTAAAGCGGCGAGGTCTTTCCCGCAACAATATCAAGAAGAATATCCGTTACGATTGCGTCATAATCCGACTGAATCGGCTTTTCGCATTTTTCTTTATAGCCGAAAGAGAATACAGGCATACCGACTTCAAGAAAATATTCCTCATAAGGCTTGTTGATTTCCCTCGGCTCGCCTTCAAACGAGCGCTCAATTTCGATAGGCTCGCTTGCTTTCAGGTATTCGTTGCAAATTTTTTCAACCTCTTCGGGCGTAACGTTGCCGCAGACGGCGAGCGCCATATTATTTAGGTTGTAAAACGTGTTATAACACTCGTAGAGAAGCTTATCAGTAATATGCGAAATTGACTCTCTCGTGCCGGCGATATCAATCCTTACGGGGTGGTTTTTATAAAGACACCTGAGAAGATTAAAGGTGCTCATCCACGAGGGAACGTCAAGATACATTTCTATTTCCTGGCCGATAATTCCCTGTTCCTTCTGTACGGTTTCAGCGGTAAAATACGGGTTCTGAACAAAGTCGAGAAGGATTTTAAGATTTTCTGCAAAATTATCGCTGCACTGGAAAAGATAGCAGGTTTTATCAAACGAGGTGTATGCGTTTGCGCTCGCGCCCGTTTTTGCATATCTTGCAAAGGCGTCAAGCTCCTCACTTTCAAAAAGCTTATGCTCAAGAAAATGGGCTATACCTTCAGGGACCTCGGTAAATTCGGCTTGTCCTTTACGTCTGAATTTAGTATCAATGGAGCCGTAGCGCGTGCCGAAAATCGCGTAGGTTGAGGCGTAGTTTTCTTTCGGAAAAACGTAAATATTAAGCCCGCTTTCATGCTCGATTTTGTAGTATTTTTCACGGAGAATATCCGATTTAATTTCTTTAATGCTCATACTTACGCCTCCTTTTCGCCCATTAGTTTATATACGGTATCGAGGCTGAGGAGCGAGGCGCAATCCTTTACCCCGTTGAAATCGGTTTTTTCATATGAATCAATCACCGCACCAGGCGGGAGCAGTTCACTGTCGGTAAGCTGGGCAATATACCACGCAAGAAGATAGGCGCTGTCGTCATATACGGATTTAACCGAATCGCAAAGCGAGGATACGGAGGATTTGAATTCACTTTCAAAGTCGCCGTTTTTGATTTTTTCAATCTGCTGTAAAATCTCTTTCACAGCCTTGTCCATATTCTCTTCCTCACAGCCGCACTGAATAACGATTGAACTGTTGCGCTTATTGTATCGCGCCGAGCAGTAATAGCAAAGGGAAAGTTTTTCTCTTACGTTCATAAAGAGTTTTGAATAAGGGCCGCCGCCGAAAACGTCGCAGAACACGCGCATTGTATCGGCTTTATCACTGTCCGAATCAAGATTAACCCTGAAGCCGAGAACGAGTTTTCCCTGTTTAACCGCCTGTCTTTCCTCAACGGTTTTTACATTTTCTGCATAAGGAACAAACCCGGGCTTTTTAATACCGAGCGGCGTTCTTTCAATATTTACAAAAGTGCTTTTACAGATTTTTGCAACTTCTTCATTTTCGGCTGCGCCGACGGTAGTAATCCATATATCGGCGTTATTTACAAAATCAAGATAAGCCTCTTTAATATCCTGTTTTGAAAGAGCCTTAATCATGTCCGCGTCGCCGAGGGGGTTAACCGCATAGGGTTCGCCTTTGAACATCTCTTCTTCAAGGCGTCTGAGCGCGTATAATCTTTTGTCGCTGCTTTCGCTTTCGATTTTTTCTATAAGCAGTCTTTTCTCGCGCTCGATATCCGTTTCAACAAACTCGCCGTCTTCGTCAAGTCTCGGCGAAAACGCAAGAGAAAGAAGAAGCTTTACGCTTTCAATACTGATACTGTCGCCGTCTATTGCAAAGCGGTCGTCAAGCGAACTCAGATAAAGAGTAAGGACGTGCGATTCACCCGTTTTGACAGCGCTCGCTCTTAATGACGCTCCGTAAAGGAGCGCAAGCTTTTTATTAAGCGAAAGCATATCTGGATAATCGGCCGAGCAGTGAGAAAGAAGATTAATAAGAAGCGCGTATTTTGACGCGTTTTCCTCACTGAGGGCGAGCACAAAGCTTATCGCGGTTTCATTAGTCTTAAATCTTGTGGCCGGAACGGTTACAAGTTCCACTCCATCGGTTATATGAGTTTTAATAAATTCCTTCATTTTATCCCCCTGTACGGAAATATCCATTATTTACTATAACATATTATTAACTTAATTTCCATAATTAATTATAATAAAAGAGAAAGAATTGACAGAATAAGCTCGCTGTCGGTATCCTCGCTGCTGAGAATATATATAAGCGCGATAATAAGCGCCTTGTCTTTCGGCGAGCGTATACGCGAAAGAAGTGCTACTATATCGCCGTTTCGCTCCTCGGCGTTCTTATCCTTAATCCTCCCCTTCATTTCCTGCACGCGGCGCTTTGCGTCGTTTATATCGGAATAATTATAATCAGCCATAAATCCACCCCGTTGAAATGATGATAAAAATATTGTATAATATTATACGGTTTTCAGCGAGGTAATATGAATGAGGATAGTAGTTACAAGCGATACGCACAGGGCGTCGAGGGATTTTTTCAATATCCTTGACCGTCATAAAGACAATGCGGCTCTTTTTATAAATCTCGGCGACAGCGAGAAGGAAATCGAGCTGCTTGAGATGACAAGGCCTGATACCAATATAAAATACGTTGCCGGGAACTGCGACTGGAGCAGTACCGCTCCGCTTGAGCAGTTTATCACCTTCGACGGAAAAAAGATATTTTTTACGCACGGCCACACCTACTACGTAAAGCACGGGTATCAGAAACTTATGGAAAGG
>CAJOER010000008.1:25763-28037 GCA_905233805.1 uncultured Eubacterium sp. | reverse complement strand
TGTATAAAGCGAGCAGTCCATAGCGTCGAGCGTACCTGCCCAACCGTAGCGGTTACCAAGGCAGGATAACGCAACCTTTAAAATATTTCTTTCGGTCATTTTAAGGAAACCGATACTCACGTCACAGTGCTGTGAAATAAGCGCGGGCTGTTTTACGTAGTTACCGTCGCTGTTCCTTACGGGAAGATATACGGTATAGTTGTTCCATGAGTTTCTTTCGCCGATATTGAGGGGAATTTCATCCTCGGGAACGAGTTTTAAAACCGAACCCATAGTGAGCTTAACCTCAGAGGTTGAGGGAACTTTCGAGGATTTTTCGGTTATTATTTTATCGCAGGTTACTACGAGAAAACTCTTATCGCCGATATTGACCTTCCACGCGTCAAGCCATTCTTCCCTACTCTGACAAAGAGCAATTTTATCGCTGTTAATCCAGCCGTAAAGCGAGTCGTAAACTATATAAAAATACTTTACGCCGTCAATCTCGCATTTTTGCTTGATAATACAGGGGTCGCCGATTTTGAGCTCCGAAATCTGGTATTCGCTGTCGGGGTCTTCGGGGCTGTAGCCGATTACGTCCGTAACGGGGATTCCCATAACGTCGCCCTGTTTGGTGCAGATTCCGTATTCAACCTCTCTGTCGCCACCCGTGTAAGCGGTATCTTCAACGGACTGTCTGAGATGCTCAAAGTACACGTCCTTATCAATCTCCTGACCGTTGATATAAAGCGCTCTGTCGGGCTTATCCCCCATAATCCCGTTTTGAAGCTTAGTGCTCTGGTCATCCGCGTTATACGTGGTCGGGTAATCCTCTACGCTGAAAAGCTTGGTTCCGTTCGCGGCGATACCCGCTTTATTATAAGCCGCAATTTCGTCTGTATTAAGAATAAGACCGTCGGCTTTTTTGCTCTTTTCAGCCCAGAAAGAAGCGCTGCACATATCCTCTGTAACGCCGGGATAATACTGCACGTTTGCAAAACCTTCACAAGGCAGAATCATAACGCTGAAAAGCATTGTGAGCGATAATAATACCGATAGAAGCTTTTTCATATCTTTTCCCTCTTACAATAATTTTTAACTATTATAACATAACATAACTTCATAGTAAATAAAAAAACGCCCCCTGATGGGGGCATTTAATTATTTATACTTTCTTTTACGAGCTGCTTCGCTCTTCTTTTTACGAGCTACTGAAGGCTTTTCGTAATGCTCTCTTTTTCTTACCTCCTGGATGATACCATCGCGTGAGGTCTGGCGCTTAAATCTTCTAAGTGCGCTGTCAAGAGATTCATTTTCCTTAACTTTTACCTGACTCATTATATTCCCTCCCTCCGTCCAACGGGGGTTATTAATTTTAGATATTATCTAAACATCGCATAGATTATATACAATCGCATTAATAAAGTCAAGTATTTTATCAAATAATGTGGAAAAATAATTTAACCTTGTTAAAATTGTCTAAAATCTGTATTGCGAAATATTCGGTTTTTATTTTTTTTGTTTAGTAAGTTTTGAATACGGGCTTTGGTAAATAACGCCGTTTTTCTTTTTATAGCAGACAATCTTATAATGATAGGTCTTACCCTTAACAACGTTTTTATCGGTAAACGACTTTGTTTTATTGCCCTTGATTGTACCTACAATACCGTAGGTTCCGTTCTTCTTTTTGCAGCGGTAAATATAATATCCGCTTGCATATTTTTCCGGAGTAATGGTAACTTTTATACCTTTTTTAACGGATTTTGTGACCGGCTTTTTGGGAGTCGGAGGAAGAACCTTTATCTTAATTTTTTCGGTATAATCGCCCTTGCCGATACTGTTTACGGCACGGACTCTGAAATAGTAGTACTTGCCGATTTCAAGCTTTTTGATTTTGCACTTCTTCGACGTTATGTCGGACACGGTTACCCATTTTCCGCCTTTTATCTTATACTGAACTCTGTATGTTGAAGCGTATTTTACGCCTTTCCATTTAAGCAGTACAGAGGTAGGCGTCGCGCGTTTAACTTTAAGTTTTTCGCTTGCGGGAAGAAGATAAACAAGCGGCGCGGTAGAAGAGTAGCAGTCGCTGTAATATGTAATTCCGTTGCGGTGCTTAAAGCTTTTTACCTTGTAGCAATAAGACTGTTTGAGTTTTATACTTCTGTCAACATAATAAGACGTTCCCTGGGTAACGGTTGCAACCTCGCTGAAACTGCCGTCCTGCGATGTGCTTCTGTAAATCTTATAGCCGTCAACGTCGCTCTGGGCGTCAAAGGATACTTTAATACCGTC
>CAJOER010000008.1:0-25663 GCA_905233805.1 uncultured Eubacterium sp. | reverse complement strand
AAGGCTTGTACCCGTTACGCTTTTTTGTGAACGTACGGTTTTTCCGTCGGCTTCAAGATAGTAGATAAAACAGCTCTGACATCCGTCGCCCTTAATCTCAACGCTCACAGACGTGGTCGAAATATTATCGCAAATCATAGTCGGCGTTGCAAGAGTATATGTTTTTGAAAATACCTTTTCGGGAGATGTGTATTCCTTGCTTCCCGATTTTACAAAACGGATTATCTTATAATAACATGTCTTACCGTACTTAACCGCTTTGCCCGAATCAAGATATGAAGACGCGTCGCCGTCAAGGGTTGCAATACGCTTGAAATCCTTGGTTGCGCTTGTTGTACTTCTGTAAATCTTTACTCCCGTAAGGCCGCTTTTTTTAGGCCACGAAATTGAAAGGCCTTTATCTGCTGCCTTTATAGTCGCTGAGGAAACCGTCGGCGGAAGAACTTTCTTTGTTACGATATTACTGTAGGACATCCATTTTCCCGCAGCATACGCCTTAACCTTAAAGTCATACTTTTTGCCAACAGTAAGTTTTTTAACCTCAAATGAAGTTGACTTGCACTTCTTTGAAGCAGCTGTATACGAGCTGTCCGCACTGAGTTTATATGCAATATAATATTTTGAAGCACCGGCAACGTTATTCCACGTCAGTTTAATTGAGGTTGCCGAAGCTCTTGTTGCGCTGAGAACGGGAGGAACCGTGCTTTCCGCTCCTGCGGTATAGAAGAGCGAGGAATATTTCGTATAACGGTTAATCGTAATACCCATACCCTTGCTTGAATTCACCATTTTATTGGTTAAAATCGTGTTATATGAATATACTTTTCCGTTTTTATATTCGTTACTCGTAGGATTATCGCGCAGGCTGTCCCAGTATATCGTATCAATTCTGCAATCGTCCGAACCGTAGTTGGAATGGAAGAAACGGATTTTTTTATTGTCTACGCTCTGTACCATAACGGTATGGGTTGAGCTTGAATTACTGAGCGACGCATAATGAACAACATCGCCGGGCATAGCGTTCTGGATAAAGAAATTAATGATTTTCTTAATATTGTCATCGCTTGCCGTATTTGAGGTTTTAAGAACTGCAACCTCTTCAAACTTACCTGTATTATGTTTGCACTGATAACCGTTATAAAGCTGTTCCTGATACTTATCGCCGAAGAGTTTTTCGCACACAGCGGAAATAAAAGCATAGCAGTTTCCCGTAACGTAAGCGGTGCTGTCGGGAATGAAGCCGGTTTGTTTTTGAATTCCTTCAAGTTTATCCTCTGCGTAAGCCTTGGCGGCGTATGCCGAAGGCGCTGCGCAGAAGCAGGAAAAGAGCATAATAAAAGCAAGAAGCAGCGAAACTGTTCTCTTCATATTACATCTCCTCCTTTATCTAAAAATGTCGAAATCTGTCTAAATGCTTGTAGTATTATATCATAAATTAAATAATATGTCAAAAATGATTTATATGTTGCACAAACTGTAAGTAAATGATAAAATGGTTTTGAGGTGATAAATATGAAGATTATTCCGACTCCCTGCAAAATACAGTTCAAAAACGAATTTACGGATAATATTCCCGAGGAAAAGTGCAGTATTAACTCTTCGCTTGAAAACGAGGAATACACCTTGAGCATAACGAATGAAAGCATAAATATTGAAGGCGGAAGCGAAAAAGCCGTTTTTTTTGCAAAACAGACGTTAAAGCAGATTAAAGCGCAGTATGACAGACTTCCTATTTGTACTGTTGAGGACAAGCCGAGGTATCCGCACCGCGCATTTATGACGACGATATTAAGGAAATAATTGACGCTATGTCGCTCCTTAAATTCAACACGTTCCACTGGCATTTAACCGAGGACCAGGGCTGGCGTTTTGAATGTGAAACTTATCCCGAACTCAATACAAAGGCGGCTGTGCGCCCGCGTTCGGACTTCGGAGCGGAAAACGACCCCAACCCTTACGGCAGAGTTTTCACAAAGGAAGAGATGAAGGATATCGTTAACTACTGCGCAGAGAGGTATATCGACGTAATTCCCGAATTTGATATGCCCGGCCACACGAGCGCTCTTCTTTCGGTATTTCCCGAACTTTCATGCAGGGGCGAAGAGGTTGAAATAAAAACACGCCAGGGAATTTACAAGGATGTCCTCTGCCCTGCTAAGGATAAAACATACGAGGTTGTTGAAAAAATCCTTGACGAATTCTGCGAGATATTCCCGTATAAATACTTCCACATCGGCGGCGACGAAGCACCGACAGACCGCTGGGAGGAGTGCCCCGAATGTAACAGGGTTAAAACTGCATGCGGACTAAAAACATGGCCGGAATATCAGAATTACTATATGAATACGATTATCGAGTATCTTGACTCCAAGGGCAAGGAAGCAATAGTCTGGAATGACGCCGCAAAGGGCGCAAACCTTGATAAAAGAGCGATTCTTCAGTACTGGAAGGAACTCCCGAAGAACACGGTTGAGTACGCAAACTCGGGCGGAAAAATCATCCTTTCGCCGTTTTCATATTTCTATTTTGACTACTACTATGAAATTACCTCGCTGAGGCGCGTTATCTCTTATAAACCGAAATTCAAGGGTATGACCGAGGCGGGATACAAAAACATACTCGGAATAGAAGCGCCTATATGGACGGAATACATCAACGATAAAAACACCATGCAGCGCTATCTTTTCCCGAGGGTTATTGCCACGGCTCAGCTTGCATGGTCCGACAAGGGCATGAGTTACGAGCACTTTGTTGACGAAATGGAATATGCCGAAAAACTTATAAGAGATAAGGGCGTAGTATTTGAGGATAAAAAAGAGTGGGGCTATAAGCGGATTTCAACGCCTCACGGCTGGATTAGATTTTCAAAAGAAAACTTCCTGAAATAAAGGTAAAGGCCTGCGTTTGACGCGCAGGCTTTTTCTTTAAAAAAATACTTATTTTTATTGCAAAATGCGGATTTTATGATATAATTATGATAATTGATAATTACGAGGTAACGATTATGGAAAACAGACCTGTTACAGCAATAATTGTAGGCGCGGGACACAGAGCGTTCGTTTACAGCGAGCTTGCTAAAACAAACCCCGAAATGCTTAAAATAGTCGGCGTTGCTGACCCCAACCCCGCAAGACGTAAAAAGGCTATGGAATACTTCGGTTTCGGCGAGGATATGTGCTTTGAAAGCGCGCAGGAGCTTGCGAAGAAGGGCAAACTTGCCGACGCGGTAATAAACGGAACTATGGATGAACAGCATCTTGAAACCGCAGTTCCCCTTCTTGACGCGGGCTACGATATGCTTCTTGAAAAGCCGTTCGCACCCAACGAGGAAGAAATGCGCGAAATAGTTGAATGCGCAAAGAAGAACAATTCAAAGGTCATGATTTGCCACGTTTTGAGATACACTCCGTTTTACTATTCAATCAAGGAGCGCGTTGCAAGCGGCGAGCTCGGCGATATTATCAATATCCAGACCTCCGAGCACGTTTCTTATCACCATCTTTCGACCTCTTACGTCAGGGGCAAGTGGGCTAACAGCGATAAATGTCACACAACTATGCTTCTTGCAAAATGCTGTCACGACCTCGATATTATGATGTGGATGATGAGCGAAACAAAGCCGAAGGAAATCTCCTCCTTCGGAAACAAATATCAGTTCAAAGAAGAAAACGCACCCGAGGGCGCGGGCACAATCTGTATGAAGGACTGTCCTCTTGTTGACACCTGCGTATTCTCCACTAAGAGATTATATATTGACCATCCCGACCGCTGGGCATTTTACGTATGGGACGCTCTTGAAGATAAAGAAAATCCGACTATGGAAGACAAAATCGAGCTTATGAAGAGCGATAATCCGTACGCAAGATGCATTTATAAGTGCGATAATAACGTAGTTGACCACCAGAGCGTGCTTGTAAACTTTGAAAGCGGAGCTACGGGAACGCACAATATGGTAGGCGGCAGCGCCGAGCCGAGAAGATACATTCACATCGTCGGAACAAAGGGTGAACTCTTCGGCAACTTTGAGGAATCGAAGTACACGGTTCTTAAAATCAACCCCTCCCCCGACGCTCACCACGAGGAGTGCGACGTTGAAGAGGTTGACCTCAGAGTCAGCGGCGATATGGTAGGCGCATACGGCGGCCACGGCGGCGGCGACGAAAGACTTGCGGCTGATTTCGTAATGTTTATTAGAGGCGAAAAACCGAGCCTTGCGTGCACCTCGATATTCGATTCGGTAGCAGGCCACCTTTCGGTATATCTCGCCGATAAATCCCGCGAAGAAAACGGCACCCCGCAGGAAGTAAAATTATAAATAAATGCTTTGACAAAACTGCCTTGGTATGTTAATATATCAAGGCAGTTAAAAACGCAGGAGTGGCGGAATGGCAGCATAGCCGTCGAGCACTGCCTGCGGCAGATTAAGCGATGACGGGTATGGCGCAGCGGTCAAAATTTGTCGGCGCTCCAAGCCGAAACAAATTTTGGGCACCGCAAGAGTTCCGCGTGTCGTAAATAAAAACAGAATACTATAAAACGCAGAAGTGGCGGAATGGCAGACGCGCTAGATTCAGGTCGCGCAACTTCTGTGTAAACTTATAAATTCACGATTTCATCGCACACCTCGTGCGATGAAATCAGATAATAAATCATCAGTTTTTCGCACTAAATTTAATAACCCGCAGGAGTGGCGGAATAGGCAGACGCGCAGGTTTCAGGTACCTGTTGTTTCGGCAGTGTGGGTTCAAGTCCCATCTCCTGCACCACCAAACAGCGAGCTTAAAAAGCTCGCTGTTTTGGTTTCTCAGAGCGCCATATACCAGCTTTCCATATAGCTTTCATCAAGCTCTCCGTTGTTGTAGAGGTCGATATGCTGTCTGAACTTGCCATTGAAGATTACCGTGATATCCAACTTACCATCTTTCTCGCCGATTTCTATTTTGTCTATCAGTAATCTTAAATCGGAGTCGCTTATTGCACCTTCAGCGGCAATTCTTTCAAGCACCTCTACGCTGCTTTTGAGTTCGGCTTTTCGGTTTTTTACCGTACTTTCAATATCCTTCATATCTGCTATACGCTTTTCAAGGTCGGCTATTTCCTTTTCGCATTTTTCAAGCATATCGGTATAGATGCTTGCTCTCACTTTATCCCTGATGCGTTCAAGGAGAATATTTTGTTGGTCTTCCCTGCGTTGTTCGAGCTTTGCTTCAAGTCCTTCGATTAAGTTAATCGTTGATCTGTGTTCCGCTTTCCAGCGTTTAAAGCTTTTGTCAATCCTCCGGCAATTTTCGTGAGCGATTTCAATGATATTTTCCAGTTCTCTGTTGACGATAGCGTCAAGCGTTTCCTCGTTTATTCTGTGGGCAGTACAGTGTTCAACGCCATAGCGGTGATATCCGTTGCAGACATATTCAAGTCTATCGGGTTTATCGCGCCACTTGCGTATTTTACAGGTAAAGGAGGAACCGCAATCAGCACACTTTATCAGTCCCGTGTATCTGTGACACGGCTTTTCGTTTCCGGCTCTGACATTGTTTTTCTTTTTTGTTTCAAGCAGCGCATGGACCTTTTCAAATGCTTCTTTGGAAATAATCGCCGGGACGAATCCTTCGTGGCGTATCCATTCTTCTTCGGGAAGGGTTTTACGCACTTTATTTATCTTATTGGTATATGACTGGTGGCATACCACCGTTCCCGTATAGAATTCATTATCAAGGATACGCTTAACGGTTGTTCCGTTCCAAAGATAGCGGTTAGCGATTTCGGGCTTATTATAGCCGTGCTTCTTGCCGATATATTTATTCTGATAATAGCCCGGCGCTTTTATGCCTTCACTGTTCAGAATATGAGCAATGGATTTCATGCCGTAGCCGTCAAGGAACATCCTGAATATTCTTCTGACAATTGCTGCCGGCTCATCCATTATGACAATTTCGTTTGTATTCTTATCTTTAAAGTAGCCCATAGGCGGAACGAGGACGATGCCCTTTTTCTGCTTCTGAAGGTATCCTGCGCGGATTTTTCTGCTGATATCTCGCGCATACATATCGTTGAAGATACCCTTGAAGCCAACCATCAGGTCATCGTCCTCATTACTTGTATCAATGTTTTCTGTTACGGATATTACTTTTACATCGTTCTCCCGCAGGAAATCAATGAACATCGCCGTTTGCGTTCGGTGTCTGCCGAGTCGGGATAAGTCTTTTACAATGACTGCATCTATCAGCCGCGCCTCCACCGCTTCGGATATTTTTTCTATTCCCTCTCGGTTGAAGTGCATTCCGCTGATATTATCGTCTGCGGATTCGCCGACAATTTCAAAACCGTTATTCTCTGCATATTCCCGAACAATATTCTGCTGATTTGTCAGCGAATTCAGTTCAATGTCGTCGTCACGGGAAAGCCTTGCATAAAGCCATGCTCTGTTTGATTTTGACATATCAAATCAACTCCTTTACATATTTTTATCAAACACAACATACCATAAAGAATACTAAATAGCCAGACTAAATCCGCCGTCATCTTCAGAAATTTCTTCGTCTTCCGGTTCTTCATTGGGAAGCGTTGAATCCGTCGTCATATATCCTTTGACTGCGGACTCGAGAAACTGATCAAAGGCTTTTTCGTTTCCGTTATAATAAACTTCAACCTTGTTCACGTTTTCCTGAATACTCATGGGTTTTCTCACCTCCTTATTCTTCATTTTCATTGTCTGCATTTATCTGTTTAAAGACATCATCACCGCGCCAGAGTAGTTGAAGAGAACCTAATCCGTCGTCTTCACAGTCGCTCATAAACGGGATGAATACTTCTTCGTCAAAATCTATACTTTTATACAATTTTTAGTAATACCTTTCTGCCTGCTTTGTATCTCAACGAGGCAGGACTTTTTAGTTTCGTTACATTGTCATACCGCCGAAGCCTTCGTCTTCATCAAAGTCTTCGTCAGTATTGTTGTTTTGATTTGTGTTTTGCAGTTGCTGCTGATAGCGTTGTTGCCGGATGGCACGGCGGAGAGCGAAGTCAATAATGCCTGTGCCGATGTTGAGAAGCGCTTCTGCATTTTCGGCTGCCCTGCGGCTGTCTTCTTCGTCCTTCTCTGCCTTCGTGTAATCACTTCCTGCGGAACGCTCGCCGTGAGCAATGCGTTTCTGCTGCTCTTTGGAGAGTTCCTTGCTTTCCGTCTGCTGTCGCTTTTGCGCATTGATTTCGTTGATGCGGTCAGCCGCCTTGCTGTTAAAAAGCGAAGCAATGGATTGAAGCAGGCTGTTGTAAATATTCGTGTTCTTGCCGATGTTCTTCCAGCCGTTATCCGTTCCGAAGATGAGCGATTCCTGTACCGCTTTTATCAGCATATTCTTCAGCATTCTGAACTCTTTGTTCGTTTCAATCGGTATGTCCCTGTCGTTCTCGCTGTCATAATAGAGAGCAAGTTTCAAGCGGTTGACTTCATTCCACTTTGCGTACATATATTGAAGCGGACGGTTTTCTTCAACAATATGCCTGAGCAATTCGTCAACCGTATGCTTGATATTTTTCGGAAGATAACCGTAAACCTTCTTGCCTTTGCAGTTTGCAAGCTCGTTTTGCAGTTGCTTAATCAGTTCTGCAGTTTCGTCTGTAATCGGAAATCTTCTCTTCGCTATTCCTTCAAGAACTTCTTCCATTTCCGCTTTCAGTTCGTCACGGATTTCCGTCTGCTCTTTGAACAGTTTGTACTGCTCGTTGCGGAATATATCGTTACCGAAGGCGCTGCGCATCTTTTCCATTCCCTTTTTCGTGAGATAACCCTGACCGCTTTTTGACAGGACTATCAGATGAATGTGTGGATGGTGCGTCGTGTTATGGAAGGCGGCGTACCACTGCATATCGCTCGGCTTGAGCTTATGCGCTTCGGCAAGCTCATTCATATTGCGGCGCACACACTGCTTCCAGGCATCAGCATTGTTGTATCCAAGCCGCTCTGCATCTTCACGGCGCAGACTGATGACGTGCGTCCAGACGACTCCCTGATGATTTGAAACTTTATCCGCAACATCGTCAAGGTCAATCGCTTCATCCGTTGCAGAAAAGAGTCCGTGCGAGCCGAGTTTTTCAACACCCGGGCGCTCGGCAATATATGAAACAAGGCTTTTCAGTTCATCGGTACGGTCTGCTTCACGCTCTGCAACCGCATTGATAAATTCCGTTGCATTTGCCTTTGACGGCTTCATCATAAAGTCATCGTATTCAATATACTTTTTCGTTTCGGGAAAGTGTTTTGTGATGCGGTTGATTAATGTGTATTGCTGCTGCGTTGCAATCTTCCCGTCTTTCCCTTTCGGAACCTTCTCAACACCTTCACGAGTACCCATATACTTTACGAGTTTACCGGCGTTCTGCACAGACGGATTTTTAATGAACTAAATTCGTCAGCAGTTTCGAGAGTAATATACCCGTTAGTGTAGGCAACTTCTTCTTTAACTACTTTGTTAAGTTGCTGCCAGTCAACGCCTGTATAGTCGTGATAAGCTGCCGCAAGACGATTGAACTTTCCGAGCTCAACCGCCATCTTGAAGAGCATTTCGCACATACCTTTTTCCGTATGCTGTATCTCGTTTTTGATGACGGAACTTATCATCGGCGAGAGATAATCAGCGTTCTGACTCTGTAAGATATATCCGATATAGAAATCAATCGCAGTCCTTACGAAGCATTTGTTCCACCTGACTCGGCAGCTGCCAGTATGAATATTTTTCTTTCTTTTCGATTGCTATCATCTCCTTAAACTTTGAATTTGAGCATACCCCTGTATAACCTTTCCGAAACAGTCCGCTCTGCGGGCTGAAGTGCTATGTGAGGCGTGCAGGGCATACGCCTCGCTTTTACCTGCTTTCAATAATTTCTTTGAAAATATTGAAATAATCAATCAGGTTTCAGCATCACTTTTCATTTTAGGGGTATTTCTTATTGAATATATTAAGTTTTTAAAGTGCCCCTTACCAAATTTTATTGATAGTATAGAGGTGTGAGAGTCTGTTGCCGTTACTGCTGTCATACCGGTGCGTGATATTGATTAAGCATTTATCTTCCAACACCCTGAGCGCTTCATCCACAGTCGGCTCTGTCATATGACATTTCCTGGCTATGGTGCTGCGCGAAGGATAACACTGAAAGGTTTTCTTATCCGTACGGCTGAACAGATAACAGTAAACAGCAAAGTCTCTCGCCTTCAGGTCTTCATCAAAAATGCAGTTCGGCACAATGAAGAAGTTGCCTGAAGGGAATTTCTTTGGTGAATAATCCATCGCTATATTTCCTTTCGTAAGATTAAATCCTGCATCCCGAAAACAGAAAAGTGGACACAGTATTCATATTTCATTTTGAAAGGTTTTGTGATAATATTAAGATATGAATCAGAAGAAGTATCGCATTTATGAGCTCTCGGCTCGGGCAATTATTGCAAATTCAAAACCGAATTCACAAGGTAGAACCATCTTCAATCTCAACTCTGTACAGACAGAAAAGTGCAGGGTTATTTCTGCTTCCCACGAGCAGGAAAGCAACGCCCTGTTCTATCAGATAATGTGCGAGAAGCATAGGAATGATTTTGCACTTCCCGAAGGAAACATCATCACCGATCTGGCGGAAATTATCTTCTACTGCAATTTTGAAAGCATATTTGACAGAGACGAACAGCAGAAAAAATTTGCCGACCTGCAGCGCAAAGCAAAAGATATGTTTCGACCCGAAGGCGTGACACTTGACTTCGGCACAGGTGCTCACCGCTATGTCGCCTTTGAGCGTTCTGCGAGTATGAGCCGCAACGCGAAGCTGTCCTTCATCCGTACAGACTATCTTGCGCCAATACGAAAACGAATGATGCTGGATATGACAATCGGTGATTGCCAGCTTTCAAAACTTTACGCATATAACGGACTGCTGCTGTCCTCGGGAACGAGAATCGATAATGTAAACATCGAGAAGAAGCACCGTGTCATTGTGATTGATAATCCGGCTTATGCTGTTGACGCCACGAAAATTATTACCGTGGAAGATGACGGCACAAAAAATCCTGTGCGTAAATACACGAGAAAAGAAACAAGAGGTATCGTGGAAGTAACCGGCTTTGACGGCGAAGGTCTTATCTCAAAGGAATATGCCGCCGTCATTGATAAAGCCTTCTGTGGTGAGCATTGCCACACCTCTTTCCAAATTCGTCTGCCGTATGTTAAAGGGATGTTGCACCAGGTTGATTTCAAAGACTTTCTTCACAGCGCAGGAACAGAAATGATAACGGATATTTTTGGCGTTACTCACAAGGTGAAGGATGTGGATATCATTCTCACCAAGAGTATGTTCAAAGGCTACGGCTGGTTGCTTGATAACAATATGTCCTGGGAGGATTACTGGAAAGCGTTTACCAAGTATAGCCACGCCTTGTATATCACGAACGTCAGCAAGGAACATCCCGAAGAATTTACGGAACTGAACTACCAGTTTCTGAATACGCTATCGCTGACAAGAGAGGAATTCCGCCCCGATGATTTACCTGACGGCTGGACACAATCGCCGCAAAACGAGGAGCGCAATTGGCTGACAAAAGAAACCGAAACGGCGTACTACAACCTTTGCGCCGATGATGAATACCGCCTGAACTATTTCCTTAAATATCTGAACAGGCGTAACCGAAAAACGCGAAACTATCAGCTGGCGGAAATATTAAAGAGCAATTCTCTCTTTATCAACGAACCTGTCTACACAAAAGAATTGGAAAGCCGGGCGGATACAATACTGAAAAAATACGCACTCGGCAAGTTGATTGTTGCCGGGGATAACCGCTTTTTGTCCGGCGATCTGCTGGAACTTTTAATCAATCTGATAGATCAACGACAGCGGATGAACAGCAGAGAGAGAACATTTTTCTCTGCCGCTATGTCCACTCATTTTGCGAAGAATTCATACTATGCTCCGCGTATTGCCTACGCGCATGATAACGAATGCACATTACTGCGCAATCCGCATATCGCAAGAAACGAGGAAATTCAGTTAGCGGTTTACCCGCAGGTTGAGCAGATGAGAAAGCATTATCTCGGTCACCTTTCGGATATTGTGATTGTGGATACACATATGCTCGCTGCCGAGCGACTCGGTGGTGCTGATTACGACGGCGATATGATTAAAACCATATCCGACCCGATTATCAATGCTGCGGTCAAACGGAATTATGCGCTAGACAGCCTTGATAATATGAACAACATTCCGCTGTTGAAAATTCCCGATGCCGAGCCTCTTACCCGTAATGCGAACGACTGGGAAGCGAGATTTGAAACTGTAAAGAGCACCTTTTCTTCCCGAGTCGGTCAAATATCAAACGCTGCTCTTGACCGAAGCATTATCGCTTATGATGAGAACTCCGATTCCGCTCTGCGCAGGAAATGCCGTGAGGAAACGGAAACGCTGGCTATTTTAACAGGTTTGGAAATTGACTCGGCAAAGAGCGGCGTCAAGCCTGACCTTTCCGATTATCTCGGAAGCAAGAGTATTTCCCGCTGTATATTTTTAACCTACAAGAACCTAAACGAACAATCGGAAAGTCGCCGCGAATGGTATCAGGAGACACACAGGGACAAACTCAACAAATTCTTTTCTCAGACTGACTGGGCAAATGTCAGTTCCAACCTTGAACTGCTTCCATACTTCGCCCTTCAACTGAAAAAGCACATACCGAAGATAAAGGCACATCCTGCAAAGGACGACGAGCTTTTTGCTTTTGCCGTTGATGAAAATTGGAAAGCTAACCTTGATAAAGATATTCTTTCTGCGGTAAGCGGTTTGGTTTCGGATTATGAAGCGGTGCTTAACCGTATCCGTTTTTGCAAGGTTCCGATTAAAAACAAGAGCCGCAAAAGCGGTATTGACCGTATTCTCTATTCAAGAGGGCAAGAAGAAATATATCATTCTGACGAGCTTTATGCGTTATTCCAAACCATATCGGCTGAAAGGATTTCTGCTATCCGTGAAGCCATCCGCAACGAGAAATGGCATCTGATGGGAGAAAAAGAAAGAGAAGATTTCCTGAACGGATATCTTCCCGATAATGATTTTAAGGAGTATTATCCCCTGCTTTCCGATTTTCGTTTTAGCGGTTATAAAGTGCTGTACGATTTGATTGCCGATATTGACGATGAAAACAACGCGCTTGATAACAAGAGACTGATTCGTAAAACAGATTCAGAAGCGTTTGCACAAATGATGCAGGCATATATTAACAAGTCGACTGCCGTTTCATACCACGAAGCCGTATCCGTCAAATGCAGAGAATTGCTTGACAAAATAGTTAAGCCAACCATTGCCGTGCAGTATATCGTTGCACTTGGGAAGCGGAATCTTCTCTTTGATATACTGCTTGACAGCATTGAAAAAACGGTTTTGAAAAAGGATTAATTATGTTAAACGAAATTGAAGAATTTAAAGCATACACATCGCCTGTCATCTACAAAGCAGACAGCAAACGAGACACTTCTTATTTCGGCAGGTTCACCTTTGATTCCTTCCTGGAATTCAGGGGACTCAGCAGAGTACTGACAATTGTTGCACGAGGATATATGTTTCAAAACGGTGAGGCTGACATTGACCTTGCAAGGCGTGCCTTGTGCGCATGGTGCAGTATGCCCGAAATGAAAAAAGCCACTCCAAAGGAGGAGTGGCAGTTCACGACGGATTTTCGTGACCTTCACAACGAGTTTCCGGAACTCGTTGATAACCATGGTAACGGGTGGTACTTTTGCCATATTAAAAATGTATATAAATTTGTTAAGTGTTATCCTGACAGGGTAAGCAAGGTTGCCGTTAATAAAGCTGATTTGCTTGGCAAAAAGTATAACCGCATTTGGTATAGGAAAATACTGCAATTGCAGATTCCTCTTTTTGACTCACAGACAAAAGGTGCCTGGGTGCAAAACTTTGACAGCATTATTGCCGACGCATTAGTGCTCGGTCCACTGAAAGATACAACTCTTAATCTGTCGGAAGAAACGCTGTGTAAAATTAAAGAACTTAATACAAGCGACACACCCGATGAAGTCATCGTCCTGTTAGTACAATACTATCTTGCCAATAAGCAGGATGATACAGAATGGGTTGTGCTTCCGACAGCAAACTTTGATATGTATTTCGGCAACACCAATTTCAGTAAGAAATGGCTGAAAAAGATTCCGGAAAGCCTCATTATCCGTGACACCTTCGGTTTTGGCGTCGGAAGGTACAAAATTGTTATCTGAAGAAAAAACACCGGTCTACACCTGTGAAATTGGCAACATAGCCGACCAGAATTTTTCGGACGGGGTACCGGTTGTTTCAAGAATTTCTATCGAATCAGTTCGGTTTTTCGCCTGAGTGAAGTCCCGAAACCCTTGCAAACACTCACTTTTTAATTTTGTCATAACTGCTAAACTGTCACAAAAACCGCTTCATAGACTTTTTGACGAAAAAAGGTGTGAAATGAAACGATAAAATTACCGCCCTGCTGTTTAAGATAGCAGGGCGGCTTTCATATACATTCTATCATAATTTGCGTTGCCAGACGGTAGCCTGTTTTGAAGGTTTCTTCGTTAATGACGACGGATAGTTCATTCTCTGCAGTGAGATATTTTTCAAAGAGTTCCTTTTGTTTTTTGTTTAGCGTTGCAGACAATTCCTCCTGCAGTCTGCCGACAAGTCTGAGGCTTTCTTTGTACCGCACATTGTTTTTAAGACTCTCGGAATCCGTCGGCTCAATATTGCCGTTATACAAATTTTCAAGTACAGTCACATTATCACCGCCTTAACAGTAGCCGATGTAGAGCAGGTACTTATCGCCGCCGTCAGTATGCGCCCAGACGCATATTCCTTCAAAACCTTCTATATTTTTGTATCGGTCAAGCCGTGATTTAATATCCCGCTCAACAGCCTTTTTGTTTTTCGTTGTAACGGTTATCGGATTATCCCAGCAGTCCGTTGCGGTCTTATCGTATTCAAGCCCGATTTGCTTTGCGTAAGACTTTGCATATTTTATGTAGTAGTTTATGTCTATGTTCCTGACCTTGTGATATTTGAAGTTGCCTGACCACTTACCGCAGGAGCACGACCACGCTTCGTAACCGTAAGGACAGCGGCATACATATTCGTCCCAGGTGATTTCCCCGTTCTCATACTGACGGCTGTATTGCTTCATTACCTTGTTTACATATTTCCTGAGCGCTTTCTTTGACTTAAACCATTTTTTCATATTGCCTTTTGGCATACTGTGTTTATGTTTTTTCTTCTTTTTATTCGTGTGGGAAGAAGGTTTTGAATTTACCGATGCGGTAATTGTCTGCGGTGCTGCTGCGTAAGTTTGCGGAGCCGTTATGCCTGCCGTCAGCATAATGATTATTGCCATTGTGATTGAAACTATCTTGGTCATATCAGACCCTCCTTTCAAACACAACAACTATCACAACCAATCGCCAAAGTCCAGAGAAAAATTTGAAACCCTTTAATTATTGTTTTTATCAGGTTTTTTAATAAGGGTTATTAAATATATTTATATTGACTTTAGGTTTTCCTATGATAATATCAGCATAAGATAAGTGCAGAAAATGGCTTGATACCACGGTTTTTCGACTTTCGCCAAGGTTCTGCGACCATCAGGCACCTGTTATTTCGGAAGCGGTTGCAAACGAACCTTTTACTGCACAAGCAAAGAAGCGAGCTAAAAAGCTCGCTTCTTTGCTTTTTCAGAGTGCAATAAATACTCCTGATAAATGCTTTATTGTTCGTTATGCCGTAACGGCTTTGTTTTCCTTCCGTTTCCTGGTAGTAACCATACCGAGCGCGGTAATGGCTACGCCGGCAAAGAGTCCGCCGCCTGCGGCAAGAGCAAGCGTGCCTGATGTAAAGTTAGAACCCGCCGTTGTTGCGGCAGTATTGTCCACTTTATAATAAACCATTACGCTCTTTGCTTTCTGATTCCAGCAGAAGCGCTTATCGTTAAGGTTAAATGCCGCGCTTTCGCCGAACATGTGGATACCCGTTTCATAACCTTCGGGTACGTCGCTAGAGCCGACTACTACCTTTAAGCTGCTTGCAAGAATTGGCACTTCTGCCTCATTCTTTGCCGCATAGAGCGCAAGCCACTGCGGGTTAACGCAACCGTTCATATCCGCGCAGGTGTCAATTTCCTTGAAGTAATCATCGCCCTTTTTGCGGTTACTTTCAACTGCTTTGTAGTACGCCGACTGATTTTTAAGAACAATTCTTTCGCCCTTGGCGTTATAGCCGATAAGGTCTTTTTCATCAACCATATAGTGAGGAACAGGGCTGAAATCAACATCGTAAAAATCACACATATCCTTATAGGTAAGATATATTGAAACGGCAGTTAATGCAATCATTGCAACGGTAACACCGGCAACAAGCGCGGCGCCCATGTTGTTTGACCAGCTGATGTTACCCGAATATTCAGGCTTGGAAACAAGGTCGTCCATTCTGTCAAAATTAATTTGACCCCTTTCATTAAAGGTTAGAAACTCAAATCCTTCATATTCTCCCTGCAAATTAGGAATTACTTTGTCGGAGAATACTCCTTGAGACTGAATAGCACTAATCTCCTGATGAATCGTACGGTTGCTCTGTCCGACCTTAATTAACTCGTTTTCAATTGCATTTTTTGTATTATTAATTATTGAGGTATTTATTTCACCGGCTAAAACAACTGAACCAGCCAGAGCGATACCTGATACAGCTGTAAGCCCCCATAAAAATATTGTAAGCTTGCTTATAATCGAGTCTTTACCCTCATCTGCAAGCTTAAGAGCGTCCGCTCTTAATGCGTCGCTTGTCAAAGCAACGCCGCCTTTTTCATAAATTCCGCGGTCAACGTCACTATAAATTGACGCTTCGGAAACATTGTCGGTATCTATTTTACTGTATTCCTCAGGGTTAGTTGCTGCAACGGCAATCAGCTCACTGAGAGATACAAATCCGAGTCCCGCTCTCTGACCGTTTGAAAGAGAGGCAACAAGCGGATAAAGAACCGTAATATCGTCCTCTATATCCTCACTGCTTTGCATAAAGAAATCAAGCAAAGTACCGTCGCCGTATTCTGTATTATTTAAAAATTCATATATGGAAACCTTGGAAATATTTGAGTTAAATTCAAAAATATCAAGGTTTGCTTCAACAAGGTCAACAAATTCGTCAACGTTGTCCTTGTTGAGTTCTCCGTCCTCTTCAAGCTGCTGCGCTGCTTCATGAGCGCCGTCATAATCAATCTCTTCAGCGTTTTCTATCGCTTCTTCTGCTTCCTCTGCAGAATTCAGAAAATCCTGAAAGTCATCCCAGCAAGCAAGAATGGTGTTAGCGTCATCGTCATATTTCTTGGCGAGCTTTTTCATTGCGTCCGCAGGAGAGCCGCCCTGAAGTTCCAATAAATCATCATAGGTTGTATCCTCAAAACGCTCAACCCATGTATCGTCGCTTGTATCCGCCGCACGGGTAAGGAGATTCTGAATTAAAATTGTTGCCTGACCGTTGGACTGAGCGATAATTGTAAGGATGTCGGCGTGCTTGTTCTTTTCGCTTTCGGGCAGAGAATCACGAACCTGCACGTTAACGTCATACATACTCTTTTTTTCCTTTTCCTTATCCGAAAGCGCGTCATACTTAGGCTTCGCCATTTCATAAACCGTTTCGTTAAGGAGCAAGTCGCCGAGCCCTGCGCCGCCGCAGTCATCATCAGTCAGTTTATTAAGAATATCATGGAGATAACGCGCTCTTTCCCTGTTTGCGGAATTTTCGGAATTATAGTTCTCACGGTATTCATTAATCGCCGCAAGGAACATATCTACAAACGGAATAATCTGCTCGCTCATTTGACCTTCCATAAGCTTTTCATACTCAGCAACGTCATATCCGCCCTTCATATTCATAAGGGCAAGGTCGGTAATAGCTTCTTTTCTGTTTTTAGTAGTCTTGTAGCCGAGGTAAATCTTTTTGTTTCCCTTTGCTCCTGTATCGGTTGAACCTGAGCCTTGGTTTAGGTCAACGGGCTTGCCGTCCTCGCCGTTAAGGATTGTAAAACCCTCTTCGGCAGCCTTGTCAAAACTGCCCTGATATACCTTTACTTCGCTGATATAATCGGGCGTGTCAGCAAAGACCTGCGCCGGCATCAGCGTTGCCATTAACACGGCAAGTATTACTGCGATTAATACTCTTGATATCTTTTTCATAGCACATTCCCCTTTATGCCGTAACGGCACTGTTTTCCTTGCGTTTTCTTGCGGCGGTCATACCGAGGGCAGTCACCGCTGCGCCGAGCAGAAGCCCGCCGCCCGCGGAAATCGCCAGCGTGCCGCCTGTGAAGTTGGAACCGGTTGTTGTTACAGCGTTTTTGTCCACCTTAAAGTAAACCATAATGCTCTTGGCTTTCTGATTCCAGCAGAAGCGCTTATCATTAAGGTTAAACGCTGCTTTCTCACCGAAGAAGTGAATGCCTGTATCATAGCCCTGCGGTAGCTCGCTGCCGCCTACAACAACCTTAAAGGAATCCGCTAAAATCGGGTCTTCCGTTTCGTTCTTTGCTGCATAGAGCGCGAGCCACTGCGGGTTTACGCAGCCGTTCATATCCGCGCAGGTATCAATTTTACCGAAGTAATCGTCGCCTTTTTTGCGGTTGCACTCAACGGCTTTGTAGTATGCGCCCTGATTCTTGAGTATAATCTGTTCGCCTTTTGCGTTGTAGCCCGTAATATCCTTTTCCTCTACCATATAATGCGGAATCGGGGTGTAATCCACCTTGTAATGCTCCCTCATTTCAAGATAGGTAAGCACGGAGGAAACGGCAATCAAAACGATAAAGGCAACCGCCAGACCTGCTGAAAGATAATATGTTACTTTATAACCGGTAGTAAACGCTCGTCCGGTACCGGCAGAACCATGAAAAACTTCGTCTTGTTTTGAGAGTAATTCTTTCATTTTTGCATAGTCAGGACTACTTGAATCCCAACACTTGCTGAAATCAAAGCCCTGTTCTGCTAATGACGTCGTTTTCCCATATTCAGCAACGGCATTCCAACCCTTAACGCCATAAGTATAGTGACCGATACTATGTAAGATAGGTGATACAAAAGCGCTCAAGAGTGCTGCGGCACCCGTGCCGATGGTGATATACCACATAATATTTGACCATTTGGAGAGCGCGGTTTCTTCATCAACCATTTTTGAAAGCGCATCACTGCGGAGCGCGTCGCTTGTGAGCGCAACGCCGCCCTTTTTGTAAATGCCGCGGTCAACGCCCTCGTAAACGGAAATGGGCTGCATTTCGTCAAGCTTAGTTTCCTTGTAGCCCAGTGAATCCGTTACGCCTATCATCAGCATTTCCTTAAGAGAGAAGAATTCAAGACCTGCTCTCTGTCCGTCGGAAAGAGAGGCGATAATCGGATAAAGCATTGTGATATCGTCTTCCACATCCTCAACGGGCTGCGTAAAGAAATCGAGCATTGTGCCGTCGCCGTAATCAATGCCGTCAAGGTATTCGTGGAGAAGAACGGTGTTCATCGCATCCTGCGCTTCGGAAACATTGTCCTGCGCTTCAACGTAATCAACCGCTGCATCAACGGCGTCGTCAACATCGGGGTTGGTTCCCTCCATATCAACAATCGCATCGGCAGCGTCGGTATATTCGCTGATGTCATAATTCTCAACTATTTCAACCGCGTCGTCGTAATTATCAAGCGCCTCTTTGAAGGTTTCCCAGGTGCCGAGAAGTGTGTTCGCGTCATCGTCATATTTCTTGGCGAGTTTCTTCATAGCGTCGGTAGGAGAACCGCCCTGTGCGTCAAGCAAATCGTCAAAGGTAGTGCCTTCAAAACGCTCAAGCCATGTATCCTCGCTTGTATCCGCCGCGCGGGTAAGCAGGTTCTGCATCATCAGGGTTGCCTTACCGTTGGACTGCGCAACGATAGTGAGAATATCAGCGTGCTTGTTCTTTTCACTTTCGGGAAGAGAATCGCGCACTTCGTTATTTACATCGTAAAAGGATTTTGTTTCCTTTTCCTTATCGGAGAGCGCTTCATACTGCGGCTTTGCCATTTCGTAAACCGTTTCGTTAAGGAACAAATCGCCGAGCCCTGCGCCGTCGGTATCGTCATCGGTCAGCTTGTTCAGTATATCGTGGATATACTTTGCTCTTTCCTTGTTGGCGTTGTTTGAAGAATTATAGTTTTCACGGTATTCGTTAATCGTAGCAAGGAAGTTTTCCACGAACGGCACAATCTGCTCGCTCATCTGACCGTCCATCAGCGCTTCGTAATCCTTAACGGAATAGCCGCCCTTCATATTCATTAAAGCGAGGTCCGTAATCGCTTCGCTTCTGATTTTTGTGGTTTTATAACCGAGGTAAACGGCATTGTTGCCTTTTGCATAATCATCGGTTGCGCCTGCGTCTGCATTGAGGTCGGCGGGTTTGCCATCCTCGCCGTTCAGGATAGTATATCCTTCATCGGCTGCGCCGTCCGTGCTGCCCATAAAGATTTTCACTTCGCTGATATAATCAGGAGTGTCCGCAAACACCTGCGCGGGCAGCAGCGTTGCCATCAATACGGCAAGTATTACTGCGATTAATACGCTTGATATCTTTTTCATAGCACATTCCCCTTTATGCCGTAACGGCACTGTTTTCCTTTCGTTTTCTTGCGGCGGTCATACCGAGGGCAGTCACCGCTGCGCCGAGCAGAAGCCCGCCGCCCGCGGAAATCGCCAGCGTGCCGCCTGTGAAGTTGGAGCCCGCCGTGCCGGCGGCAGCTTCATCCGTTTTAAAGTAAACCATAATGCTCTTTGCCTTCTGGTTCCAGCAGTAGCGCTTATCGTTCAGGTTAAACGCCGCGCTCTCGCCGAACATATGGATGCCCGTCTCGTAGCCCTGCGGCACTGCCGTGCTGCCGACAACAACCTTAAAGGAATCCGCTAAAATCGGGTCTTCCGCTTCGTTCTTTGCTGCATAGAGCGCGAGCCACTGCGGGTTTACGCAGCCGTTCATATCCGCGCAGGTATCGATATCATCAAAGTAATCATCGCCCTGTTTACGGTTGCACTCAACGGCTTTGTAGTATGCGCCCTGATTCTTGAGTATAATCTGTTCGCCCTTTGAGTTATAGCCTGTGATGTCTTTTTCATCAACCATATAGTGAGGAATCGGAGTAAAGTCCACGTTATAATGCGCCTTCATATCGCGGTATGAAAGATAAGTTGTAACAGCAGCCAGAACAATAACCGCAACGCCAAGACCGACTGCGAGTCCTTTGCAAATTGAACTGTTTGCTGTCACTGCCTGTGTTTCAAGCGCATCAATTTTGTTTCCTTTAATAATATCTTCGTTAGTAAACAGAGTTTCAAGTTCGCCTATTTCGTCATCCGCCAGACCTTTTGTAAGCGGTTTGATATCATTTGAAAGACTGCTCACTTCTTTTGTGCAGGATGAAATATCATATTTCATAATGCCCAGTGAAACCGCAGAGCTTGTAAACGCAACAAATGTCGTTGCAGTTAAAACTATCATAGCGGTAGTCCATGCGCTGAAAATGCTGTTGTCCTGATTCATTTTAGCGAGAGCGTCCGCTCGCATTGCATCGCTTGTAAGAGCGACACCGCCTTTCTGATATATTCCGCGGTCAACGCCGTCATAAATTGAAATCTCTTCAATTTCGTCAAACTCGATATCTGAATACCCGTTTTCATCAGTCATAGCAACAGAAAACAATTCTTTTAATGAAAGAAATTCAAGACCTGCACGCTGACCTTTTGAAAGCGAAGCAATCAGCGGATAAAGGATAGTTAAATCGTCATTGATTTCATCATACTCCATCATAAAGAAATCGAGCAGTGTGCCATCTTCATAATCGATGCTTTCAAGATAGTCGTGTATTGCAATGAACTGCGAGTAAACTGTTATTTCCCTGACCTGATTCCTGATTTCATTGTATTCGTTAAAGAATTTTGAATACTCCTCTTTATTGTATTTCGGGTGAAGCTGTTCAAGCAGGAATTCACAATGCTCTATTTGTTCCGTAGCTGCGTTTTCATCGAATGCATCGACTTTGGCAACATATTCGTCATAAGATGCAAGACAGTCACGGAACGCATCCCACATTTCAAGTAGCTTTTGCGCATCATCGTCATATTTCTTGGCGAGCTTTTTCATAGCGTCGGTAGGAGAACCGCCCTGTGCGTCAAGCAAATCGTCAAAGGTGGTGCCTTCAAAACGCTCAAGCCACGTATCGTCGTTTGTATCTGCGGCGCGGGTAAGCAGATTCTGCATCATAAGTGTTGCCTTACCGTTAGACTGCGCAACGATAGTGAGAATATCGGCGTGCTTGTTCTTCTCGCTTTCGGGAAGAGAATCGCGCACTTCGTTGTTTACATCGTAAAACGATTTCTTTTCCTTTTCCTTATCGGAGAGCGCTTCATACTTAGGCTTTGCCATTTCATAAACCGTTTCGTTAAGGAATAAATCGCCGAGTCCTGCGCCGCCGCAATCGTCATCGGTCAGCTTGTTCAGCGCATCATGAACAAACTGCGCTCTGCCTTTATTCTCCGCATTATCGGAATTGTAATTTTCGCGGTACTCGTTAATTGCGGCAAGGAAGCTTTCCACAAACGGAACAATCTGCTGGCTCATCTGACCTGCCATCAGCTTTTCGTATTCAGCAACATCGTAGCCGCCCTTCATATTCATAAGGGCAAGGTCGGTAATTGCTTCGCTTTTTTTCTTCGTGGTTTTGTAGCCGAGATAAACGGATTTGTCGCCCTTTGCACCTATATCGTCAGAGCCTGAATCGTTGTTCAGGTCAATCGGCTTGCCGTCGTCGTCGCAAAGAATGGTATATCCCTCTTTTTCGGCATTCTTACAGTTGCCCTCGTAGACCTTAATTTCACCTATATAATCGGGCGTATCGGCAAAGACCTGAACGGGAAACAGGGTTCCCATCAGTATTGCCATAAATACAGCCATAATTGCTCTTGATAAATGTTTCATAATGGCTCTCCTTTTTTATTTACCGAATTCCAAATCACCTACTGCATAGGTGCTTTCTACAAATCCGCCAGTAATTTCGCCCGCGGGCTTGACGCTGCCGTCGCTGCGCTGCGCGAACATTGAAATGCGCACATCCTTTGCGTGGTGCGGCGAATAGCTTATCGCGCTTTCGTTCAGGTCGACGGGGTTTGTGTTATCGCTTTGCATTACATACTCCCAGCGCAGAATATTCTGCGAATCTGAGGAAGCGGCAACCGTTTCGTTATACGGAACGCGGTCACTCTGCGCAAAGGCAAGCTTTGTCAGATAGCCGGTAAACACTTCCTGCGGAAGGCGCGTTTTGGCGTTATGCACTTTGTTGTATTCCGCCGAATAATAAGGCGAAGCAAAATACATATACAGTTCCTTGCCGGCAAAACCGTTGAAGTCTTCGTTGCCGACAGGTTGATAATAAACATTTTTGTTAATGATACCGTCGCTGTGATACGGTTCGCCGCTTGTGAAGATAATATCGTAAATTTTTTCCGACTCCTGCAGCTCGCGGATTGCCTTTTTAGCGTTCGGGTCAACTGCGCTCATACGGTAGCCGAGCAGTATCGTATCTCCGCGGATGCCGTCATTGAGGTTAATATCCATACACTCAACGCAGCCCTGACTCAGCAGGTCGCACATGGCGGCGTGCTTCGTTTCGCCCTTGCCGATATAGAACTTGTTGAAGAAGTCGCGGTTACCCGTGTATTTTGTATGAATATAACAGGTCTGATTCGGGTTGCCGTAGGGCACGTTGTGCTCCTTATCGGCGCATAAATTCGTGGCGTAGCCCGTCACCAGCGGCGTTGTATCGATTTTGATATCCTCGATCGGGAGGCCTACGGAGTCGCCCGTGTTTTTGGAATAATAAAGGAAATAATTTTTGCCGTCCATTACAATCGGCATCGTGGAGCCTGCACAGGTGTATTTAACGTCGTCGCAGGTAATCTGATTCGGCGCGATCATATCCTTGATCTGATACAGGATAACGCCCGTAATTGCTTTATTCGGGTCGTTCGTTCTTGTTATTCCTACATACGCCGCCGGCTTGTCTTCCGGCGCGTCCGTTTTGCCCTTGCCGTCAGACTGGCGCATATACCAGGCGTCCTTCTGATTCTCCAGCGCAATGTTATAGACAATCATCTCGTCCGAACAGCCGGAAGTCGCAGCAAACATAGCGTTGCCCTCCGTCATTCCATCCGCCAAATCGCTGTCCTGGTCGGGATTATCCTTTTTGAACTGCGCTCTGGAGTACGCACCGATGGAGAGCGAGGAAATGTATTTCGGTTTATCGGTTCTCTGCCCTCTTAAGTAGATGTAACAGGGGCGGGTTTCACGCTGGAACTCGTCGTCCTCATCCCATGAATCGGGATATCCGAGGTTGAACGGCGTTGTTGAATACGGATTTTTAATATCCACCACAGGCTTGAAGTCGCCAGAGGCTTTGAGCTTACTGTCGTGATATCTGCCGTTCGGGTCGGGTGCAAGTGTGTAAGCAGTGCCGTGATCCTTGCCGTCCAAAGGGCTGATAGAATGATCTGTATCATAATGATAAACACCGTTATCATAGGTACATTCAAAGGTGTCCTCGGTAATAATGACATCGCTGAGTTTCAGCGGGTCTCTGCCGCTCACGGGACCGCAGAGATAAAGCGCGGTAGGCAGATACGGCATTTTTTTGTAGCCAAACGGAACCCCCTCTGCCAGCGTCTTGGTGCGATATTTCTTCATACGCTTTGTGTATTCAATCTGGTCGCTCATCGTGCAGCCGCAACGGTAATTCATAAAGGTATTATTCGTGGGAATAAAGCGATAGATTTCTTCAACATCCCAATACTGCTGCTGAATATTGGTCGCAGCTACAAAGCTCTGCTGCACACCGTCAAGCGCCTTGCTCATACTGTAAGGAAGGGTGTCGCTGTAGCTGTCGCCCTGATAGATAACAGCGTTAGTAAGCGCACGCTTGGGATAATAGGTCCATGTATAGAGCAGGTAAGAGTGAAGATGTCCTATGGTCGCATTCTTTCTGTTGCCGACCGACCAGCTCAAATCGGTCTGTGCAGAAGGCGATTCGGTCTTTCTGTTTTCAAGGAGCTTATACCAGAGGTCGCTGACCTCTGCTTCAACATCGTCAAATACGGTATCTCTCCAGTCGGTGCCGCCCATGAAGAGCAAACCCGAAAGGTATCTTTCGCCGCTGTTTTTCGCATTCTCCGGTTTGAAATAGAGATACGAAGACGGCATTTTATTCAGATAGTTATCTTTTTTAGTTTTATAGAAGCTGATTCCCGTATTGTCGTCAAACACTTCATAATGAAGCTCAAAGTTGTACGGCTGGTCGTTGCCGAAATAGGATACGGGTATCCACTCCGAATCCGCAGCACCGTAGGTTTCAAGCTTATCTGCGGTTACAAGGTTATCGGCGGGAATCGGGTCGCCCGTGCGCTCGTCCTTGGAATAATAGAGCGCGTCGCAAGGCGGAATACCCTGCTTGTTGCCCGTTCCCGTATCCCAGCCGAGAACGTGGGAATAGGTATACGACGCCTCGCCGTAATAAATGTTGTTTGTGCTTGTGTTCTGACCTACATTCGGCGCTATACGGATATCCTTGATAGCGTCTTTAGGGTCAGTGGTAAGCGAATAGCCGATATAGGTTGCAAAATCCTGATGAGGGGAGAGGTTGTGGTCAAACACATAGGTTTTTGTTTCTCGCTTAATAAGCTCGTTTCTCGCCGACTCGGGATCGGACGCAACCGCTACAACAATATCTGAAATGTAGCTTACCTCTTTTGCAGGCTCGGTTTCGGTTTGGTTATCGTCTTCGTTTTCACCGCCGTTTTCATTATTGTCAGTGTTTTCATTATCATTGTTTTCGTTATTGTTTTCGCCCTCGTTGTTGTCATCCTGAACAGGCGCTTCCTCCTGCTTTTCTTCCTTGGGCTCAAAGTCTTTAATGGTTTCTTCGGTGTGATAATGAAGGTATGCGCCGCCGACTTCATTTGTGCTGCAAAAAGCATTGAAATCGCCGGGGGCACGCTCGCCGAAATACTTAACGCTTTCATATCCGTTAAGATTGCCGGCGTTGCCGTTTACCTGTTTGAAGACATTGCCGTTTTTGTCGGCAACAATCGGACTGCCTATGCGCGGGTCCCTGGTAATTCCCATAACAGTCCATTTCCACTGCTTTGCAGCGTTTACATCCTGAACGTCGCTGTGCTTTCCCTGCGCGTAAGCGGAAAGCTCACTGAAATCGGTGCTTGCGCCTCCTCCGCTTGTCACACATTCGTAAACGACATTGAAGGTGCCGTCCTTGGTCTCACGCGTATCAAAAATGAAATCAGGCTTTTCGGTCTGGAATTCGCTTTTGATGACCTTTTTGAATTCCTGAATAAGGAAATTGATAATCATCATGGCAAGCAGCACGGCGGTAAGCGCCATGGTGACCATGGAGAAGTACGGACCGATGACCGTGCTTACCCACGAAATGACTGAGAAAACGCCCATTAATACTGAGCTGATAACCGCCATTGCAACGCATGTGCCCGCCATAAGACCGGTCACGAAGCCGCCGACTGCAGCAACAATTGCTACCACGCCGAC
>CAJOER010000007.1 GCA_905233805.1 uncultured Eubacterium sp. | reverse complement strand
CAAACCAGGGATGATTTTCAAGAAGAGTCATAAATCTCTGTCCTACCATACCGGTAGCGCCGACTAATCCGACTTTATACTTTTTCATCTTTTTTCTCCTTAGCACTTGTAAAAAATAATGATATGCAATATAATATACGAAATATATTTTATATTTATAACTAAGTTATTCTTTATAATACACTTTAATTTATAATATGTCAATTATAGAATTTGGAGAATAATGATGAAAACATCGGACTTTTTCTATGAACTTCCACAAGAATTAATTGCGCAGACCCCTGTTGAACCGAGGGATTCTTCAAGGCTTATGATAGTAGACAAAGTCAGTGGAAATATTGAACACAGGATATTCAGGGATTTAACGGACTATCTTGAAAAAGGCGACTGTTTAATAATCAATGACACAAGGGTAATCCCCGCGAGGATTTACGGCGTTAAGGAAGAAACGGGAGCTGTTGTTGAATTTCTTCTTCTTAAACAGAGCGAAAATAATAAGTGGGAATGTCTTTGCAAACCCGGTAAAAGAGCAAAAATCGGAACAAAGTTTACCTTTGGCGAAGGTCTTGTAGATTGCGAAGTTTGCGACGTTACTGAGGAAGGAAACCGCATTATCAGATTTAATTGCGACTCTAAAGAAATATACAACATTCTTGATAAAATCGGTAAAATGCCGCTTCCTCCGTATATAACCGAGGAACTGAAAAACGGTGAAAGGTACCAGACGGTTTATTCAAAAGAACTCGGCTCGGCTGCAGCGCCTACCGCAGGACTTCATTTTACCGAAGAAATGCTCGATAGAATCAAAAATAAGGGCGTAAAAATCGGGAAAGTTACGCTTCATGTCGGCCTCGGAACGTTCCGTCCCGTTAAGGTTGACGACGTAACTAAGCATAAAATGCACAGCGAGCATTATTATGTGCCTGAAGAAACCGCAGACTTGATTAATGAAACGAAGAAAAACGGCGGCAGAGTAATAAGCGTAGGCACTACAAGCACGCGTACACTTGAGAGCGTTGCGCAGAAATACGGAAAAATTCAGTCTGATGAAGGTGACACGAGTATCTTCATTTATCCCGGATATGAGTTTAAATGTATTGACGCGTTAATCACAAACTTTCATCTTCCCGAAAGTACGCTAATTATGCTTGTTTCGGCTTTTGCGGGATACGATAATATAATGAATGCATATAAGACGGCTGTTGAAGAAAAATACAGATTCTTCTCCTTCGGCGACGCTATGTTTATTAAATAAACGGAGATTTTATGAAATTTACTGTAATAAAAAAAGAAGGAAAAGCAAGGCGCGCGGTATTTGAAACCGTGCACGGAACCGTGCAGACCCCGTGTTTTATGAACGTTGCAACCTCCGCCGCGATTAAAGGCGGTCTTTCAACGCGTGATTTGGAGGACGTCGGCGCGCAGATTATGCTTTGCAATACCTATCATCTTCACGTAAGACCCGACGATAAGATAGTCCGCAAAATGGGAGGTCTGCACAAGTTCACAAACTGGAACAGGCCCATTCTTACCGATTCTGGCGGTTTTCAGGTTTTTTCACTTGCCAAGCTCAACAGGATTAAAGAAGAAGGAGTAACCTTCAACTCCCATATAGACGGAAGAAAAATATTTATGGGTCCCGAGGAGAGTATGCAGATTCAGTCAAATCTTGCCTCCACAATCGCTATGGCATTTGACGAATGCGTTGAAAATCCTGCAAAATATGAGTATGCAAAAGAGGCTTGTGAGCGTACTTACCGCTGGCTTGAACGCTGTAAGGCTGAAATGGAACGCCTCAATTCTCTCCCTGAAACTATCAATAAAGACCAGCTTTTATTCGGTATTAATCAGGGCTGTACTTATGACGATTTAAGAATTGAGCATATGAAGGAAATCGCTAAACTTGACCTTGACGGTTATGCAATCGGCGGTCTTGCGGTAGGGGAGACGAAGGAAGAAATGTACCGCGTTATTTCTGCCGTAGAACCATATGCTCCCGAGGATAAACCACGTTATTTAATGGGCGTCGGAACTCCGGGAAATATTCTTGAAAGCGTCAGCAGGGGAGTGGACCTTTTCGATTGCGTTATGCCTTCAAGAAATGCCCGTCTCGGCCAGCTTTTCACTAAAAAAGGTATTATTAATATCAATAATTCAAAGTATCAGCTTGATGAAAAGCCGATTGATGAGAGTTGTATCTGTTCTACATGCAAGAATTATTCAAGAGCGTATATAAGGCATCTTTTTAAATCAAACGAAATGCTCGCTATGCGCCTTGCCGTAATTCACAATCTTCATTTTTATAATAATCTTATGGCTGAAATCAGGGAAAGCCTTGAAAACGGCACTTTTGAAGACTATAAAAACGAATACGTTGAAATTCTCGATACAAGAATTTAAAATAATTCTTGCAAAATAAGTTAATATAATATATAATCTCATTATTGTAATTAAATCGTTTGGAGGAATAAACTATGTTTGAAACATTTTTAGCTATGGCAGGAACAGCCGGAACCGCTGCAGGTTCAACCGGTACTAACGGCGGCGGACTTATGGGCGGCGGATATTCGTCAATCCTTTTAATGGTTGCGCTTGTAGGTGTTATGTATTTTCTTATGATAAGACCTCAGAAAAAGCGCCAGAAGGAAGAACAGGAAATGCGTTCATCAATTGAAATCGGTGACGAGATTATCACAATCGGCGGTATAATCGGTAAGGTTGTTAAAATCCGTGAAGAAGATATCGTTATTGAAACCGGCGCTGACAGAACTAAGATGAGACTTCAGAGATGGGCTATCAATACCAACGTAACCAAGACCGAGCAGCAGAAGAAGGAAGTTGAAGCCGCAAGAGCTGCTGCAAAGGACAAGAAGACAAAGAAGTCTGACGAAGATGTTATCGAAAAGAGCGATACAGCTAAAGAAGCTGAAAAGAAAATAGAAGAATAATTGTTCTAAATAATTACTCCCCCGAATATCCTTTAATGGATAACGGGGGAGTTGTTTTATGAAAAAAATATCGTTTACCGCCTCAAATTCAATAATTGTAAAATATGTGCTGAAATCGCTGATTTTAAGCGCTTTATGTGTAATTTTACTGACGTTATGTTTTTCCGAATTCCTTTTTAAACTTGATTTGCCGACAGAGGGAATTAAATACATTACGGTTGTAATCTGCTTTATATCTTCGCTTGTTACATCTTATTTTGCAACGTCATCTTTTAAGAATAACGGCGTACTTTTAGGCGTTATCTCACAGATACCGCTTGCAGTTTTTATTGTTGTAAACTTTGCTTTACATAAAAATGATGTCGCTTTCGTTTTAATTAAAATAGCGGTTATTTTTGTTACTGCGGCGGCTGCCGGCGCGATAAGAATTAAACAGAATAATATATATAAGGTATAACTATGAAAAGATTTAATAACGGTATTGAAGAAAACAGAGAAATCATTTTTTCTGTTTTATTTTACGTCGCGGGACTTTTTCTTGCCTCGGTTATATATAAATGCGCAAAGGCCCAGTTTGCCTCGTTTTTTGAGGAAATACTGTCTTCCGGTAATTACAGCTTTCTTGAAATATTTTTAAGCAGATTACTGTTATATTCGGCGCTGTTATTAACAGTAATTATTTTCGGAATATCTGTTCTTGGATTCGGATTGATTAATATTATACCGTTTTTAATCGGGTTTTCGGCAGCTCTGAAAATATGCTATTATTATAGCTTTTCATTTAAAGGGATACTATCTGCACTGCTTTTGTGTATTCCTGAGGTATCTCTTTTCGTTACTCTCTTGATTTACTGCGTTAAAAACAGCTCTCAGCTTAGCAGTATAATATATAAAAGCATAAAAAATTCAGATACAACCGCTGATATAAATCTCGGGTCGTATCTGAAAATAACAAGTGTTTATGCGCTTTTAATAGCCTTTACAGCGCTGATTAATTCTGTGTTATCTCATTTTTTAAGCGGAGTTATTACTCTTTAAAACTTAGGCTTTTCGTTAGCAAGGGGATTCGATTCAATCGCCGTTTTAGTAGCGTCGGACGTTATATGAGTGTAAATCTCGGTTGTGCCGAGGTTCTCATGGCCGAGGATTTCTTTTAGTAAAAGTAAATCCGCGTTACCGTGCTGATACATAAGAGTAGCGGCGGTGTGCCTTAATTTATGAACCGAAAGTCCACGGCCGCCGAGTCCCGCTTTCTCAAGGTATTTATTAACCGTGATTTCAACCATTCTCGGGCTGATTCGCTGGTTTCTCGAACTTAAAAACAGCGCTCTGTCCTTAACTCCGTCGTTCGGGCGTACCTTCATATACGCGGTTACGGCGTCAATACAGGCCTGATTTAGATATACCATACGCTCTTTATTGCCTTTACCTGTAATTACAAGAGTTCCGTCGCTTTTAATGTCCGTATAATCAATGGAAACAAGCTCCGCAAGACGCATTCCGCAGTTTAAAAAGAGCGTAATCATAGCAAAATCTCTTTCCTTATACTTGCCGTCGATAACGGAAAGCAGCCTCTGCGCTTCGTCAAGAGTAAGGTATTTAGGCAGGGATTTCTTGATTTTAGGCGTATCAAGGTTTTTCATCGGGTTATTATTCAAAAGTTGAATATTATCGGTAAGATAAGAGAAAAAGCGCCTTACGGCAACTACACGGCGCGCTCTTGTAGCCTCGGAATTACCGCGTGTGTTTCTGCAATAGATAAGGAACTGATAAGCGTCGTTAAGATTAATGTTTTTTAATACCTCATCATCAATACATCTTAAATCGGGCTTTCCCTCAGCGCTCATAGCAGGGGAGAGCTTTTTATATTCCGCGATAAATGTAAAGAAAGTTCTTAAATCGCTCGCGTATTCTATTACCGAAAGGTTACTGTGGCCTTTAATCGCTTCAATATAAACAAGATAATCCTGCACTCTCTGCGGTAAAAGGTAAAAATCCTCTCTTTTCATTATATCACTTCCATGTAACAATTTCGCAAAACTTTCGGGGAACCGTAATTATAATAACAAAGGGGAGAGGAAAAATCAAGTCTTTTAGAAATAAAAATAAAATACAGCCGATAAAAACATTTCAAACGTACAATCCCCTCGTCTGAATCATTTTTATCGGCTCTTCTCTGATGTGTTACTTTCTTTAATCGGATAATTAATCCTGATATTTATGATTTTAAAATTTTCTCATTTACGTTCTTATAATTACAGCTTTTATATTCTCCGGAAAATATCATCGAATAAAATTATGCAAAACGATACATTGTATTACTGAAATAATTCTATCGTCTCTATCCGAGAGGTAAAAACGGCAAAATCCCTAAATAAGCTATATTCTCATATTTCAAGTCCCCTGAATTGCGCAAAATATTAATTTTGCGAAATATATAAATTTTTCAGGCTGCCCCCTATTCTATATAAATATAGAAAATTAATTGTCTGAGCGCTCGTCGTTTACTTCAACATAGTCGTCTACTTCGATACTGTTGAGTTTTTCCTGAGTCCTTATACTCTGCTCTTTTTCGATTTCGGATTTTTCCTCAGCTTTTTTGTGATTGAACTTTTGCTGCCTTGCTGAAATTACAACTATTGCAATTACCAAAACTAATAAAATAATATACGGCATATTGTCCTCCTCTACTTAACCGATGCAGCATCAAATGCTTGTCTTATGTTTTTAACCGGAATTATATCAAGACTTGTCTTAATATCTTTTGACAGGCCTTTATAATTATGGAAAGGAATGATACAGCGAGTGAAGCCAAGCCTTAACGCCTCTGCTATACGCTGTTCGCAGTTGTTTACAGCCCTTATCTCCCCTGCCAGGCCTATTTCCCCGAAAGCGAGCGTATGTTCATCTACAACAACGTCTTTCAGCGAAGATATAAGTGACATAGCAACGCTTAAATCCGCGGCAGGTTCATACAGTTTTAAACCGCCTACAACGTTAAGATAAGTGTCCATAGTGCCGAAAAAGTAGCCTGCGCGCTTTTCAAGCACTGCAATTATCATATTCATACGGTTATAATCAAATCCGGTGCTCATACGCCTCGGCGTACCGAATCCAGACGCAGTTACAAGTCCCTGGACCTCTGCAAGTATAGGCCTTGAGCCTTCCATTGTGCACGCAACGCAGGTTCCGCTTGAGTTTTTCGGCCTTCCCGAAAGCATGAGAAGTGACGGATTTTCAACCTCTTTAAGTCCGTTTTGCGTCATTTCGAAAACGCCGATTTCATTAGTGGAGCCGAAGCGGTTTTTTGCGCTTCTCAGTATCCTGTAAGAGTAGTTTCTCTCCCCTTCAAAATATAAAACGGTATCAACTATATGTTCAAGTACTTTCGGGCCTGCAATTGCGCCGTCTTTATTGACGTGACCTACTATAAATATAGGTATACCAAGGCTTTTAGCAAGATGCATAAAGATATTTGTGCTCTCTCTGACCTGCGTTACGCTGCCAGCCGACGAGGATAAATCTTCAATTATCATTGTCTGAATAGAGTCGATTATAACTATGTTCGGCTTTTCGGCTTTAATAGTTTCAACTATCGTTGCAACGTCGGTCTGAGCAGAAATATACAGGTTGTCCGAATTAACTTCAAGGCGGTTTGCCCTGAGTTTAAGCTGTCTTGCCGACTCCTCACCGCTTATATATAGGATTTTTCCCTGTTTTCCAAGACTCTGACAAATCTGAAGAAGAATCGTTGATTTTCCAATACCCGGGTCGCCGGAAAGAAGAATAAGGCTTCCTTCGACGATTCCGCCACCTAAAACTCTGTCAAACTCCCCTATTCCGGTAAGAATACGTTTTTCAATCGTGCTGTCAATATCGCTTAGTTTTGATACTGCGGCAGCGGAGGTCCGGCTTTTTGAAACGCCCTTTTTAGTTATTACCGGCTCATGTTCGTCCATTGTATTCCATTCACCGCACTGCGGGCACTTTCCGTACCATTTTACGCTCTCGTATCCGCATTCGGAGCATATGTATATACTTTTATTCTTTCCTGCCATTTTTATACCTCTGTGCATATGCCCGTCAGTATCGAAAACGCCATATCGTTTTGATAATCCGGGTCTTGTAGTTTATTATTTTCTTTTCTGTTGCTCATAAAGCCGCATTCAATCATTATCGACGGAACGGAGGCCTTATAAAGCAGATAATAACTGCTGTCTGATACCTTGTTTTCCCTTTTATTATCGGGCTGAAGGAACTCTTTAACTGCGTTCAGCACTCCGTCGGCAAGAACCTTGCTTTCGGGCGTATTAGCCGAATACCAGATTTGAGTCCCCCACTCCGCTTCGTTTTCATAATGATTCTGATGAATTGAAATCAGTACGGAATCGGGAACGGAGTTTACAAAGTCAAGACGGTTATATAAATCAGAGCGGTTTGTGTTAGTTCCCTCGGGATAGAATTCATTATCATGCTCACGTATAAGCACGCAGTTAATACCGCTTACTTCAAGAAAATCGCGCAGTCTAAGAGCAATTTCAAGGTTGATTTTCTTTTCGGGCGTATTGTCAATTCCCGTTGTGCCAGCGTCTTTTCCGCCGTGTCCCGCGTCAATAATAACAGTGTATTTTGAACTGACTTTAAGCGCGTTTGCGGTATTCTCTGCGCTTTTTATTTTATTAAATGAAAAGATACAAATGAATATGAACGTTACCGTAGTCATAATTATATAAAAGCGTTTCATATATCATTATATGACAATTATAAACTAAATTTAACTTATTATCAATAAATAAGTTGATTTATTTTAATTATAGGGATATAATTAGTACAGTAATGAGGTGAGAATTATGAAAATAGTAAATCTTGAAGGATATACTACAAACCCCGGCGATTTATCGTGGGAGCAGTTTGAAAAATACGGCGATTTAACCGTATATGACAGAACTAAACCCGAGGAGATTATTGAGCGCGCAAAAGATGCCGATATTCTCTTTATCAATAAATGCATTATAACGGCTGAAATGCTTGATAAAATGCCGAAATTAAAGTACGTAGGGCTTGAATCTACGGGATTTAACGTAATTGACTGCAAGGCAGCGAGAGAAAGAGGAATTACCGTTTCAAATATCCCCGCTTATTCAACTAACGCCGTTGCGCAGCTTGTATTTGCGTTTATTCTGCAGATAACAAATAAGGTGTCAATTCACTCTGACGCGGTACATAATAACGAGTGGTGCGAATGCCCCGATTTCTGCTTCTGGAAAGGCTCTCTTACGGAGCTTGACGGAAAGACTATAGGTATTATCGGCTTTGGCTCAATCGGTCAGAGAGTAAGCAAAATTGCCGACGCTTTCGGTATGAAAATTCTTGTTTATACCCCTCACCCGAAGCCCGACGAATTCAAAAACGTTTCGTTTGTAGATTTTGATACGCTTCTTAAAGAGAGCGACGTTATTACCTGCCACTGTCCCCTCACCCCCGAAACCACAGGATTAATCAATAAAGATGCACTTTCAAAAATGAAAAAGAGCGCGATTGTAATTAATACTTCCCGCGGTCCGGTAGTTGATGATGAAGCTCTCGCCGAGGCGCTTAATAACGGCCTTATACAGGGCGCCGGAGTCGACGTATTAAAGACTGAACCGCCGAAGCAGGATAATCCCCTCCTCCACGCTAAAAACTGTTATATAACGCCTCATATAGCGTGGGCGGGATTTGAAACAAGAGCGAGACTTCAGAAAATACTTGAAGAAAACCTTAAAGCCTTTCTTGATGGAAATCCGCAAAACGTAGTAAACTAATAAAAAGCCTCATTTGAGGCTTTTTATTTATACATATTTAGCTGAAATATTTGTTTTTAATACTTTATCAATAACCTTTGTTATCTGCGACTTTTCGTAATTGTTCATTGAGAAGAACCAAGCGAATACAGCGTAAACTACTGAGTATACTGCAATCCATATCAAAAGTGTAAACCAGTTATAAACGTTTGCAAATCTGTTTATCAGTATGCCGCAGATAAACGGAACGGTCAGGCCTAGAGTCTGCTTTCCGAGGTTTTTAAAGTATGCTCCGACGTTAATATTAATCTTTTTATCATAAACAATATTCATTATTATGCAGTTGGCTACGATACAGCTGAGTCCCGTTCCTATTGCAGCGCCGAGGCCTGCATATTTCTGTACAAGAATAATGCTTATTATAAGATTGAATATCGCCATAATTCCGTAAATATATGAACGGTGGTAATGGCGGTTTTCAGCCCTTTGAATTTCTATACCTATATTCTGAGTCAGCGGAATAATACTCGGTACCATAAGAACAAGACCGATTGTATATGAAACGTCATAGCCGTGCTGTCCTCCGCCTACCCAAAGAGCAATAAACTGCTTTCCGAAGAATACAAAACCCGAGAGTATCAGCATTAAGAGAAGGTACTGAAATCTTGCTACTTTGACAAACAGTTCCGTAAGCGCAGTTCTCTGCTCTTTTGAATCCATGGGATACGAGTTGACAAGGTCGTGAACCATAGGTGTAAATACGCCCGCTATTGCGAGTGAAAACGTAGTAAAGTAGCCGGAAAGCTTAGCACCGATTGAATAAGGCGTAACAGCCTCAGAGCCGATAAATCTCGCTATAATTATGCTGTCAATTCCCGAATTGATTTTATCAACAATTAGATTAATTGCAATCAGTACCGAGAACAGGAATACCTCTTTAAAAAGAGCCGTTTCTATATGCTTGAAATCAAATTTAAAGTTGAGCTTTGTAAATGAATATATAATATAAAGAATATTCATAAACGTTGCTACACCGGCATATGAAGCAGTAAGGCCAACCGCTTTTCCTCCGCTTAAAAGCACGAGCATATTTACTATCAAAAGCAAAAGTACCTGTATTACGTTGGTACCTTTTGAAAAGATAAACTTTTGATTAGCTCCGACGTAGCATATGAATACCGTCGTAATAAAGCCGAACGCGATTGAAAGCGTAAGCATAATAAGCATAATTTTAGCTTTATGCAGCTCGGCTTCGCTGAGACCGCTATTGAATACGATTTTTGCGTTGAACGCAAGGAACAGACCCGTTACAATTACAAAGAATGAAAGCAAGGTAAATGCAAGGAAAAACAGCGCGTTAAAACTGTTTATTCTGTCATATTCACCGTTCTTTTTGAACTTTGAATAAAACCTTATGTACGACGCGGAAAAGCCGAGGTTAAACAGACCGAGCATTTCGGCAACGCCGCTTACGGCTACGTAAAGGCCGTTTTCTGCATCGCCGATTGTTTTCAGCATATAAGGAGTATACAAAAGCCCTATAATTACGTGAAGCGTAATATAGGTGTAAGATAGCGTAACCCCTACTTTTCTTTGCGTTGAATTTGATAATTCTTTCATTTTATAACCTTTTTCGATATAAGATAATCAACAATTCTTGAAGCGGAATTGCTGTCTGTATATTTGTGTACCTTGTTTTTGATTTCTTCTCTTTTTTCTTTCAGCTTGTCGTTGCCGAGAGTTACGTCCTTAATGAAGGCGCATAAATCGTCAGCAGTAAAAAGCTTGTCCCCGCATTCGGTGAATTCGATTAAATCGGGGTTTATCCCTTCATTTTTTACGTATATTTCATAATCCTCCCAACAAAAACCTATAGGTTTATCGCAAAGAAGATAATCGTAGAATACAGATGAATAATCGCTCAAAAGAGCGCAGGAATCTGCAAGAACTTCGTAATTTGATACTTTATTCTCAGTTAAAAATGATTCGTCAATAAATTTTACGTTGCTTAAATTATTGATTTTGATTTTACTTAAATCCTGTGCAGGATGCGGCTTGATTACAAGCGTTATGTTGCTTTCATCAGCAGTATTATTGATTTTTTCCAAATCTTCGGAATTATATATAAACGGTATCGATATGCTACTTACGCTTGAGTTGTCGCCGCTCTTTTGCCTGAACGTTGGAAGCCAGTAAATATATTTTTCGGTATTGAACAACGCTTTGCATTTATTGTTTTTTTCAAAAAGTACGTCGTTTCTCGGGTATCCGGTTTCGATGATATTTACGTCGTTTACATTTGCATTTAAATTCTCTGCATCATATTTTCCCGAGAATTCACTGTACGCGCAAAAATCGCATCCGTAGCATTCCTTCGGTAAAGAATAGCGCTTATCTTTGATTGCCTTGAACGCAGCTCCGTGAGCAAGGTAAATATAGTACTGCTCTTCCCTTCTTTTATTAAGAAATATGTTTGATACGGCAAATGCGCGTGCATAATAACTGTAATAATATTTATATTTAAAGCTGTTTATATCAGCAAATTCTACGTTTTTTATGTTTTTTAAATCGTTTGGAAGTTCACTGCTGTTGTGAGTCGCCCAAAGTAAAAGAAAATTATCGTTTACTTTTCTTTTTATCATTTCATCAAAAAGCGCTCTGGAGTTATCGGTAAAATCGGGATTGCTTTCAAAAACAATGATATTTTTTAAAGGCTTCAGGAGTAAAAACTTCTCTGCTGTATTTTTAATAAAGATATTCATTTTAACACCTTTTAAATCGATTTCAAATTATTATAATATATTTTATTAAAAATTACAATAGATTCATTAATCTATTATTAAGCCTTTTATTGATTTTCAATGTGATATATTGTATAATATTTTCAATAAATATATTGGAGATTCGTATGGACAATAAACCGTTAGTAAGCATTATTATTCCCGTTTATAACTGCGAAAAATATGTTGAAGGCTGCCTTAATTCGGCAACAAGCCAGACATACGGTAATATTGAAATAATTGCCGTAAATGACGGTTCTGAAGATGGCAGCGAGCGCATATTAAAAGAACTTGCCGAAAAAGACAGCCGTATTCATATTATTATTAAAGAAAACGGCGGTCCCTCCTCTGCAAGAAATGCAGGCCTTGAAAGTTGCAACGGGGATTATATTACTTTTCTTGACTGCGACGACGAACTTTATAATAATTCAATCGAAACGATGGTTAACGCACTTGACGATTCCGTCGATTACGCAGCATTTTCTTATGACCGTCTTTTCAACAGAAAAAGCAGCGAAGTGTTATCCCCTGCCGTATTTACTCTTGATGACCTTAAAAGTGATTTTGAAAAGTATAATTCATATTTTATGCTTATGTGTTCAAAACTGTATAAAAGAAGTATTATTGAAAAGAATAATATAAGATTTGACGAAAATATACATTTTTCCGAGGATTATGATTTTAATCTCAAATATGCAAACTGCTGTACCGGAAGCTTTATAGCAAGCGATAAAAGCGTTTATCTTTACTATATCTGCAGGAGCGGCAAGCACGAAAAAAGAGATTATACCTATTACAGAATCAAGACTGTTGAGGATTTTTTTAACGGACGAGAAAATATGCCGCAAGAGTTGTATCTGAATACAGTGAAAAACGCACTTATTGGCTGTGTTAACAGAACAATGTCGTGGTACGGCGTTAAAAAGACCGCGGAATATGCAGAGCTTTCATTCAGCGAATGCAAAGATTATATAACGGGCGATATACTTGAAAGCGCTTTCGGAAAAGAGCAGGCAGATAGTATAATCAATAATGATTATCTGGCGTTTACAAAGAGATATTTTAAAGAGCATAAAGAGAATATTTATAATAAATACCGTTTGGCTCTTTCAAGGTGTCTTGTAAAACTGAAAAACAAATAAAAGCAGGGCTATTCCCTGCTTTTTTTCTTTTGTATCAGTTTAAAAATCAGGTATCCCAAAGCTGTTCCCGCAACGTTCATAATAATATCGTAGATATCGCTTTGACGGTTCATAAAAAGCTGGCAGAATTCAATGAAAAACGAGAGCAGAAAACCGAATAACACCGTTTTCTTTTCAAGTTTTTTGAATATATACGGGAACACAAGTCCGAAAGGAGTGAATACAAGGATGTTACCCGCAATATTACGTATAAGCTCTGCATATTTTCCCTGCGTAATCTTCCATAAAATCCAGCCTCTCGGCGAGGTTAAATTAATTGTATCGGGGTCAGAGAAATCGGGAAGATGAAATACGGGTACGTTATATCCTTTATTCAAGCTGAATTCGGGTACAAATGTTACGGAAAGAAGCGCAACAATATATAAGCAGAAAATAACTATAACCGCTTCTCTCTTAATGCTGTATTCTCCCCTTTTTTTGCATATGATTAAACGTATTAAAATAATAACAGGAAGCGCAATAAGACAAGGAATGATTATATGCTGTATTTCATTTATAATCATATAAATTACTGACATAATAACTCCTATAAATAAAAGCAGGCGAACCTGCTTTATATGGTGCCGGCGGCGGGGGTCGAACCCGCACCCTGTTGCCAGGACCGGATTTTGAGTCCGGCACGTCTGCCAATTCCATCACGCCGGCAGATAATTACGGGGAGGGTTCCCCCTCCCCTTGGTGCAGGTAGCCGGACTTGAACCGGCACGGTATTGCTACCGAGGGATTTTAAGTCCCTTGCGTCTGCCAATTTCGCCATACCTGCATTACTTAAAATATAATAATAGATTTATTTTTAAAAGTCAATAGTAAATTAAAATTGAGGCGGAATTATTACCGCCTCTTACTTTTGAGATATTCATATAATTCTGCTGCTTTGAATTTAACTACATATTTGTGTCCCTCAGTCAGCTTTCGCTCTTCTTCGGTGAGGACTCCGTCAAAGTCGTCGGTGCATCCCGATATGCATACGCTCGGAAACAAAACGCACCACCAGTTTTTTCCTTTACCCTCGCCGATTATGATTTTAAGACAGTAGTATTCGCCTGCTGGCAGAGTAAAACTATCGTATTTTCTTGTATTGAAAAATTCCTTGGAAGTGTATACTATTGTGTCGTAGCCGTAACCGTAAAACGATACGGTTTTCTGTGCGGCTTCCTCGATAGATGAAAGATTTCTTTTTGATATTTCAAGAGCGTCATTAACGTTTTTACAGCCGTTATAAAGGTCTTTGGTATATTCAAGGACGCTGTCCTTAACTTTCAGTTTTAAGTCCTGGTCGTATTTCTCGTTACTGTTTGCAATTATGTGAAGCCTGAAAACCTTTTTGCTTATGCTTTCGCCCGCACTTACAATCGGAGTTAATGAAGCTATTAAAATCAGCGATATAAGAAATATCGGAACAAATAAATAGAGTTTTTTAAGCATAAAAATAACCTGCCTTTCAGCTTAATGATTGGCAGGTTTTACAGTTTTTATTCATCGATTGTAAAAATTTTGCAGCCGTTGTTTACGGGCTTCGTAATAAATATATCGTCAGCATATATTTTTAGCTCCTCAGCGGCTTTTTCAGCGTCTTCCTTACTGTCGAATATACCGAATATGGTGGGACCGGAACCGCTCATACACGTGCCGAGAGCATTATTATTTCGCATTATTTCTTTCATATATATTCTGTTGGGAACTTCAATAAACTGCTCAAATACATTTTCAAGCCTTGATGAAATATCAAAAAGGTCTCTGCTTTGAATTGCTTTAAGCATTCCGAGACAGTCCGGCGCGTGAACTTTTCCGTTTTCGTCAAACTGTGAAAATGCAGCACCTGTATTAACTCCGAATTCGGGTTTTGCAAGTACAATAAAGCACTTCCTGAGAGGTTTAACTTTGCTGAGTACCTCCCCTATTCCCTGAGCTAAAAGCGTACCGCCTTTAATGCAAAACGGAATATCTGCGCCTATTTTTGCTCCTATTTTGCACAGTTCGTCGTCGCTGAGAATTTTATCATAAAGAATATTAAGAGCCGTTATTACTGCGGCGCCGTCCGCGCTGCCTCCCGCAAGTCCTGCTGCATGAGGAATTCTTTTTTTTATGTCTATATGAATACCTCTGCTCGGCTTCCTGATTTTAGCTGATTCAAAAAACGCCTCAGCGGCTTTATAAGCTATGTTTTTACTGTCAAGAGGAATATCATCTCTGTCACACGTTATGACGATTTTACCGCCTTTGATTCGCTCTGTTGTAACAGTATCGTATATGCCTATACTCTGCATAATCATAAAGAGGTCATGATAACCGTCTTTACGCTTTGCACATATATCGAGCATTAAATTGATTTTAGCATATGCGTTAATCTTTACTTTCATTTTTTAGCTCCTCAACGAATTCTCCGATTAATCTTATAGCTTCTCTTATGTTATCTATTGAATAGCAGTATGACACACGTATATATCCTTCTCCGCATTCGCCAAAGGCGTCTCCGGGTACTACTGCAACCCGTTTACTTTTTATAAGCCTTTCACAGAATTCCTCGGAAGAAAGACCTGTGGATTTAATCGACGGGAATACATAGAACGCTCCGAGCGGTTCAAAACAGTCAAGACCGATTTTTCTGAAGCCGTCAACGGTGAATCTGCGGCGCATATCGTAATCTTCTTTCATTTTCTTTATGTCGTTGTCTCCGTTTTTAAGCGCGTCAATTGCAGCAAACTGTGAATTGGTAGGAGCAGACATAATGGCAAACTGATGAAGTTTAGTCATCTGCTTGATTATCGGCGCAGGACCGAGAGCGTATCCGAGTCTCCAGCCGGTCATGGAATACGTTTTGGAAAAGCCGTTAATTACAACACATCTTTCCTGCATACCGTTAATTGAAGCAATTGAGGTATGTCCCTCGGGCAAATATGTCAGTTCACAGTAAATCTCGTCAGAGAGCACAAGTATGTCGTTTTCAATTATTACCTTTGCAAGCTCTTTAAGTTCGCTTTCACTCAGTATTGCGCCCGTAGGATTGTTCGGATAAGGCAAAACCAAAAGCTTTGTATTTTCATTAATTGCGGCTTTTAATCCATCAGCCGTCAATTTAAACTCGTTTTCTTCTTTTGTAACAAGAGGCATGGCAATTCCGCCGCAGACTTCGACTATGGGTTTATAGCATACGAAAGACGGTTCTACGATTAATACTTCGTCGCCCTTTTCAATGAGCGCTCTTATAGCCATATCAATGCCTTCGCTGCCGCCGACGGTTACGAGTATTTCACTTTCGGGATTATACTTTATTAAATATTTACGCGCATAGTAGTTTGAAATCTCATTTCTAAGTTCAATAAGCCCGGCATTTGACGTATAACGCGTTCTTCCCTGTTCAAGACAGTCAATTCCGTACTGTCTTATATGCCACGGAGTTTTAAAGTCAGGCTCGCCTACGCCGAGGGAAATAACGTTATCCATTTCTTCTGCGATTGAAAAGAACTTTCTTATTCCCGACGGTTTTATATCGCTCAGGGACTTATTGAGTTTTTTATCATAATTAATCAAAGCGAGATAGTCCCCCTGTCGTCAGCAGGTTTCGCAGTCAAAAAGACGCCTTGTTCCTTATACTTTTTAAGAATAAAATGAGTTGCGGTAGAAACTACGTCTTCAAGCGGAGAAAGGCGCTTAGCTACGAACATAGCGACTTCCTCAAAGGATTTATCTGTTACAAGGCAGCATAAATCAAAACCGCCGCTTACCAAATATACGCTTTCAACCTCGTCAAGCTGAGCAATTCTCTCTGCTATATTTTCAAAACCGTGGCCGAAACGCGGCTGTACTTTGATTTCTATTAATGCAGTAACTGTCTGTGCCTGAGTCTTTTCTTTATCAATAATTGCCCTGTATCCCTTAATAACGCCGGTATTCTCATACAGTTCAATTTTCTCTTTAACTTCCTCCTCGCTTACGCCGAGCATTACTGCAAGCTCCGCGTTTGTAAGACGAGGATTTGATTCAAGTAAATATAATAATCTGTCCATAAATTATCCTTTCTAAACTATCGGTAAAAGATGCGGTTCCCTGTTTTTATAGATGGTGAATTTTTCGAATCCGCATTCTGAAAGTGCGTCGTATGCCTTATCAATATCAGTACATACGCCGTTTGAATAATGCGCGTCGCTGCCGACGGTTACATATTCTCCGCCAAGCTCCTTGTAACGCTTTATTATCTCTATTCCCGGCATAAAGTCATTATGGTATTTATTAAGGCTTGAAACGTTCAGTTCAATAGCTTTCTTATTTTCTATAAGCTTTTTCAGAATTTCGTCAATCATATCGGAATAATCGTCAAAATTTACATTTATATTATACTTTCCGATTATATATCTTAACGGATATGTGAGATGAGCCAGTGAATCGGTTTTATCCCATTTAACAAGTTCATATATATCGTTAAAATAGCGCGTTAAAAGGTCTTTTACGTTATCTTTTGTAAACTCTAGAAAGTAAAAATCCTCCTCATTTTCAAGGTTATGAATTGCGCCGAGTACAAAATCGTATTTAATGTCTTCCATTATTCTTTCGGACAGTTCTTTTCGGTATATACCCTGCCCCAGTTCAATTCCCTGAATAACTTCAAGGTCCGAGCTGAAAGCCGATTTTGCTCTTGAAGTATGAATATACTGATTTACAACGAAATTCCTTACATTAAGCGATTTATCGTCTATATCAAGATGGTCAGTAATAGCAATACCTCTTGCGCCTTTCTGAACTGCGCTTTCGCATAAAAGTACGCATGATTGGTTACCGTCAAACGAGTCATCCGAATGGGTGTGCATATCGTATATATTGTAATATTTCATAATATTTCCCTCACTATATTCATATATTATCACAGTATTAATAAAAATTAAACATAATTTTCTTTTTTGTTGAAAAATTGACAATTCTTTGTTATAATCCTTATGATAATTTATATAAGATTACATTTGGAGGATATAAAATGAAGGCTGTAATTACGGTAGTAGGAAAGGATATGGTCGGAATTCTCGCTAAGGTTTCCGGCATATGTGCTGACAATAATATAAATATTATTGATGTAACTCAGACTATTTTACAGGATATGTTTTGTATGATTATGATGGCTGATACTTCTTCAAGCAGTATTGAATTCGGCGAACTTTCGGATATACTTGAAAACTTCGGTAAGGAGAACGGTCTTGTAATTCACGTTATGCACGAGGACTTGTTTAACTCTATGCACAGAATATAGGAGGAATCTCTTTGATTAATACATACGATATTCTTGAAACAATAAGAATGATACAGGATGAATGTCTTGACGTCAGAACTACGACTATGGGTATTTCCCTACTCGACTGCGGTGATTCAGACATTGACTTATCCTGCAAAAAAATATATGAAAAGATTTGCCGAAAGGCTGAAAAGCTTGTAGAAGTCGGCGAAGGTATTGAAAAGGAATACGGTATTCCGATTATTAATAAACGCGTCAGCGTAACTCCTATCGCTATTCTTGAAGGAATCAGTGGTGGCGACCCAGTAAAATATGCAAAAACGCTCGACAGAGCCGCTAAAACAATAGGAGTTAACTTTATCGGCGGTTACTCAGCTCTTGTTCAGAAGGGTTTTGCTGCCGGAGATTTGGAACTTATCAATTCTATTCCCGAGGCGCTTTCGGTTACTGAAAGGCTGTGTTCTTCCGTTAATATCGGTTCAACGAAGGCGGGCATTAATCTTGACGCCGTAAAGCTTATGGGACAGAATATTAAAAAATGCGCTGAACTTACCAAAGACGATAACTGCATAGCGGCGGGAAAACTTGTTGTATTTTGTAATGCTCCCGAGGATAATCCGTTTATGGCAGGCGCTTTTCACGGAGTAAGTGAAGCTGACTGCGTAATTAACGTTGGCGTATCCGGTCCCGGCGTTGTTCGTTCCGCAGTATCAAAATATCCCGATTATTCAATAAATGAAATAGCTGAACTGATTAAGAAAACAGCGTTTAAGGTTACGCGAATGGGACAGCTTGTAGGCGCTCTCGCAAGCGAAAGGCTCGGAGTTCCCTTCGGTATCGTTGACTTATCTCTTGCGCCGACTCCTGCTGTCGGAGATTCCGTTGCTCACATTCTTGAAGAAATCGGTCTTGAAAAATGCGGCGGAATGAAGCAGTTAAAAAGGGCGGCGTTATGGCGTCTTCAAGCGTTGGCGGACTTTCGGGTGCGTTTATACCCGTCAGTGAAGACGCAGGTATGATTGACGCAGCAAAATGCGGCGCGCTTACCATTGAAAAACTTGAAGCAATGACGGCCGTTTGCTCGGTTGGTCTTGATATGATAGTAATACCCGGCGATACGTCAGCCGAGGTTATCGGCGGCATTATTGCCGACGAAGCGGCAATAGGTATGGTAAACGGTAAAACAACCGCTGTTCGTATAATTCCTGCTATCGGTAAAAATGTAGGCGATGAACTTGAATTCGGCGGTTTGCTCGGTTCAGGTCCTGTTATGAAGGTTAACACAAACTCCCCTGCCAAGTTTATTAACCGTGGCGGAAAGATACCTGCACCGCTTCATTCACTGAAAAATTAAAACAAATAAAAAAACACAAGGCTTTCGCCTTGTGTTTTAGTTTACCAATTAATAAAGATAATTATCCTGGTGGAAGGTTAACGGAGTATACTTTCCGTTTTTGAGAAGATAACAAGACTGTAATTTCATAGATACGGCATAGGTCTTGTTTCCGGCCGTGAATACAAAACAGTCAGCGTTATTAACCTTCGTGATATTGTTTGTGTAGTTAATTGAACCGCCGGACGGATCTGAAGAATATCCTAAGGTTTTCCAATTATCATGAAGTACCTGTTTTAAATAAGCCTTAGCATCAGCTACGCTGTAATCAGGAGAAGTTGTAACTTCATGAATATTCTCATATCTATCATATTCAGCAGGAGTTCCGCCGCCTTCTTCAACAGTTGTAGTCTCCGGCTGAGCCTTAACAAAAGGGGGCATCGTAAAATTAGCGAACATATAGCAGAAGTATCCGAGATATGCAATTAAGAGAATGAGAACAATCATCTCAAAAATCTTCTTTGCATTGGATTCTCCCGATGCAGTAGCTGCGAACGCCTCCTCCTGTGTGGGAATTTCAAGCGGAACAAAAGGCTTATTCTTTTTATTAGCCTTCTTTTCTAACTTTGCGTTTTTCTTTTCAATTTTCTTTACCAGCTTATCATAAGCTGCTGCCTGATTCTTTTCAGCCTTTGCCGCTTTCTTTGCAGCTTTAGCTTCTTTCTTGGCAAGTTTAGTTTCTTTACTCAAAGCAGTCCCCTCCTTATAAGTACAAAGTAAGTATAACATTAAAAAATATAAATTTCAATAACAAAATAACAAGTTTTTAGTTATTTTTGTTAACAAATTGTAAATATTTTAACTATATTTACTGCTACTTGCAATTTATTTTAAGATATATTATTATTAAAGTTATAGACGAGGTGAGCGAATTATGACTGAATTTTTATATACATTTAAGCAGTTTTATAAGGAAAATTCATATTTCATTAACATAGTCAGCGGAATAATTATATTTCTTTTGTTTTTTGTTTTAAGAAATATTCTTTCGCGCGTAATTCTCGGATTATCAGCAAAAATTGTCCATAAGGATGAGAAAAAGAGAGAGTCTTTTGTTAATACAATGCTTAAACCGCTTTCTTTATTCTTTGTGATGCTAGGACTCTTTATTTCGCTCAGAATAAATATAATCTGCGTTGCAATTACCAAAGGGTTTAAGATAATAGCAATTCTTATTATTTGCTGGGGTCTGACTAATCTTGTATCGGAAAATCTGCTCTCTTCCCTTCGGTTGAGTTCGGATAATACGGATGAAATTAACTTCACTGCCGTTAAGTTTGTATCCAAGTTACTCCGTATCCTTATAGTCGCCCTTGCTGTTGTAATGGTAATCAGTGAGCTTGGCTATAACATTAACGGATTGATTACCGGGCTCGGAGTCGGCGGTCTTGCTATTTCTCTTGCTGCTCAGGACGCTATATCAAATCTTATCAGCGGGTTTATTATTGTATTTGATAAGCCGTTTAAAGTCGGCGAATTCATCCAGAATAAAGAAATCAGCGGAACCGTTCTTGAAACATCAATGAGGACAACAAAAATCAGAACAGTTGACGATTCTGTTGTTACGGTACCGAATTCAAAACTCACTGGCGACGCTATTGTTAATATCAGCAGAAAGAACAAACGGTTAATTGAAACCGAGTTCGGACTTGTATATTCAAGCGATAATGAGCTGATTGAAAAATGCGTTGAAGATATTAAAAACTATCTTATTCAGGATGAAGATATTATTAATGAACCTATAAGAGTAGAACTTGAAAAGCTTGACGATTTTTCACTAAGCTTCGGCGTATTTTGTTACACATATAAAACCGATATTCATCAGTTTTATCATGTTCTGAACAATGTGAATATGAATATAAAGCGGATAATTGAGGAAAACGGCGCTGTATTTGCTTTCCCGACAAGCAGCGTTTACCTTGAAAACAAATAAAAAAGCCCCATACGGGGCTTTTAATTATGTAAGATTGTAATCCTGTTTATAAATCGGAGAGCCGAGGTATTCGTCGGCATATTCCCTTACGTAAGCCTGAAGTATTTTAGCTTCTTTCTTATTAACGGACATCGCTATGTCGGGCGCGCTTTTACAGCTGAAATTATCGGGAGCAAATTCCTGAGTATATCCGCCGTTTGAATTATATACTTTCAGGAACGACTTGTCTTTTTGATTTTTTGCAAAATTATTTACCCCGAATAATTTACCGTAAATTGTCAGTGCAAGAAGGTATCCCCCTCTGCCTGAGGGATGATGGTCACTGTCCCTTAACGTAAGTTCGTATTTCCATCTGTTTTTTACGTAATCCTTGTAATAATCGTCGTTCGGATTATCGGTTTTAATAGGATAATTTGTATTGAAATAGAGTTTATATGAAGAGTAATATGCAACGGAGTTTATAATGGAGCAGTCACATTCTTCAATACATTTCATATGCTCATCATATCTCTGCGAGGAAATGCTCGTAGAATAATACATTGCGTGAATTATAACTCTTTTAGAGCTTTTCACATATGGTCTGACATAATTAAAGAACTTAATATCGCCGTCGGACAGCTTTTTATAATCGTCCTCGTTATTCTGACCGATTATATAATCCCATTTGCCTTCCCTTCCGAGTCCGCCGAAATCCATTTGCATTATTTCATTCAAGTATTTTCCGTAGCCTGATGAAATGTTTTTGCCGTCCAAAAATGCAGCGTAATTAATTTGCTGAGAAATTAACTGAGGGAGAGAGCGGCTTCCCTTTGTAGCCCTTACAACAAGAGCGGATTTATTGGATTTGGCAATCATTTTACTTAACATCTGAGGATAGCCGTTATAATATGTATAAGAATTACCAACCATAAGTATTTTCAGCGGATGGTCGACTGTCGGGTCGGCAAGGACTCCGTTGATAAAATAGTACTTGTATCCGTTTATGGTGAGATAGCCTTTAACACTTTTATCGGTTTTGCCGTTCTTATAGTATTTTTTACCGTGAAGTCCGTTGGCGAGTTTACCCTTATAAACATAATATTTTTTCTTGCCGAAAGTTTTATATCCTGTAAACGCTTTGTTTACAACACCGTGAACATAGTATTTTTTCTTATACAGTCCGGTATAAAGAATACCCTTTTTTATGTAGTATTTTACCCCGTTAACGGTATACATACCGTTTTTCTTTTTATCCGTTTTTCCGTTTGTATAGTAACGGTTATTATGTATTCCCTCGGCAAACTTTCCCTTATAGAGGTAATACTTTTTACCGTTATACTTGTAAATTCCGGTTTTTGATTTGTCGCGAAGACCGTTTTTATAATAACGTTTATTGTGAATTCCGTTATAAGTCTTGCCGTTTTCAAG
>CAJOER010000006.1:13217-43452 GCA_905233805.1 uncultured Eubacterium sp. | reverse complement strand
TTCAGAATAATTATAACGGGAAGCGGCGCCTCGTTTCGCGCCGCCGTCCTTTCCTCATACAGTCTTGAAGCGCTCAGCGATATCCCCGTCACCGCAGCCGAATCGGGCGAGCTGCTCAACTCGGGAACCCTTTTTGATAAGGACACTCTTTTAATCGCCGTTTCCCCATCGGGCGAGGATAAGAACACCCTTGCGTGCATAAACCGCGCAAAGCGTTTTGGCACAACGGTTCTCGGCGTTACCTGCGCCGTTTTTTCCTCCCTTACGCGGGAGTGTGAAAAAATAATCCGCCTCCCCGAAAACACGCCCGACGGAGCCGCTTCATACCTTTCCTGCGTGCTTTCCCTCGGACTTTTTACCCTCTGGCTCGGCAATAAATGCGAGGTTGTGAGCGAAAGATATATGAACGTTGCGGTTAAGCTTTCGGAACTCCTTGCAGGTAAAATTTCCTCTGCGTTAAAGCCCTGCGCCGAAAATACCGAAAGCGCAAAAGCAATTCTCTCGAGCGACAGTATTTTTGTTACGGGAACGGGGAGCGACTTTGCCCTTTCTCTTGAAGCCGCGGCGGAAATACGTAAAAACTTAAAGGTCCCCGCCTGTGCGCTTCCCTGTTCGGAGCTGTCTGACGACTGTGCGGATTTGATAGGCGAAAGCCTCGTTATCCTGTTTTTAACCAACAAGGAATATATTCCCTCATCCCTTTACTATGCAAGGCGCTTTGCCTCCCTCGGCGCGCAGACTCTGATTTACACTACCGCAAATATTGAAAACGAAATGAGCGGCTTTGATTTGGTAATCCCCGTAACCGACAGCCTCCCTCTTTTCGATACCCTTACCGCCCTTTCAGCGCTTGAAAAAGCCATTGATACCGCAAAAGACATTCTCGCCTCCGAGTCCTCCCGCCAGGCGGGATAAATAAAAACGCTTCCGTCCGGAAGCGTTTTTCTGTATAAACAAGTTATCTCTTGAGAACTGTCGAAACGTTAATAAAACAGTCCGGTGGACTGTTTTTAGTTTCGACCGCAGGAGCTATGCTCCGAGGACCCGCAGTGGACGCTCCGCCGTTAAAAAGAAAAGCACTCCCGAAAGGAAGTGCTTTAAAAACCAAATTATCTCTTTGAGAACTGCGGTGCACGGCGAGCGCCTTTGAGACCGTATTTCTTTCTTTCCTTCATTCTCGGGTCACGAGTGAGGAAGCCTGCCTTCTTAAGAACGGGGCGAAGGCTCTCGTCATACTGAAGAAGAGCTCTTGCAAGGCCGTGGCGGATTGCGCCTGCCTGACCTGTTACGCCGCCGCCGTTAACACGGCATACGATGTCAAACTTTTCGGTCGTCTCCGTTATTGTAAGCGGCTGACGAACGATAAGCTTAAGTGTCTCAAGTCCGAAATAATCGTCGATATCTCTGTCGTTAATTGTAATTTTTCCCGTGCCTGCATAAACACGTACGCGGGCTACAGATTCTTTTCTTCTTCCTGTTCCGTAGAAATAAGGATTTGATTCATACATACTCTATAACCCTCCTTTAAAATTCGTAAGCCTCGGGCTGCTGAGCCTCGTGCTTGTGTTCTGCGTTCTTGTAAATCTTAACTCTTGTGAGCTGCTTTCTTCCGATTGTTGTGTCGGGAATCATACCCTTAACAGCAAGCTTCATAGCGAAATCGCTCTTGTCCTTCATAAGAGTTGAGTATTTAACCTCTTTAAGGTTTCCGATATAACCTGAATGATGATAATAAGTCTTCTTTTCAAGCTTGTTACCGGTAAGTACAACCTTATCCGTGTTAATGATAATAACGAAATCACCGCAGTCAACGTTGGGTGTGAAGATGGGCTTATGCTTTCCTCTGAGAAGAACAGCAGCCTCAGCAGCAACTTTACCGAGCGGCTTGCCGGCAGCGTCGATAACGTACCACTTGCGTTCGATTTCGTCAGCCTTAGGCATAAATGTTGACATAATCTTTTCCTCCGAAATTATTTTTTAGTGCCTGCATATAATATCAAAATCAAATTAAATTGTCAACACCTAAATTAAAATAATTTCAACTTGCTCCGTTTTTCTCGCTTTTTCTCGTTTTTTCATATATTTTTCTCGTTTATAATTTACAAAAAATCTTCTTGTTGACACGCTAAATATTAAAGGTTATAATGTTTATACCGAATTTTAAGGAGAACAGATTATGAATATTCCTTTAAACAATAACGAATCCGGCGAAAAGCCGAAAAACAAAGTAAGCAAGAAGAATAAAATCCGTATAACTATCTTAGTTTTTATCATTCTTACGTTTATCGTTAATTCGCTTATTCTTGCCAACGAAATCCATACCAAGTATGTAACCTATAACGCGCTCGGCTCTTTTGTTCAGACAACGGGGCTTAACGATAAAAAGGCTGCCACTCAGGGCAACCTCGGCAATTACAATATTATATCTAAGAAAAATTCTCTTATCGACAACAAGAATAAAACCTATACTCTTACGCTTGAACTCGAATTCACGAATTACGGCGAAGAGGGACGCTCTTTTGCCGAGGCGGTTGACGTTACCGCTTACCAGAACAATAAGGAAATCAAGGGAGGCGTTTCCCCCGAGGAAATTCTTACCGACGAGTCTATGATTAAAGTAAGAAACGGTCAGACCGCAAAGGTTGTTCTTTCCTACGTTTTAACCGACGCTACGCAGGACGTTAACGTCGATATGGCTTCGGGAATTAACCTGTTCACCTACACGGTTAAGCTTACCCAGCCTAAATCACAGCAGAAGAATAAAGAACTGCCCGTCGAAGAAGAAACCGCGAAAGAGAAAGAAACCGAAAAGCAGAAGAAAACAGAAAAAGAAGAATAATAAAAAGGGTGCTTCGGCACCCTTTATTTATTCGTATTTTCCGAAAAATGCAAACGGTCTTAAAAATCCCTCTCTTATTCTGAAGCCGAGGGAATGCTGCCCGTTCGGCGCTGCGATTGCCTCATATTCAACACCCGCCGCCTTCATTATCCGCTTGCTTCTCCATATATGAAATTTGTTTGTTACAAAGGCAGCTTTCGCCTCTGCGCCAAGCAGTTCTTTGGTATATTTAAAGTTCTGAAGCGTCGTCTTTGCCTCATTTTCAAGGATTATCCTGTCCCCGCTTATTCCGAGTTCAAGAAGGGAGTTTTTCATAACCTCCGCCTCGCTGAGCGGCTGGCTTTCGCTCTTCGTTCCGCCCGATACAACCGCTTTAAGGTGTTCGTCTGCGCCGAGCAGTTCGGCGCCCTTTTTTATTCTTTCAAAAAGAAGCGGACTCGGTTTTTCGCCGTCGAGCGGTCCGCCCAAAATAAGTATATAATCAAAACTCATATGTATATTCTCCCCTTATTCTGCTCCATTATAGCATATTTTGTATACCCTTTCAATAAGGTGTCCCATATTTCGGACAGAACAAATGTTCCCGTTTACCGCGGAGTTTTTGTGCCGTTATAATATAGCTATGAAAGCGCAGGTGATTTCCTTTGACCGACGAAGAAAGAATAAAAACGATTGACCTCACGGGCGGCACCTCGCCGGAAGAGGAAGTCCTCTGGGCGCTCAACTACCTCCTTAACCTCCCCGACGAAGAACTGCCGTTATTCGAATAAAAGACTGCCGAAAACGGCAGTCTTTTTTCTTATTCTAATTCAAAATTCATAACAATCGGGAAGTGGTCGCTCGGGTAAACGCCGTCGTAGGTTTTATCAAGTATCTTGTAATCCTTAACCTTAATTCCCGTCTTTGAAATCATAAAGTAGTCTATGTTTTCCCTGTCGAGCGCTTTGCCGAAACCCTGATAGGTCGCGCCCGTCATAGGATTGTCAAGCTGATACTTGGCGTCAAGGAAATTCTGCGTTGCGGATTTATAGGTCTCGCTGTCCTCCTCGGCGTTAAAATCTCCCGTAATTATACTCGGCAGACCGCCGAACTGCTTAATTTTATCAAGCACAACCGCAATTCCGTTAATCCTTGCCTCGTCGCTTATATGGTCAAGGTGAGTGTTGAAAACAACTAAATCCCTGCCGCTTTCCTTATCCGTAAGAATAACGTAAGAGCATACGCGGTAGCACGCCGAATTCCAGTCCTTGCTCATAACCTCGGGCGTTTCCGAAAGCCAGAACGAGCCTTTGTCCTTTAAATCAAAACGCTTAACGTTATAGTAAACGGGGCAGCCTTCCGAGAACTTGCTTTTGTCGCGGTAACAGATAACGTTGTCATACCCTTTAAGACTTTCGTTGAGGTAATTATAGTGCATCTTCGTTACCTCCTGAAAACAGAGTATATCAGGCTTTTCCCCTTCAATATTCTTTATCAGCAGGTCCGCGCGGTAAAACCAGCTCTTTTTACCCATATCAAGCGGGCTCCACGTCCTCACATTGGAACTCATAATGCAGATTCCGTCATTCTGCTCCTGCGCGGAAATATCAAAGCTTCGCTTGCTGTCTTTATAGTGCGGATAGTAAATAACGTTTATAACCCCGACAACGAGAACGAGCGCAAGAATCGCGCAGAACACGGATAATATTATTCTAAGCGCCATAGCTTTTTTACTCTTCTTCTCCATAAAACTTACCCGTTTTTCTTCTTTTTCTTAGTAGTTTTCTTCTTTTCGGTCTTCTTTTTATCTGCCTTCTTGTCTTTCTTTTTGTCCTTCTTTTTTTCTTTTTTCTTCGTAGTATTTTCTTTCTTCGTCGTCGTTTTCGGCTTTGAATACTTGCTGTGGGTAGTATAATTCACCTTTCCGTTAACCGTTCTTCTGAGCGAGTACGTATCCCCGCTCCTGCTTATCGAAATGTCAATATCCCCCACGTCTACGTCCTTTTTTGCATACGCCGTACAGGTGAGCGTGCCGTTTCCGCAGGACATTTTCAGCTTCATGGGACAGCCGAGAGTGTTTTCAAACTGAAAATCGCAGCTGTTCCACTGAACCGTAGCGTCGCCGCCGAGCGGAACGTAGCTGATTTCAAGGCTGTGCGCCGCTCTTGATACAATCTTGGCATTCGCCCTGAGCACACATTCAAAAATAGTAGAACTTACCTGACATACGCCGCCGCCCAAACCGTCGACGAACTCACCGTCCTTGATGATTTTCGCCTCGTCATATCCTGCCGTAACCGTTCTTTTTCCGACCGTCTGGTTAAATGAGAAAACCCGAGAGTCGGGAATAACTATATCGTCAATTTTTTCCGCGGCAGCGCGAAGGTTTGCCGTACGGGTTACGTTTGAGCCGTCATAATGGGTAGTATATTCCGCAATTTTATACGGATACGAACCCTCGGTATCCTTGGCAAGTCCCTTATAAATCTTTCTCGTTTCATCCTCGGGGAAGGTCGTCGCCGTGTCCTCCGTAGTGGTTACGGTAGTCGGCTGAGTGGTGGTCGTAGTGGTAAGCTCCGTAGTGTCCGCCTCTTCGATTCCTCCCGCGTTATTTACTCTGCACCCCGCAAACGCTGACGCAATAAGCACTGCGCAGAGAATTAAACTTATTATCCTCTTGTTCATCGTTTTTTCCTTTTACTTCTTCTCTTTATACGGCTTTTTCTTTATAACCCAGCCTTCTTTATTCGCCTGTCTTGCGCGCGCAACCGAAAGCGCGTCGGCGGGAATATTTTCCGTTATCGTCGAACCCGCTGCGATATACGCCCTGTCGCCGACCTCTACGGGTGCGATAAGATTCGTATTGCATCCGATGAAAGCTCCGTCGCCTATCTTGCAGCGCGACTTGGTTTTTCCGTCATAGTTGCAGGTAACCGTGCCGCAGCCGAAGTTTACGTTTTCGCCTACGTCGCTGTCGCCTATATAGGTAAGATGAGCCGACTTTGTTCCCTCGCCGACCGTTGAGTTCTTAACCTCAACAAAGTTGCCGATATGAACGTTCTTTTTAATTACGCTTTTCGCTCTGATTTTTACAAAGGGACCGCAGTCAACGCCGTCCTCAATTGTTGAGTCAAGCACCTTGCAGTTGTCGAGTATCACGCCGTTTCCGACGGTTGACGAATCAATCCAGGAATTCGGGCCTATAATGCAATTCTCGCCGATAACCGTATCGCCGATAATAATGGTGTTCGGCAGAATCTGCGAGCCGTTTCCGATTTTAACGTTCTTGCCTATCATAACCCCGTCCGTGCAGGGAATATCAACGCCGTTTAACATATGTGCGTCGTTAATATTTCTCCTCATTATCGTATTGAGGTCGTTTAGCTGAACCCTGTCGTTCGCGCCGAGAATAACCTCGCTGTTTTCGGCTATATACGCGCCCTTGTTTTCACCCTTTTTGATAAGCAGTTCAAGCGAATCGGTAAGGTAATATTCCTTCTGAACGTTATCGTTGGTGATATTATCAATAGCGTAAAGGAGCGAAGAGCCTTTGAACCAGTAGGTTCCCGAGTTGCTCTCTTTTATGAGCTTTTCGTCGTCCGTCGCGTCTTTATCCTCAACGATTTTAAGAAGCGTTCCGTTCTTGTCGCGCTTGATGTGGCCTATGCCGTGAGTATCGTCAACAACGGCGCTTACAAGCGTAATTCCGTTGTTGTTGCTCTTGTGATAGTTATACGCCTTATTAATCGTGTCGCTGTCCATGAGCGGACCGTCGCCGTTTAATATGAGGATGTCGTCCGCCTTGTGCGACGAGATAAACTCCCTCGCCTGCATAACCGCGTGGCCGGTTCCGAGCTGCGGGGACTGAAGCGCCGTCTTTATATTTTCGTCAACGCCTTTAAGGTAATCTTCAACCACCTGATGCTCGTATCCCGTAATAACGCATATATCTTTAACGCCCGCCTCTTTTACGGCGTCGATAACGTGCTTTATCATAGGCTGGAAAAGAACCTCGCACATTACCTTGGGCTTGTCGCTCTTCATTCTTGTACCCTTGCCGCCGGCAAGAATAATAGCACATTTCATATTTAAGACTCCTTAGAAATTGTTAAAGAGATGTCAATATCTCTTTGATTTATATAATTATGCACCAAAAATAAAAATATTTCAACATATTTTAATGAACTTTACCAAAATATTAAAAAAAGTTTGATATTTATAATATACTGTGTTACAATATAGCCGCATTGGCAAAGTGTGCTTTTTTGTCGTGCAAAATTAAGGTTATTCAATAATTTAAAATTATTTTTTAGGAGGTCATTCTCAATGGCGAAGAAAAAGTATTGTTATCTCTTCTCAGAGGGTAACGCTAACATGAGAGAGCTTCTCGGCGGTAAGGGCGCAAACCTTGCTGAGATGACTAATCTCAAACTTTCCGACGGTAGTTTCTTCCCTGTTCCCCAGGGTTTCACAATCACTACCGAGGCTTGTACCAAGTACTATGAAGACGGAAGACAGATTAATCCCGACATTATGGCTGAGATTGAAGAGTACATCGTAAAGATGGAAGAAATCACAGGCAAGAAGTTCGGCGATAAGGAAAATCCGCTTCTCGTTTCCGTACGTTCCGGCGCACGTGCTTCAATGCCCGGTATGATGGATACAATCCTTAACCTCGGTATTAACGAAGAGGTTGTTGAGGTTATGGCTGAAAAGTCCGGTAATCCGCGCTGGGCATATGACTGCTACAGAAGATTTATCCAGATGTATTCAGACGTAGTTATGGAAGTCGGCAAGAAGTACTTTGAGCAGCTTATCGACAAGATGAAAGAGGAAAAGGGCGTAACTCAGGATACAGAGCTTGACGCAGACGACCTCAAGAACCTTGCAGAGCAGTTCAAGGCTGAATATAAAGCAAAAATCGGCGAAGATTTCCCGAGCGACCCGAAAGAACAGCTTATGGGTGCAGTTAAGGCTGTATTCCGTTCATGGGACAACCCGAGAGCTAACGTATACCGCCGTGATAACGATATCCCCTATTCATGGGGTACCGCCGTTAACGTACAGTCAATGGCATTCGGTAATATGGGTGACGACTGCGGTACAGGCGTTGCTTTCACACGTGACCCCGCAACGGGCGCAAAGGGCCTCTTCGGTGAGTTCCTTACCAACGCTCAGGGCGAGGACGTTGTAGCAGGCGTTCGTACTCCTATGCACATCAGCGAGATGGAGCAGAAGTTCCCCGAGGCTTTCGCTCAGTTCAAGGAAGTTTGTAAAACTCTTGAAGCTCATTACAGAGATATGCAGGACATGGAGTTCACCGTTGAGCACGGTAAGCTTAACATGCTTCAGACAAGAAACGGTAAGAGAACTGCTCAGGCTGCTCTTCAGATTGCATGCGACCTCGTTGACGAAGGCATGAGAACCGAAGAAGAAGCTGTAGCAATGATTGACCCGCGTAACCTTGACACTCTCCTTCATCCCCAGTTCGACGCTGCTGCTCTTAAGGCTGCAACTCCGCTCGGCAAGGGACTCGGCGCTTCTCCCGGCGCAGCTTGCGGTAAGGTTGTATTTACTGCCGAAGACGCTGACGCATGGAACGCTAAAGGCGAAAAGGTTATTCTTGTACGTCTTGAAACTTCACCCGAAGATATCACCGGTATGAAGGCTTCTCAGGGTATCCTTACCGTAAGAGGCGGTATGACCTCTCACGCTGCCGTTGTTGCACGCGGTATGGGAACCTGCTGCGTATCGGGCTGCTCCGATATCATTATGGACGAAGACAATAAGGTATTTACTCTCGCAGGAAAGCAGTTCCACGAGGGCGACTATATTTCAATCGACGGTTCAACCGGTAACATCTACGAAGGCATTATCGCTACTAAGGATGCCGAAATCGCAGGTACATTCGGAAGAATTATGGCATGGGCTGACAAGTACAGAACTCTTAAGGTTCGTACAAATGCCGACACTCCTGCCGACGCTAAGAAGGCAAGAGAACTCGGTGCAGAGGGAATCGGTCTCTGCCGTACAGAGCATATGTTCTTCGAGGAAGACAGAATTGCTGCTTTCCGTGAGATGATTTGCTCAACAAAGGTTGAGGACAGAGAAGCTGCTCTTGAGAAGATTCTTCCCTATCAGCAGAATGACTTCGAAGCTCTTTACGAAGCTCTTGAAGGCTGTCCCGTAACCATCAGATTCCTTGACCCGCCGCTTCACGAGTTCGTTCCTACGGAAGAAGCTGATATTGAAAAGCTTGCTGCCGCAAAGAATAAGAGCGTTGAAGAGATTAAGGGCATCATTCAGGGACTCCACGAGTTCAACCCGATGATGGGTCACAGAGGACTTCGTCTTGCTGTTACTTATCCCGAAATCGCTAAGATGCAGACCAAGGCTGTTATCAGAGCTGCCATCAACGTTAAGAAGAATCATCCCGACTGGACAATCGTTCCCGAGATTATGATTCCGCTTTCATGCGATTCCAAGGAATTAAAGTACGTTAAGGATATCGTAGTTGCAGTTGCCGACGCTGAAATCGAGGCTGCAGGTTCCGATATGAAGTACGAAGTAGGTACTATGATTGAGATTCCGCGTGCTGCTCTTACAGCCGCTGACATCGCTAAGGAAGCTGAGTTCTTCTGCTTCGGTACAAACGACCTTACCCAGATGACTTACGGCTTCAGCCGTGACGACGCAGGTAAGTTCCTTGACGCTTACTATGACGCAAAGATTTTCGAAAACGACCCGTTTGCAAAGCTCGACCAGACAGGCGTAGGCCAGCTTATGGAGCTTGCAGTTAAGAACGGTAAGGCTACAAGACCCGAGCTTCACTGCGGTATCTGCGGTGAGCACGGCGGCGACCCGAGCTCCGTTGAGTTCTGCCACAAGATTGGTCTTGATTACGTATCCTGCTCACCGTTCCGTGTTCCGATTGCACGTCTTGCCGCTGCTCAGGCTGCTATCGCTGAGAAAGCTGAAAAAGACGCCGCTAAGGACATCACCAAGGAAGAGGTTGAGGCTAAGCTCGCTGCTGCAAAGGATGCTTTACAGGACGCAGCTAACAAGCTTCAGGACGCTACCGCTAACGCAACCGACGACATTAAGGACGTAGTTGCAAAGGGTATCAAGAGCATCAAAGCAGGCTGGGAAGAAGCCAGAAAGACTTTTGACGCTGACAAATAAATCCTTGTAAAACGAGGGCACTCTGAACATTCAGGGTGCCCTTTTTCATTGACATTAATAATTTATAATGCTAAAATATAAGACAGTAAACGAGGTGCTTGTATGAAAAAGACATTATCTGTATTATTATCTCTTGTTTTAGCCGTTTCCTTTGCGGCGGTATCTTTCCCCGCCGAAGCGGCCACAAACTGCTTTACCGTTAAGATTACGGGAACCCAGTATAATACGGTTGCAAAAACTCTTGTATCTGATTTGAACGAAGCAAGGGAAGATAATAATCTTGACCCCCTTACCGTTGATTCCGACCTTCAGAAGTTCGCTCAGCAGAGGGCTGCCGAAACCATGCTCGGCTATAAGGCGGGGACTGACGAAAAAACCGGCGAATATATTGAACTGTGCTCGGACGGAACGCCGATGAAGTTCATCTATTCCGGCTACGGCAAGACAGTCTTTTCGTTAATGAATAACGATTATGCCGAGTTTAAGACCGCGTTGACCGACACTCTTTCGGATGCCTCTTCGGCAGGTATAAAAAGTATCGGTATTGCCTCGTTTAAGTTTAAGAAGGTAGATTCCTATTACGCAATCTTCTCGACTACGGAAAGCAAGACGAAGTTTACCGACTTTACGAATAAATCATATACCGACAGCATTGACGTTCATTTCAGATTTATAAGCACCTATACACTTTTCAGCACACCCGTTGAAAAGAAGTACTTCAAGCATTCGGTTAAGGGGTTTTTTACCGGCTATTATTCAAATTACCTCACTATCCCCAACTCTCAGCTTGTATATAAGAGCCTTAAACCGAAAATTTATAAAACGAAAGGCTCGAAGGGCTTTGTAAAAGGCAGCGGAAAATACAGCATTGAACTCTACGATAAAAACAACGTTGCCGTTGCGAAGTTTGAAAAGAATCTCTCGGCAAAGATTAATCTTAAAGCCCCTAATACAGAGATTTTAAGCAAAAATAAAAAGCAGATTTACGTCAGGTGGCAGACTTTTAAGGACTGCTCGGGCTATCAGATTCAGTATTCTCTCAAAAAGAATATGAAAACTTCCAAAATCGTGACCGTCAAGGGCGCGAAGAAAAACAGCCGAACCCTCAAGAAACTCAAATCAAACAAAAAGTACTACGTAAGGGTACGCGTATATAAAAATCAGGGCTACGGCGAAAAGGTTTATACAAAATGGAGCAAGAAAACAGCCGTAAAAGTAAAATAATTTCGGTGATAAAATTGATTATTAAAATAGCATTAATACTTATGGGTCTGTATATTTTCTATATCTATGCAGGCCCGCTTGTATCCCTCGGGGTAATCAACGCGGGCAACCTCTTCGGCTTCGGCGTTGCGGGAGTTCTGATTTTTACTGCCGTGTTCCTCGATAAAATCTTACAGGCGTTTCAGACCTCTCGGGGAAGGGCGATTATCTCAGTAATCTGCGCACTGCTCGTTATCTTCTCCGCGGTGTTTTTTGCAACGCTCTCGCAGGTCGTTAAGCATTCAAAATACACCGCCGATAATGAGAGCACGGTTATAGTCCTCGGCTGCCAGATAAGGGGCAGTATCCCGAGTATGACTCTTAAAGCGCGCTGCAATGCAGCCGCCGATTATATGAAAGAGCACCCCGACTCCGTCGCAATAGCAACGGGCGGTCAGGGCGCCGACGAGGACCTCTCCGAAGGGCAGTGCATATTCAATTTAATGACTGAAAACGGCATTGACAAAAGCCGTATTTATATCGAAGATAAATCCACCAATACCGACCAGAACGTCGCCAACGCAAAGATAATCATTGACGAAAACGGATTTTCCTCCGACGTTGCCGTCGCAACGAGCGAGTACCACCAGTACCGCGCCTCAATGATTTGTAAAAAGAACGGGCTTACCGCTTCTTCAATCCCCTCGCGCTCCTCACGGCGCGCAAAGCCGACCTTCTTCACGCGCGAGGTTTTCGCCGTCTGGGCACAGTGGTTAAAAAGATAAGAGTTCAAAAACTCTCCATTCTCAACTCTCCATTCTCCATTCTCAATTCTCCATTAAAAAAGCTCCCGACACCCGTCGGGAGTTTTTTATAGTCCTATACTTCTGAACTTCGTTACGATATACATAAATACCGTCCAGATTATCTGATAGATGATTATTGCGAGCGCCGTAATTTCTCCGTACGCCCTGAAAGCGCTGAGCAGCGCAATTCCCGCAAAGCCGAGCACTGAGCCGAAGGTGAGAAGAAACGCGGTAAGTCCTCTTGCCGATACGAGTATTCCCGCTCCCCTCATAGCCGAAACGAGTCCGAGCGCCGTTCCGCCGTGAACGACGTATGCCGGAGAGGTTTCAACGTCAAGGTTCGAGTACTTGTCGTATACCCTTGCCGCCGAATAATTCATAACGTGGATAAATCCTTCGGGAAGTGAGAAAAGCTCTCTCAGGCTCTCCTCATTTATGTACGGGTCCGCGCTTTTTACTATCAGCGCAATTCCGCTTTTTTCAAGCTTCCTGAGCTCTCTCTTCAAATCGGGGTCGGCATTGTAGCTTACCACGAAGAGCGCGAGCAGTTTTCCGTCAAGCGCAAGGTAAAGCGCCTTCCTGTCTTTAATCGTGTACTTGTTTTCAAAGCTCTCCTGCGGAACGGATACGTCGTGGCTCTTCATCATTTCCCTCGTTCCGACGAGGACTTTTTTCTTATATATCCACGCCGACGTTCCCATTTTTTCCTCATAGGTTATTCCCTCAACCTTGGGAAGTATGGACTGCTTTCCGATAATAATATCGTCAAATACGTGCGCGAGCGGGCTTTTCGTCTGAATCATAACCGCCGCAGCGTAGATAATCGCGTCGTCAACCTTCGTTCCGCCGAAGGTTTTAACCCCGTGGAAGTCGCAGGCGTTATTGGCGAACAAATCCGCCGCCTCCATTGCTACGGCGTCCGCGTCCTGCGTCATATATGCGCCCTCATATCCGCAGATTACCGCGTCATAATCCGAAAGCTGCGAGGATATATCCCCGAGCAGGATATTCGAGATAAACAGCGACGAAATCGGCAGCGCTATCACAAGTCCCGAAAGCGCGGCGTTAACCGCCGTATTGAGATTATCCAGGAATATAACTCCGCCGAGCAGAAGAACGCTGAGAATAATATCAACAATGAATATTCTTCTTGCAATATTATCCGCAGGCTCACTCTTGCAGGAGATTTCAAGGAAGTTGGTCGGAAAGTCGCACTTAACGCTGCTTTTTATCACAGGCTCGTCCCCGTCGACAACGCCCCTGCTGATTATTTCCGCGTCAACGTTATTTGCGATGTTTTCAACGGTGTATTTGCTGTTTCTGTTTGAAATATAATCAAAATTCAGTACAAGACGGTTCATCATTATCCGCTTGCCGAGCTGCGACATAAACAGCGCAAAAACGGCGGCGGGCGCAAGCAGAACTCCGTTATCGTACCAAAGCCCGATATTGAGCATTGAAAGCACCGTATGCGCAAGCACTCCGAGCGCAGCGATACTCACGGGAGTATCCGCGTTTATTCCCTTTTTGAAATTAAATCCGTGCGCAAGTACGTTATAGTTAAAAATAAGAGTTAATACGTAAATCGCCGTAACTATTGAAAAGTAAACCGTGTGTGACGAAAGGAAAAGCGGAAAGCGCGCGTTTTCTTTAAATACCGCCATAAGAATAAGCGGAATAAACAGGAAAAGCGTAATCATAAGCTTAGCCGTTATCGCCGAGCGCCTTGATATAAGCCTGTCGAGGAACGCGTCCCTCTCGCTCGTTTTGTCATACTCGTCGGGAGCAAGATTTATATCCCCGAGCTGGTCGTCCGTTTCGTCCGGGCCGAAAAGCCTGAATTTGCCGACCTTCTCCTCGCGGCGCTTTTCAAGCTCTTTCTCCGCAAGCTTTTCGTCAATTTTTTCAACCGTGTCAATATTTTCGTCAAAGCCGTCAAACTTAATCTGAACGCCGACCTCAACCTCGTAATCCTCTTCGTCTTTACTGTCGCTGTTAAAGGTCTTTACGTGCTGGGTTGAAACAATCGTCGGTATAGGCTCCAAATCGTGCTCGCCCGTCTTTTCGCTTACGGTTGAAACAAAGTTCGCCTGTATCGTCTTTTCCTCTGCGGGAGCGTCGGGGAAGAAGGTAATCGTGTTGTCGTCAGCTTCCTCCTGCTCCTCGTCCTCCTCAGCGGCGGAAACGTCAATCGTAACGGTTTTTCCCGTCGCGGGAACCTCCTGAGGTTCGTCTATGCTCTCAGGCTCTTCAGTGTTTTCAGGCGCAGTTTCAGAGGGGACATAAACCTTTATGTCCTCTTCCTCCTCAGCCTTTTCATACGCCTTGGCAATTCTTTTTGCAACCGCCTCTTCGTCTACGACTACTTCTTCGATTGCCTGCTTTGCCTTTTCGTCGAGGCTCTTTTCAGCCGCCTGAAGCTGCTTTTCCGCCTCATTTTTAATCTGCTGAGCTCTTTTAATTATCTCATCAATTGACAGATTATCGCTCATCTTTTCACCGTTTTTGTTTTTATTCCAGCCTTTGCCTTGCTATTTCATACATTATTATTCCCGACGCAACCGAAGCGTTAAGGGAATTTATGTGCCCGAGCATCGGAAGGCTCACCGTAACGTCGCATTTTTCCTTAATGAGCCGTCCTATTCCGCTGCCCTCGTTTCCGACTACAAGCGCAACGCCGCCCGAATAATCGGTCTTGTCCCAGCGCTGTCCGTCCATATCCGCAGCGTATACCCAGATGTTTTTCTTTTTGAGTTCGTCAATAGTCTGCGCAAGATTGCCGACCCTTGCAACCCTCATATATTCAAGCGCTCCGCACGAGGTTTTTGCAACTATGAAGTTAAGCCCCGCGCTTCGCCTTTTCGGTATTATTATTCCGTGAACGCCGCACGCCTCGGCGGTTCTTATTATCGCCCCGAGGTTGTGGCTGTCCTCAATTTCGTCACAGATAATTATAAACGGCGCCTCGCCCTTTTCCTCGGCGTATGAAAGAATATCCTCAACGCTCGAATACTCGTGGGCGGGAACGTTCGCCGCAACACCCTGGTGGTTAGCCCCTGCGCTTATTGCGTCAAGCTTCCTTTTGTCCACGTCCTTGATAACGATTTTCTTCTCTCTGCAAAGCGCGACTATGCTCTTTATCGAGCCTTCTCTTTCGCCCTTTGCAATATAAACGCTCTCAACTTCGCGGCCGCTTTTGAGCAGTTCAAGAACTGCATTTCGCCCTATCACAAGGCTGTCGTTATTTTTAATATCCGTGTTTTTCACTCTGATACCTCAAATACTCTGATATAATACTTAATTATACCATAGATAATATATATTGTAAATTATTTAATTTGCGTTACCTTGTTTTTCCTCACTATGAACGCGTGCTTTGCCTTGTCTACCATAACCGCGTCATTTTCGGGTGAATCGGTGTAAAAATTCTCAATCTCGCATTCGCCGTACTGCTCAAGAAACGCCTTGATTTTGTTTTCCCTGAGGTTTGCAAATTCAATTAGTCCCGTTTCCCTGTTAATGCGCGAGGCAAGATAGCGCTTTATACCGAGCCTTTTGCAGATTTCCTCAACGTTAAAATCCGGCGACGCGGTAATAATAAGGTCGTCGTCGCTTCTCAGTTCCTCATAAAGCGGCTTGATTTTCTTCATATGTCTGTCCCAGAATTCGCCTGGGTCCTTTTCAAAATCAACAACCCTGAGTATGTCCTTTTCAACAAGCGGCGCGTAGCGCTCAAGCGCCTCGGAAAGCGATACCTCGCCCTTCTTGTACCGTGCAAACGCCTTTAAAACCGTCGGCAGCATTTTAATCAGCCACGGCTTTCTGACGATATAGAAGAAAAACATATCGAGCGTACTTTCCCCGTCGTAAATAGTGTTGTCAAAATCAAATACGTTCATATCTTTAATAGACCTATTCCCTCAAGTATGCTTGAAATAAGAATTGCAAAAATGAATATCGGCGCAATCCATTTTACCATAGCGTAGTAAAACTTTTTCATAGTGAACTCGCCGTTGAGTTCGACCTCGCTAATAATCGCGTCGGGCTTGATAACAAAGCCGACTACTATGCACGTCATCATACCGACGAACGGAAGCAGTACGCTGTTTGAAATAAAGTCGAGGAAGTCGAGAATATCAAAGCCGAAGAGCTTGACGCTGCTCCATATTCCGAAGCCGAGCGAGCACGCAATACCGACGAGTATTCCGAACACCGCAACTAGGACGGTCGCCCTGTTTCTCGATATTTTAAACGCGTCAATTATACCCGAAACGATTGCCTCCATAATTGAAACGGAACTCGTTATCGCAGCGAAAAGAACAAGGATAAAAAACGCGCTGCCTATAATTCTTCCGCCGGGCATTGAATTGAACACCTTCGGAAGCGTTACGAACATAAGCGACGGACCTTTTCCGAGCGCCTCTTTATCCCCGCCCGAGAAAACGAATACCGACGGGATAATCATAAGTCCCGCGAGGAAGGCGATTGCCGTGTCGAACACCTCAATCTGCCTCGTCGCCTTTTCAATGTGCTCCTCTTTTGAAAAATACGAGCCGTAGGTTATCATTATACCCATGGCGAGCGACATTGAATAGAAGAGCTGTCCGAGCGCCGCAAGGAACGTCTTTATGCTTAAATCCTTTATGTTGGGAAGAAGATAGTACTTAATTCCCTGTGATGCGCCGGGCCTTGTTACAACGTAGATTGAAAGCCCTACCGTGAGTATTAAAAGCGCGGGCATAAGTACGCGCGAAAGCTTTTCAATTCCGTTATTTACGCCGAAAACTATTACGAGCGTAGTCGCAATAATGAAGATTAAAAACCACATTATCGGGTCCGCGGTTGAGGAGATATAATTTCCGAAATAGTCGTCCTGAGCCGCCTGCTTTACCTGCCCGATAAGCATAACTCCCGCGTACTTCGTAACCCAGCCGCCTATAAGGCAGTAATACGGGAAAATCAGCAAGGGAACTACCGTCGCGAGCGCGCCGAGCCAATTCCATTTCTTATGAAGCGCACCGAACGCCTTGAGCGGAGAGAGCTGAGTTTTTCTTCCTATTGAAATTTCGGTTATCATTAAAACAAAACCGAACGTAACCGCAAGTATAATATAAACGAGCAGGAACATTCCCCCGCCGTACTTTGCCGCAAGATACGGAAAGCGCCAGAGGTTTCCGAGTCCTACCGCAGAGCCCGCCGCAGCGAGCACAAATCCGAGTTTACCTTTAAATGTACTTCTTGTTTCTTCCATAGCTTTAACCTCTTTTTTAATAACTAATATATAATATAATAAACTCGGCAAAAAGTAAAGGTTTGATATAAAAAAGAGAGGGTAAATCTACCCTCTCCCGCTTTTTATTTATTTATCCGTTTCGCTCTCATAGCTGAAATAAGAAGCGTTGTATCCGAAATACTTTTCAACAAGCGGAGTGAACTCGTCCTTGTCGTTATAATCCGGGCTTTTAAGCTCATAAATCGCGTTGTTAATCGAATCCTTCCAGCCGCTGTATTTAGCGCAGGCAATTACGTATTCAATCGTATCGAGCTCGCCTTCAAGCACGGTATAAGCGTCGCCCGCTTTGAGCGGATTGAAGCTGAATTCGTCGGTAATTACCGCGTCCGCCTTGCCGGAATCAAGGAGTTTAAGCGCCGCCTTTACGTCTTCGTTCTTGTCAATCTTGGCGCACGCCGAGGCAACCGCCTTATTAGCGTCAAGCGCTTTTTTTGCGCCGTCGTTTGTAACAACTACCTTAGCGCCCTTGAAGTCGCCGTAAGTCTTTATACTGCCGCCCGCCTTCGTAACCGCGATTATTCTGTTTGTAATAATCGGCTCGGTGAAGGAATAGTCCTCGTTGAAGGTGCCGTCGTTTTTATGTGCCGCGCCCATAAGAAGCCCCGCGCTGTACTCTTTCTTGTCCTTATCAAAGAATCCGCCGTCGTCTTCAAGCATATAGCCCTTTTCAACCTTCTCAAAACGGTAGGTTTTAAGGTCTCCCTTAACGTCGTTGAATATCTTTGCCCAAAGCTCGGGGATGAAGCCCTCTGCGTCGCCGTCGCCCTTGGCTTTAAGGAAGGGCTCAACCTCTTCGGTATAGCCGATAATAAGCGCCTCGTCGCTGAATTCCTTTGCAATAAGGCTTTTGTTTTTATTTCCCGAACAGGATGCAAAAACGCCTGCTATTAATAACACTGACAGTGCGATTGATATTGCTTTTTTCATAATAAAACCTCCGAAATGAAGTGTATACAACAATTTTATATTATAAGAAGTTTATTGTCAAGGAAATATTGTTGCATTTACGTGCCCGCCTGTGTTAGAATTAACGAAGAAAGGAGAACGCCTATGGAACCCTTTTATAAAAACGAATACCGAAACCAGCTCGAGGAACTGTTTGCGAAGTCGAGCCTGTGCGAAATGGATAATAAAAAAGCGCTTGAACTGCTTTTGCTTTTCACCCTTCCCATCCACGAGGCAGGTCCCGTTGCCGAAAGGCTGATTAACCGTTTCGGCTCTTTTTCAGCCGTAATCAACGCCGATTTTGACAGCCTTATCGAGGTCGGCGGAATGGACAGGGACTCCGCAGTGCTCATTACTCTTGTAAAAAATCTTAACGTGCGCACAATCACGGAGGGTTATGAGAATATAAAGGTTCTTAACAATCACGCCGCCTCAAGAAAGTATTTTACCTCCCTTATCGGGCTGAACCACCGCGAATGCGTTTACTGCGCGTTCACCGATAAGAATATGAATATTATCTCCTGCGACGCCCTTTGCGCCGGGGAGCTGAAATTCGGCAGCGAAGAACTTTCAAAATGCTGCTCCCTTGCTGATAAATACGAGGCGTTTTCCGTAATCCTCGCATATAAAACCTTTTCTTCAAATCTCGCTCCCGATGAAAAAACCGTAGAATTTATAAGGGAGCTGAGGGGCAAGCTTTTACAGCAGAATATGCTCCTTAACGACGTTATAATCGTAGGACGTGATACCTCAAAAGCCTTTTCAAACGAGGTTGATCTCGCGCTGTATCTTTAAAAACGCATAGTAAAACCGGAGGTGATATTGATTTCGTCTACAACGGTTTCTTTGTTGAGCGCCGCAATAAGTTCCGCTTCGCTCGTTACGTTAATTACGTCGCCTGCAAAAGCGGTAAACAGCAACGCCGTCAGCGACGCAATTATCAAAAGACAGGAAAATGCGAGTGATAATGTTTTTTCATAATTCTCTCTCCCTTTAAATGTATTTAAACTGCCTTTACACTTATAATGCTGTTGTAATACTGCTTTCTTATCTCAACGGGTATGCCTACGTTTTTAAGGTATGCCCCGCTCTTTTTGTATTCCTTGCCTTCGAATTCAAATTTATAAACTTTCTTTTCGTCAAGTCCGTCAATGTAAAGCGGTACGGTCTTTTTCATCATGCGCGTATTTACCGAGGCGATAAAGAGAACCGCTTTTTCCTTCTTTGAATCAACGTAAATATCTGCCGAAATCTCGTCTTTGTCGATATCAAGAAGCCTGTAAAGGTCGCCGAACTGAATAATATCGCGGAAGCCCTTATACATATCAACGTACTTCCTGCACGTTTTAATATCCTCGTCTGAATACTTGCTGAGGTTTCCGCCGAGGCTGAGTTGTACCAGTTTATATCCGTAACCCACGCGCGCATAGTCTTTACGGGGTGAGTGAGCGCATAGGTTTTCTGAATTACGATTCTGTCAATCGCGTCGGTATTGTCGCTCGGCCATACCTCGTCATAGTGCGACAGCGCGCCCCAGTCGCAGCGTCCGCCGCCCGAAGAACAGCTTTCAAACTGTACTTTCGGGTGCTTTTCCTTTAATCTGTCAACTATGTCGTAAACCGCCTTGGTGTGAAGATACCAGAGCATCTTCGGGTTTTCAAGATTTTCCGCCCCCGTTTCGGAAAACGGTCTGTTCATATCCCACTTAATATACTTGATATTGTTCTCACTGAGAAGCTTATCAATACAGTTGAATATGTATTCCTGAACCTCGGGCTTCGTCATATTGAGCACGAGCTGAGTTCTTATCTCGCTCGCCTGCCTGTGTTCATAATGATATGCCCAGTCGGGGTGAGCGCGGAATAAATCGCTGTCGGGGTTTACCATTTCAGGCTCTACCCAGAGTCCGAACGCCATACCCTCGGCGTTTACGTTATCAACAAGCTCGCCGAGTCCGTTCGGGAACTTTTCGGGGTTGGGAGTCCAGTCGCCGAGTCCCGCGTTATCAAGGTTTCTCGCGCCGAACCAGCCGTCGTCCATAACGAAAAGCTCGCATCCCGCTGCCGCTGCCTTCTTTGCAAGCGCCGTCTGGTCTGCAACGTTAACGTTAAATTCAGTCGCCTCCCACGAATTGTAAAGCACGGGAAGAGTTTTCTTTGCAAACTCCTTCGGAAGCACCTCGTTATATCCGAAGCGGTTGAGGTTACGGCTCATATCGCCGAAGCCGTCGGATACGGTGCAGATAACCGCGGGCGCAATAAAGCTCTCGCCGCCCTTTAATACGTGTTCAAAATCAAAGGGGTTAAGCCCGAGCGTAATCCTCGTGATATTAAGCAGGTCACGGTACGCCTTAATCTCGAAGTTTCCGCTCCACATAAGGTGTGCGGAATAGACCTTGCCCTTCTTCTCGTCGGCGTCGTTATACGCGATAATATAGGGGGAATTTATGTGTCCCTGTCTGCCCTGCCTGCTCTCGAAGGAAAGGCTTCCCGCCTGAAGCACGGTTTCAGCAGGTATGCCTTCGGCAGCCCAGCCGCCGCTCGTGTTCATAATGTGATACGGCTTTGTTCCGGGAAGAGTCAGTTCCGTGCTCATAAGCGTTTCAAACACAATATCCTCATTTCCCGTATTTTTAAAGCACACGCTTCTTTTGATAACGTCGTACTCCTCGTAAACCATATAAAGAAGCTTTATTTCAAGCGGATAGTAACAGTCCTTAAGCGTAATTATTGCGCTGTCGTCACCCGTTTCACAGCTTACGAATTCGGGGTTAATCTCCCTGCACCCGTCGGGGAAGCGCACCTTGACGGCGCACGGACGGTACATAGTCTTTCCGAAGGGCGTATATTCGCACCTTATCTGGTCAAGAACCGAGTGGTTCGGGTTCTCGTCGCCTATGTCGTCAACCTCATAATCCTTCACGGGGCACTTGTCGCCCCAGTGCACGCTGTGAACGTAACCGTCCTCGTCATATGCAAAAGCATAGTGGTAATTCTTTGTTTCAAGAACAACCGTGTTTCCGTTTTTGATTACTGCCATAAAAATCACTCCTTTCTTTAATTATATATTACGCCCTTTATTATTGCAACAAAAAACGAAATGTGTTATATTGAAAACAAGGAGGATAATTTATGGAAAATGTTTTAGAAAATCATACTGACCGAAAGTATGTAAAGAAAAGCGAATTCATTCTCTACCTTGTAGCCGTATTCTTCTATACGAACATGACGGGCATGGTAGGCAATTTCCGAAACGCCTATATAGTTAACGTACTTAGGCTTTCGGACAGTCAGGCATCTCTTTATAACACTCTACTCAGCATCATTCCGTTCGTACTCAACTTCTTTATAGCTATGTATATCGACGGAAGAAAAATGGGCAAGCGCGGCAAATTCAAGCCCCTCGGTATCGCCTCGGCAATACCTATCGGCATACTTCTTGTCCTCAGTTTCTTTAAGCCCGCCTTCATTACCGGTCCCCTCGTTATGATTTATATCGTCACTATCGGCGTTTCCTGGGCAATTCTCACCCATTTCGGAAACTCGGTAAATATGGTGGCAATCGTAATGACGCCGAATATGAAAGAAAGGGATACGGTTATCTCTTTCAGGAGTATCTCCTCAGCAGTCGGCAACTCGGCACCCCTCGTAATAATTCTCGTTATCGGCCTTATCTGGAAGGACAACGAAGGACTTCAGTATATTATCGGCGCGGGCCTTTGCGGCGTAGTCGGCGTAATCGCCATGCTCCTCGGTATGAACGCGGTTCAGGAAAGAGTCGTTTATACCGCCGAAAAGAAGAATCCCATTGTCGGATTTAAAGATATTCTCACAAATAAATATGCGTGGTCGATTATCCTTTCCGACTTCTTAAAGAGCTTCAGAAATATCTCGACCTATCTCGGCCCCTTCCTCGCCGCGGCAATTCTCGGCTCAACCTCAAAGTTCCTGCTCTTCGGCCTCCCGACGGGTATAGGAACTGCGGTAGGTATGCTTGTAATCAACTTCCTTTTAAAGAAGTTCAACTCAAAGGTTCTCTATATAGGAAGCGGTATCTATTCCGTTATTGCAAACGTTATCGCCTTTGCCGTAGGTTACAGTTATTTCAAAAGCGGAAACAGCGTTTTGCAGATTGTATTCATCATCACGCTCTTCCTTATCGGACTTCAGTTCGGCGCTTCAAACCTTCTCCCGACTATGTTCCAGGCGGATGTTCTCGAGGATATCGAACTCAAAACGGGAAAGCGCCTCGACGCAACCCTTCCGACCGTTATCGGCATCGGCACAATGATAAGCGGAACGATAGCGAGCGCCCTTGCTCCGCGTATTCTCTACGGCGACCACTCGATTATTCAGTACATCCAGCCGACCGACGCCGTACCGAACCCCGTACAGTCTACGGATACCCAGATAAAAATGCTGTTCTTCTACACCGTATTCCACGGCCTTATGATGTTCCTTGCAGGCGTTCCGTTCTTCTTCTATAAGCTGACGGGCAAAACCAAGGAAGATATGCACAATGCGGTAATTGAACAGAGAAAGAGATTTGAAAGCGAATAATGACAAGCGCAAAAAAAGCTGAAAATTCAATACTTAACGAGTTTTGCAAAACAATCTGGGAGCCGTTTGAAAAAGCGGTTAACGATTATGAGCTGATAAACGAAAACGATAAAATTGCCGTCTGTATTTCAGGCGGCAAAGACTCTATGCTCCTTGCTAAACTCATAGGGCTTTATAAAGAAAAAAGCGGCGTCGCCTTTGACGCCGTGTATCTTGTTATGGACCCGGGCTATAACGAAGCTAACCGTAAGAAAATCGAGGATAACGCCGCCGCGCTTGAAATCCCGCTTACAATATTTGAAAGCGATATTTTCGCCGTTGCCGACAGCGTTACAAAATCCCCCTGCTACCTCTGCGCAAGAATGAGGAGGGGGCACCTCTACGCAAAGGCAAAGGAACTCGGCTGCAATAAAATAGCCCTCGGCCACCATTTCAGCGACGTTATTGAAACGACCCTGCTCGGTATGCTCTTCGGCTCGCAGGTTCAGGCGATGCTCCCGAAGCTGCACTCAACCAACTTCGAGGGGATGGAACTAATACGCCCGCTTTACTGCGTCCACGAGGACGATATTATTAAATGGCGCGATTTCAACTCGCTGTCTTTTATTCAGTGCGCCTGCCGTTTTACGGAAAAAATCGGTCTTTCGGGCGACGGCATAGGCGACTCAAAACGTCAGGAAATAAAACAGCTTATCAAAGAGCTGAAAAAGGATAATCCCGGCGTTGAGCAGTCGCTCTTCAATTCAATTCACAATGCCGACGCGGATTCCTTCCCCGCCTATAAAACGGGAGGAGAAACCGTGTTCAACTGTTAAAAGGTAAGCGAAATACTGTCTGCGCCCCACTCTTCGGCGAGCGAGGCATATTCTTCAACCTCCGCCGCCGCTCCGCATAAGCCGACCTCTATTCCCGCTTCTTTTGCGCTTTGTACGCATTGTCGGGCGGCACGCATCACGGCGGGGCAAAATGCGTCCTCAACGGCGCACTCCTCTCTTTTCTTACCTGAAATCCCGCTTGCAAGGTCGTTTGTCCCGATTGAAAAAAAGTCGCACTCCTTTGCAAGTATATCCGAAATCAAAACTGCCGACGGCGTTTCCATCATTACGCCGAGCGGCGGTTTTTTATATTCCTTTTCCTCGCCCTCAAGCTCCGCCGCGCACTCTTCAATCAGAACCTTCGCCGCTCTTATCTCCTCAGCCCCCGTTATAAACGGAAGCATATATTTAACGTTTCCGTGCGCCGCCGCTCTCATAACCGCTCTCGTCTGTCTTTTAAAAACGTCCCGCCTTTCAAGAAGAAAAGCCGCGCCCCTCTTTCCCGTCGAAAAATACGGAATTTTCTTGTCGCCTCCCGTATCGAGCGCCCTGATTATTACTTCTTTTTCACCCATAATCTCCGCTGTTTGTGCGTAAACGGAAAACTGCTCCTCCTCGGAAGGCTCGCCCGTCCCGTTTAAAAAGAGGAATTCCGTTCTGAAAAGGCCTATCCCCTCGGCGCCGTTTTTCAGCGCACTTTTCGCCTCCTCGGCGGATGTAATATTTGCATATATTTTAAGCCCCGCCCGTTTTTTGCAGGGCGGCTTTTTCTGCGGTTTTTCGCCTTCGTCCAAAAAGGTCTTAACCTCTCCGCTGTCCCCGTCAACCGAAATCACGTCGCCGCCTATAATCAGCTTTGTGCAGTTTTTTACCGAAAACACCGCGGGTATTCCCTTCGCCCTTGCGATTATCGCGCCGTGGCTCGCGCTGCCTCCCGTTTCGCACACAATTCCGTCAACGCTTTTCGAATCAAGCCTCGCAATTACCGTTATTAACGGCTCTTTCATTACGATAATCCCGCCGTCCGGCGTTTTGTAATCCTCCCTTCCTTTAAGGATTAATATGAGCCTGTCCCTGATTTCGCGTATCTCGCACGCCCTGAGCCGTATTACCCCGCTGTCCGATTTTTCAAGAGTTTTGCTCAGTTTTGTAAAAGCGTCATACACCGCCCTTTCAGCAGAAACGCCGTCCTCAATTCTTTTAAAAACGTCGGTTTTGTCCAAAATCGAAATGTAAGCGCTCTCAATCTCACGCGATATTCCTTCGGTATCTTTAAGCCTGCGTTTCAGTTCGTCTGTCGCCGCGGTCAGTCTTTCTCTTTCGTTTTCACGCACGGCGTCGCTCGGCTTTGCCTCTGCGCTTTTAATTATTTTTGCTTTCCCCGTGCCGAATCCGGGCGATACGCCCGCTCCTTTCAGTATCTTTTCACTTTCATAAAAGCCGTTTTCAATAAGTTTTTTAACAGCGCTCAGCGCCTCTTCTTCGTCCTCGCCGATGCACTGTATCTCAAACAGCGCATTACAGGGAATTCCCGCCGAAATCAAAGCGATAACGCTTTTTGCGTCAACGTCTTTTCCGCCGCAGCACAGAGTAATATCGGCGCGAAAACTCTCCGCCGTGTCGGAAAGCTTCTGCGCCGCCCTCAAATGAATTCCCGCTCTGTTTATTATTCTCATCTTTTCACATACCATATTATAAGTATGCCCGAAAAAGAAAAAGCTTAGCTTTCGCTAAGCATTTTTTCTATTAAATCTTTTTCTCCGAGTCCTTCGGAATACGCCGTCGCGTTTCCGCAGGCAATTCCGAGCTTCAACGCATACGCGTAATCCATAGTGTTGATATATCCCGCAATAAAGCCTGCAACCATCGTATCCCCGCAGCCGACGCAGTTTATAACCTCGCCGGGCGCGTTGTAAAGCCTTGTGGTTACGCCCGTTTCGTCAACAAGGAGCGCACCGTCCCCGGAAAGAGAAACGATAACGTTTTTCGCGCCGAAACGCTGAAGCTCCTTGGCGTATTTTTCAGCCTCGTTGTCCGTCTTGATTTCAACTTTAAATAAGTCCTCAAGCTCGTGGCGGTTGGGCTTGATAAGAAACGGTCTGTGCCTGAGCGATTTCAAAAGGAGTTCGCCCGTTGCGTCAACCGCAAAGTTTATTCCTTTTCCCTCAAGTTCGGAAAGGATTTTGTCGTAAATATTAGTGTCAAGGCTCTTCGGAATTGCGCCTGCAAGAACAACCCAGTCTCCGCTCTTTGCCGCGGAAAGCTTTTTGATTAAAGCCTTGATATCCTCTTCGCCGATTTTCGGTCCTTCGCCGTTAATCTCGTACTCTTCGGCACTCTTGATTTTTAAGTTAATTCTCGTTTTACCGCTTTCAAGATAATTGAACGCGCAGTCAATTCCGTCCGCCTTGAGCATACTTTCAAGTTCTTTACCCGTAAAGCCCGCAAGAAAGCCGAGCGCACGGTTTTCAATGCCGAGACGCGTAAGAATAACCGAAACGTTAATCCCCTTTCCGCCGTAAAAAATCTGCTCGTCGTACGACCTGTTAATCTCTCCGCTTTTAATGCTGTCAACCTTAACGGTATAGTCAAGCGCAGGATTAAGAGTTACTGTATAAACCATATATCCCTGTCCTCCTTAATTAGGGCTTTTACTTAATGTTTCCTGTTCTTCCGTGTTATTTTCCTGAATATCGGACTCTTTGTCCGTTTCTTCTTCCTTTGTTTCAGCCTCATGTTCGTGAAGCTTTTCTTTTATCTCGTGATATGCCTTTTCGCCCGTTTTCTTCGTCGTTTCATACTTTTTCTTAACGTCTTTGTACGTCTCTTCAAGCCTCTTGCGGTTAATCAGCACCTGGAACGCGCACGCCGCAACTCCCGTGAAGAACGCAAGCAGTACTTTATACGGCACGCCGTACCTTTCCTCCGCCACGCCCCAGAAAGCAAACGAGCCTGAAAACGAGGTTACAAATATCATTACTATGTATTTGTACTTAACCGTGAGAAAACCTACGGAAAGCGCAACTATCGCGCTTATTATTTTTGAAAACGTCTCCCCGAAAAACGTAATATACGAGGGAAGAGTCGCATAAATCGCAAAAAACGCCGTAACGACAAGCTGAACGCGGAACAGGTACTTTGAAAATACGGCGCAGAGAACAGCGATAATAAAACAAACCGCCAACCACGTCCAGTAAACAATATCCGTTAAATCGCGTTTCGGGAGAAGATACTCGGCAGAAAGCGCAAGACCTATAAAAAAGAACGAAACCGCGTTCCACGCCGCAAGGTATTTAAGCCCGAAAAACGCCGTAAACAGCGCGCACGCCATAAGCACAAACGGCATAGCCTCGTAAAAGAAGCCGCTCAAAAAACCGAGCCGCTCGGGAATATACCCTATAAGCTCCTTGAATAAATCGTAAAAAAGCATCTCAGTTTAGTAGTTTATCCTTTTCTCCTCGGTAATGAGCGGTACGTCGTCGGAGTTTGCGCGAAGCGAAACTATATACTCGAACATAAGCGCCGTAAACATAATTCCAACCGATACCGCAAGGAAAATAAATCTTACGATAAGCGCCGTACCCACGTCCGCTATCGTATGCTTTACCGCGTGCGGAATAAAGCCGATAATAAATTCAAGCACGCATATTGCCGTCATTATTCTTCCGAAGGTAAACATCTTTCTCGGAAGGATTTTAGACATGCTTACAACTCCGCTCATAGCGAAATCGTACGCCTGATTAATATCAAAATGGGTCTTTCCCTTTTCTCTCTTATCCTGCGTATAGTAAAGATAGTCAATATCCGTCGCGTACTGAATAATAAGCCCTCGGAGAAACGGATTTTTAAATTTCCCGTTTTTAAGAATATCAATAAAGCTTCTGTCAAGAAGCTCAAACTCCGTCGCGTGCGGAATAAGCGCCACGCCGAGAAGGTGATTAAAAAACCAGTACACAACCGTTCTCATAAAATACTTAATCGGGTTTTCCCTGCTTTTATTTTTTATTCCGAGAACGTTTTTAGCGCCGCTTTCCCACTTCTTAACAAGCTCGGGAATAAGCTCGGGAGGATTCTGCATATCCGCGTGAAGAAGAATTGCGCAGTCGCCCTTCGCCTCCTTAACGCAGTAAAATACGCTTTTCGTATAGCCGAAATTACGGCTGTAAAATATAGCTTTTATATGGGAATCCCTTTCGCAGAGCGCCTCGATTATCTCTCTTGAGCCGTCGGTGGAGCCGTCGTCAAATAAAACTATCTCGTAGTCGTATTTTTCAAGCGAGCTCATTACCTCGGTCGTCCTGCGGTAAAGCTCCTCTAAATTCTCTTTTTCGTTATATACCGGCACTACTACCGATATAAGCTTTTTTCGTTCTGTCATAATTCAATATCGTATTTCTTAATAATTTTCGGATATGCGTGCGAATACCAGAAGGTGTAGGCAAACTCCTTAAACGCCCTGAAGCCGTCAAGGAAGAAGAAAATCGGCCCCTTCTGCGATATCGCGTGCAGTCCGCTTATTATCGTATCCTTTGCGAATTCGAAGGGCCTGCTCTCATCCTGGATAGCGTCCTTTTTCGTGAACGCCTTCCAGTTAAAGCAGCACCTTATTACCCTTAAATCCCTTGTCGGAACATCGGAAAGGTTCTGTCCTATGGTCTCAGTCGCAACGATTTTTGAAAGTTCTTTAAGCGATTTTGCGGGCTTATACCGTCCCGATTCAATCGCCTCGTTATAGAGCTTCGTTCCCGGCAGCGGGGTAAAATGATATACAGGCGTAAGGTTCGCCGTAACCTGATTTAAAAGTCCTACGGTTTCCTTTACCTCTTCAACCGTCTCCCCGGGATAACCTATAATAAACGTCGCAACCGTAGTAATTCCGATTTCATTAAGCTCCTTGAAAGTCGGCACTATGCGGTCGTAGTTTATTCTCTTGTTAATTTTCCGCATCATCTCGCGCGAGCCCGTTTCAATACCGAAAAGCGCCCAGCGGCAGCCCGCGTCGTACAGCATCTCAAATTCTTCCCTTGAGAACATTCCTATACGGCACTGCACCCCGAAATGAAAATGAAGGTCGTTTTCCTTTACCCTGCGGCAAAAATCAATAGCGTCTTCTTTCTTTGTAACCCAGAGCTCGTCGGAAAAATAAACTCCGTCAAGCCCGTAGTTTTCAATAAGATATTTAATCTCTTCAATAACGTATTCATTGGGCCTTTTTCTGTGCGTGCACTTGTGAAAATAGTTGTTGGTACAAAATGTACAGCTGCACGGGCAGCCCTTTGACGAGTAAAGATACATCATCTTCTGACAGCCGAGATACTGCTGCATATATTTTTCAACGTCAATGAGCGAAAAATCGCTTATCGGCATATCCTTTAAATCCGCAAAAGGCCTGTCGGGATTTCTGATTATCTTCCCGTTTTCTTTATATGAAAGGCTGAGCACGTCGTGCTTGTCCATATTACCTCTAAGTACTTCGAGCAGTTCCTCAAAGGTGAACTCGCCCTCGCTGAAAAGAACATAGTCAACGTTTTCGTTTTCAAGACAGATTTCGTGCTGCATGGAGGGCATTGCTCCGCCCCACGCAACGGGTATTCCTCTTTTGTGCGCCGCCTTGGAAACCCTGAGCGCGTCCTTAAGTCCTCTTGACGACATAAGAGAAACGCCGAGAATATCCGGCTTAAACTCGTCTAAAAGCTTATTGATGTTCGTCTTTTCAACGCAGTCGTCAACAAGCTTTACGTTATTCCCGAGCCGTCTTAGGTGGGAGCCTATCGAAACAAGCCCCAGCGGATTAAACAGCGCTCTGTTATAGTATCCCGTAGAAGGATTAATCAGTAGTACGTTCATAGTCTGCTATATGTTCTTTCTGAGTAATTTCATTCCGTGACGCCAATAGCTTAAAAGCACCCTCGGCGTTTTAATACTTTCAAATACTTTTTTTGTAATGTATTTCGGCCTGAGATAAAATCTCAGGTTGTATTTCTTTTTGAGTTTTATAACTCTTTCAATGCTCACGCTCTGCGTTCCCGCCGTGTTCGGGCTGAAGTAATCCGAACCGAACGCCGAGGACGAAACCGTGTTGTATTTCAGGCACTCCTCGTAAAGCTGAGTGCCGTAATACGGCATTGCAATATGTATCTCCATAAAATCGGGGTCGAGAGTGAACATAAATTTAAGTGTTTTAATTATGTCCTCTTCGCTCTCCCACGGGAAGCCTATCATAAAGCAGCCGCAAAACGGAATTTCCGCCTTTTTCAGCATTTTCGCCGCGTTGATATTATCCTGAACCGTGGTTCCCTTTTTAATCTTTTTCAGCGTTTCGTCGCTGCCGCTTTCAAAGCCGACCACTATCATGAAGCAGCCCGCCTTCTTCATTTTTGAAAGCAGTTCGTCGCTGAGCGTATCAACCCTCGCGTTTGCGGTAAATTCGATTTTTCCGTAAAGCTCGGAATTGATAATCCTGTCGCACAGCGCCCCGGCCCACTTATTGTCAAAGGTGAAGGTGTCCGCCCTGAAAAAGAAATTGCGGATACCGTATTTATTGTAGCACTCCTCAATTTCCTCAAAAACGTTTTCAACGCTGCGGCGCCTCAGCCTTTTGCCCGAAATCACGG
>CAJOER010000006.1:0-13153 GCA_905233805.1 uncultured Eubacterium sp. | reverse complement strand
GATAGAGCGCGTTGTTCATTAAATCCCTCGCCGGGAAAGGAAGCGAATCAAGGTCGTCGTTCCATTTTGAAAAATCGGTTTTTATAAACTCTTCGCCGTTTTTATAGAAGATACCCGAAACGGCGTTTATGTCGCCCTCGCCGTTCACGGCAAAGTCCGCAAGCTCTTTAATAATAAACTCTTCCTCGCCGCCGATAAGATAGTCAATTTCGCTCAAATCGAGTTCTTTTAAAAGCCTTTCGTCGGTGTTGAAGAATATCGCGCCTTTAAGCGCAATTTTGCAGGGGTGCGCCTTTTTTATTCTTTTTATAAACTCAATATCGTCAATAACGGTTGCGTTTGTTACGCTCATAAAAACAAGGTCGGGCTTAAAGGAAAGCAAGTCGCCGATTACCGTTTTTTCGCTTTCAAGCTCGGTCTGATAATCGCGAAGAAAAACCCCGTATCCGCCCTGCCTCAATACAGACGCGGCATAGCCGAGGTCGTTGCACGCTCTCACCGTCGTAACCGCAGACTCGTCAATATTGCACTGAGCGCGGTCCTCGCTTCGCTGATAGAGCTTTCCGGGAGGATATATAAGCATTACCCTTCCGCGGTTTGTTTCCTCACTGCTCATAATTCCTTAACTGTCTTTCTCGCATATTCAAAATCGTAAATCGTGTTTACGTTAATCTCTTTTTGCGCAACTAATACGCATTTTCCCGTCATATTGCTTTCAACAAGCAGGTTCATATAGTCGCAAAGGTTCGCCTCATCGCCGAGCTGTTCTCCGTAGCTTTTTCTGCAAAGCGCTATACACTCTTTTGAAAAGATACAGTATCCCGTGCCCTTATAGAGGTTCTCAACCTCCTCGGGCTTTTCGGTGCAGGAGATAAGCTTCATGTCCCTGTCAACGCAGACCGAATAGTTCTCTTTTATCCTGCTCGCGTTTTCCTCTTTAACTATTCCGCAGAAAAAGTCATCGTCTCTGCTCTCCCACTCTTTTTTCAGTTCTTCCGAACGGTTGTTTAAGAAAACCTCGTCGCTCAGCTGAATAACAAAGTCGTCTTTTATATGCGGGAGCGAAACCGTAAGCGCGTTAATAATTCCGATAGGCGATTTCTGGATAAGATAAGAAATGGGGATGTCCTTGTAGCTCTCGCCGACCGCTCTCATAATTTCCTCGGCGTATTTTCCTACAACGATGTAAATGCTGTCAACTCCGAATTCCGCAAGGTTTTCAAGGGAATAGTCAATAAGCCTCCTTCCCTCTAAGGAAAGAAGCGATTTACACTGTTCAAAGCCGAGTTCGGCGGCAAGTCTTTTACCGTTTCCGGCAGCTAAAATTACACCAACCATAATAAATTCCCTGTCTTTTCGTGAAATTTCACCGAATAGAATTATATCACAGTGATTTTATAATGTCAACTTAACTGTATTTATATATAAGTCCCCCGAGTTGACATTCCGATTCTTAATTGTTAGAATATGCCTTGTAATCATAAAGTAATTACGGAGTTTAAAATGATAGGAAAACTAATTTTACTCATAATTCTTATTTTCCTCAACGCCGTGTTTGCAAGCGCGGAAATCGCCGTTATCTCTATGAACGACGCGCGTCTGCGCCAGCTCACGGGCGAAGGGAATAAAAAGGCGGTGCGCCTTTCAAAGCTTGTTGAACAGCCCTCGCGCTTTCTTGCTACAATTCAGGTAGCCATAACGCTTGCGGGGCTTCTTTCGAGCGCCTTCGCCGCGGACAGCTTCGCCGCGCCCGTAGTAAAAGCGCTTGTCAGGGCGGGCGTAACGCTTAACGAAGGAACTCTCAAAACAATTACGGTTATCGTAATCACCGTAATTCTCGCGTATTTCAACCTCGTTTTCGGCGAGCTCGTGCCGAAGCGTATCGCTATGAAAAGAGCTGAAAAAATGGCGCTCGGTATGTCGAATATGCTTTACGGCGTGTCCGTAATATTCAGGCCCGTCGTCTTTGTTCTCACGGTTTCAACCAACCTCGTTTTACGCATTTTCGGTATTAATCCCAACGAAAACGACGAAAAGGTCACCGAGGAGGAAATCCGTATGCTCCTCGCCCAGGGAAGCGAGCAGGGCACGATTAAAGAATACGAAAACGAGATTATTCAGAACGTATTCGAGCTTAACGATACGACTATCGAGCAAATCTGTACCCACAGAATTGACGTCGATATGCTCAACGCCGACGACAGTATTGAAGAGTGGAACAAAACCATTAACGAAACCCGCCACTCCTTCTACCCCGTTTTCAAGGACGGAAACGAAAATATTATCGGCGTTTTAAACACGAAGGATTATTTCCGACTCAAATCAAAAACGAAGAAAAACGTCTTTGCCAAGGCGCTCGACGAGCCTCTTTACGCCCCGTGCGGAATGAAGTCAAACGTGCTTTTCTCGCGTATGAAAGCGGTTAGAAATTACTTCGCCGTAATCATTGACGAATACGGCGGCTTTGAGGGCGTAATCACTCTTCATGACCTTATGGAAGCGATTATCGGCGACTTTTACGATATCGACGACGGCAACGTCATAAGCGATATTCAGAAGCTTGCCGACGACAGCTTCAAGATTAAGGGCAGCGCCCCGATAGACGAGGTAAGCGAGGCGCTCGGCGTGGATTTGAACACCGGCGACTGGGACACCTTCAACGGCTATGTCTGCTCAATTATTGAATCAATCCCGAGCGATAACAAAGCCTTCACCTGCGAGACCGATGCCCTTTCAATCAGCGTAAAATCCGTAAAAAATCACATCGTCCAGACCGCAATAGTTACAAAAAAATAATCACATATATAAAAAGTCCCCTGCCTGAAGCAGGGGGCTTTCTTTTAATATTCGTATCCGTCGTCCAGTATTCTTCTGCCGTTGCTTCCGAATATCGGGTCGTTGCCGTCATCAATGGAAGACGTCGCTATTGCGTCGCAGATTGTGAACTTTTCTATCTCATAACGCGGCATTGTATAAGCTTTTTTCTTTTCGTTGTTTTTTCTCATCTGAATCTCCCTCCAAATCTCTCTTTAAGAATTTGTCAGCGGATTCATATAGAAATCTGCTCTGCCGTATGAAACTGCTTCGATAGGCGCTTCAACCGTGGTCGTCGTTTCGCCGTTGGCAACCGATTCCGAGAAGGTGTACTCATACTTGATATAACCCCTTCCGAGGATATAAGTATTCTCTGCGTCCTTTGAGCTGAACGAATACTGATGCGTTTCCCTGACCTCTGCGGTGTCCAGCTTGGTTGAAGCATATCTGTTAATGCTGCCTGTAAATCCACCCTCGGTAACTTCCTTAACGTTATTAACCGTAAGGTTCGCTTCGTCGGGCGAAAGCGCGCTTACTGCGTTGCTGATATTGTCATCGTGACAGTAGAAGTATACCCAGCCTGCCTCGGTAACCTTTACGTTATCGGGAAGTCCCTGAGTATATACGCAGCGGAAGAAGAACTTACCGGGAACATTTCCTGGTACAACATTTCCGTCAACCAGTCTCTGTCCGTCCATAAAGCTGAGGATGAACGGGAGCTTATGCTGGAGTCTGTAAACAGTATCGCTGTTTGTAATTCTTACACCGTCGGCGCTGCCGTCGTCAACGTAGTATGCTTTAGCTCCGCCGTCGAGAGTTCTTTGATAAAGCGGATAGAAATTCATATCGCTTATAGCTCTGAAATAGTATTCGTCGCCGTAGGTAATCGGAATATATCTCGCTACCGAACCGCCCGCCATTTCAGACTCGTTAATTACCATACCGTAGTAGGTACCCTTAGAGGTATCGGGGGTATAGTTCACTCTGATTTTCGTGTCGTACGCAATTCCGCTGAGCGTGCTTTCGGTTCCCGTTTCGTTGTTATTGTTAACCGTGCCGCCCGTTCCGTAGGCATTAACGGTATAGGTGCTTTCTTTATATGCGCCCGTCTTAATCGGACGGATTCTGAGCTCCTTAACGTTAAGCGACTCAAGAAGTCCCTGAACGGTAAGTCCGCTGCGGCCTGCGTAATCCTCGTCATTTGCTCCGTTTAAGGTAACGCCCGTTACGGTATATGAAGGCGTTGAAGCGATGTCGTAATTAACTCCGCCGATGCTTACTGAAGCCTTCTTATTTGTGCTGTCGAAGCTGAATGCAACGCTCGCCGTCTTAGCCGCGTGAACAACGTCTAAGGTTGAGCCCGTGGGACCGATTACCGTTATCTTCGCCTGGTCTGAAGCAAGCGCCTTGTTTGCATAGGCGGTAATAGTACAGTCGCGCTGAACGGTACAGGTAAACGCGCTCGACTTACTGTCAATGAAGCGTTCCTCGCCGTCGCCGATTTTAACAGACCACTTATAGCACTGTCCGCCGTAAAGATTGAATACGGGCGAATCAGCTGCGTTTAAGGTCGGACGCGCGCCGTATTTATATGTCTGATTGATGAGCACGTGGCTTACGTCCTCGCCTGCAACCTTAACGTCAAAGTTAACCTTGTATGAGTTGAGATGCTCGCCGGCGTTCTCGGTTGCCGCGGTGTTAATTGCCTCAAGAAGGTTCATAACGCCCTGGTCAACGAAATCCTGCGGGTTTTCGCCCTTCTTGGTCTTCTTTGTCTTAACCTCCTTGAAGCTGAGGTCTGAATAATCCTTGGCCTCCTCGCTGCTGTCGTCATATGCGTTTCCGTCATACTTCGCCGCAACAAGACTCTCAAAGTTATCGTAAGCTTCAGGGTCGATTGTTTCGTAAGCGATTTCAAGCTCGTTGTATGCACTCATATCCGCCGTCGCGTGGGTATGAATTTCGTTGCTTGCGCAGTCCCACTCGGAAATCTGGTTTGCGTTTTCGGTTTCATATTCGTAAATATGCTTTCCGGGTGCGGCAAGATACGCTGCCTTCGCCTCGTTAAGTTCTTCGGCATATTCCGAAATGGTCTTGCCGTTATACGTTGCGGGGTAGAAAATACTGTCAGACATAGCCGCAGCAGTTATAGCGTTTCTTGCGTTTGTAAGCGCCGTTTCGTAATCGCTCCACTTCTCATCGTCGGAGCAATCGTCATATTCCTCGGGGCTCATAAGCGCATTTCTGAGGTCGCCGTACCAGTTTTCCTCGTCGGGATTATCGGTCTCGGTACTTGAGGATTCCTTCTGCTTATCCTCTGCCGAAGGAGGAACTACTACGCCTTCGCCCTCTTCATCGCCGATAACATTCTCAACATCGGCAACCTCTTCAACGATGTTGTATATATCCGCTACGCAGTCGTCAACGCCCTTGTTCGCACTGTAAGTTCCGCTGCCGCCCGTGGTGTTGTTAAAATCATATCCGTTGGGATGCTCGTCAGCGTCGTAGAAGTTCGGGTCGAAATCACCGATAGCGTCAATCTTTTTAAGAAGCTCAATATAGTCAGCCGCGTCGCCGTCATAAAGATATACGTAATTAAGAATATCCTTAACGTCGCTGTTTCCTACAAGGCTCTGAATCGCGTTCGTTACGGGAATTGTGTTGATTACATTAATATCAGAGTTCGCCGTTTCAACTCTGTCACGTCCGTAATACTGAAGCCACGGCTCCTCCGACCAGATAATATTCCAGTTCATTGAAGGATAATTCTTTAACGCAACCGCTGGATTGCTCGCGAAATAGGTATCCTTGTATTCAACCGCGCTTGCAACGCCTACCGTATATACGCCTTCCTGCGACTTGTTAATTCTAACTCTTCCGTAATCGGCGCCGTTGTTGTTTGCGTCCGATTTACCCGAAACGTTGCTTACGTTGTTGTTATATGTGGTAGTATTCTGGTTCCACGTAATATTCCAGTTAAGCGGCGCGCGCATTTTATCGTTGCGCGCCCCTCCCTGCCAGCCGTAGGGTACGCTGTAATCGTTGTAACCGTATACCGTGTACTGTCTGATACCGAAGTCGGTTCTGTCTGCATAAAGATAATTCAGAAGTGAATTATAGTTAGTACCCGTTTTATATACACCCTGCTGTTCGTGCGTTGTCGGATAAATCCACCTGAGCCAAGAGTCACATCCCGAGCCGCCCTCAGTACTTCCAGACATCGCCATAACCGGGAACTTCGCATTATTTGCGCCGTTATAAAGAAGAACAACATTGTCGGGATAATAAAGTCTGAATTTAATCGGTATGTTTTCTCCCGTCTGATTAACACAGATTTTACCTGTAGTATCGCATCTGATAATGGGATTGTCTACCATAACCGTGGGATAATAAAGAATATTATTCGCCGCTTCAACGGTGTCGTTATAATAAGTGTATGCATTGCCGCCCGAAACGTCGTCCTCTTCGAAGAACTTGACACCCGAAGCCGGAGTATATTCGCCCGTATAAACCTTGGCGGTGTATGTTCCGTCGTTATTCTTCGTAGCAAATTCCTTCTGATTGTCAACCGCCGTCTGGAAGGCACTGGCAACCTCGCTTACTCTGTCAAGGAAGGCCTGCGTCTTGTTCTGGCCGAACATATAAGCGTCAAAGCACTCCTTCGCTTTAAGATAAAGCTTGTAGGTGTCTTCAAGGTCGGACCTGAACGGATTTTCCTTCATATTCTGCTCGTACTTAACGATGTAAGAAGCAAGAGTTGAAACCGTACCCTCAGAGCTGTTAGCGCTGTTAAGGTCCTTGATAGCGCTGTTAAGGTCGGTATATGCGTTTGTAACCGCGCCTACGAGGTCGGTTTCGTAATCGTACTTTGTCGGGTCGGAAAGGTCAAGGCTTGTCGCCTTGTCAAGCGCGCCGAAAAGATTTGCGGAGTTTCCGTTTGCAAACTGCGCTGTTGTAGTATCAAGAAGCGACTCCGCTCCGCTGAATCTTGCAAGCATTTCGTCAATTGCGTCAAGGAGCTTCTTGTAGTTGAGAACGAATACCTCGCGTTCTGTTCTTACAGAGTTATCTCCTTCCGATACGTGCTCTCTCTGAGTGACCGTATTCCACCAGTATGCGTGAACGTCCCACTCAAATGACGTGTACTTTTTGTAAAGACTGTCGCCGGGATTAAATACAAGCGAGTTCTTGAAGTTATAGAAATCGCACTTGCTTCCGTGCTCGGTGTTCGCGTCAAAGTAAGTGTTTTCATATCCTACCGCGCTTCCGCAGATTGAATAACCCGTATCTGACGGCCATGCTGCGTTGACCGCTGCGCTTGTGCCGTCTCTCGGCGCGGTGCTGTAACCTGCCCAGTCGCCGCCCAGTCTTCCGTCGGTTTCAGTGATATATCCGTAACGGAAACGGTAGTTACCCTGATTTTCCTGCTCGGCAAAGAGTACGGGAATTTTAGCGTCGGTCGTTCCGTCATAAAGAACTACCGCGCTCGGCTGATAGATAAAGTAGTCGCCGTGATATATCAGAATACCGTTGTCCCAGTAAATATATCCGTGCGACATATCTTCATACTTTAACGCCGTCGGGTTCTCGGCCCAGAGGACGTTTGAATAGCATCCCGTCGCTGCCGTACCGTTAATGCTTACGCTCGCATTACCCTTTTTCGGGCTGAATACGGTCATAGCGTTTACCGCGTTCTGAAGGTCGGCGGCTTCCGTAGCCCCCGCGTTGTCAGCACATGCAGCGATGTACTTAAGATACGCATAAATCGTGTTTGTGTAGATTGTTCCGTTATTCTTCATGTCGTTAATCTTAGCGACATAAGCAGCCTTAGCGTCGCTTAACGCGTCGGCCTGTACGGATAAAGCTCCGACAGGCATAACCGACAGCATAAGCAGTACGCTGAGGATTACCGAAACAATTTTTTTGTTGATTTTTTTCATGCTTCTACCTCCATTATTCCTCATAAATTTTGAGGAACACATAATATTACAAGATAATAATATAAGCGCACGTTAACAAAGTCAACAAAATTTATTAATATTTTGTTAAAAAATCAATATATTACTTACAGTTTATCGAATATGTAAAGTATTGTAATAAAGCAATTCTTTTTTACTGTAAACAAGAGATAAAAAAAGGCCGGAGCTTTTGCTCCGGCTTTTTTGTCTCTATTTGCTGAATTCCGCGTTTTCGGTAATCTCCGCTCCACCCTGTAAATCGGCGTAAACGGTTACTATTTCGTAGTGCGCCTCGGCGTCGGGCGTTACCGGCTTAACTTCGCAGAGTAAGCGGTAATTCGTGCCTGCAACAACCTGGGTTGAAAGCAGTGCAACCGCCTCATAATCCGCGCCCGTAAGCGTTTCGCATGCCTTTTCAAGCGCCTTCTTCGCCTCGTCGGTTACCTCAGGGCTTTCCGGCTCTTCCCAGCCGCCCGTTACGTCCTCGCCGGCGATGTTCGTTTCAGCCTCGCTCGCAGCGATTTCGCTGACCTTCGCGTTGCCCTCCAAATCCTCGTAAATGTAAAGGATTGAATAGGTCGTTTTAGCGTCGGGAACTACGGGAACAGCCTTGCAGAGTACGCAGTGGTTTTTGCCGGCTACTACCTGGCTTGAAAGATACGCAATCGGCGTATAATCAACCCCGTCAAGTTCGGCAACCGCCTTATAAAATACGGTTTTGAATTCGTCTGTAATCGCGAGGGACTCGGCCTTTTCCCAGCCTCCCGTAATCTCGCCGCCTTCGGCTTCGGTTACGGCCTCGCTCGTCGTCTCCTCTTCGGGCTTTTGCTTGCTGCACGACGCAAATACAGCCGCGCTCGCTGCAACAAGAGCAATACAGGCAAGAATTGCAATTAATTTTTTCATAAATATTACCTCCTCAAAATATTTAAAGGATTTACAACTTTATTATATAGTAAAAACTTATTACTATCAAGTAAACATTTTGTTAAGAAAGGAATGTAACAACCCGTACATTGTAGTTAATTGTGTTGTTGATTTTGACCCTTATTCTGACCCTTATTTCGGGTGTTTGGGAGGGTCAGAGAGTAGTTTGTGAGCGGTTGTGAGTGCTTTTGAAAAACCGCAAAAAGAAAAAGAGATAAACAAAACGCCTTTGTTCCGATTGAGAACAAGGCGTTTTTTAAGTCGGGGCGGTCAGGACGGGAAATCCTGCGGAATTAAGAAGCGAAGCGGCTTCGTTTGAAAATCGCGGGTTTCGGTATAACACGGATTGCAGATAATTATAATATGTGTTATACTTAACTTATTACGGAGATAAAAACTATGAAAGAAAAGCTTAAGAAAAAGATAGATTCCTGGACAAGACCGTCGAGGAAATGGACAGACATTTATTTAATAGCCGCCGTCCTTTCGCTTGTAATAGTGTTTGGCGGAGATTTGTTAACATCTTTGTTTTTCAGGCTTGTTCCGTTTGATAAGGTTTTCAGCCCTGTTACAACCTCTGAAAGCGTACTTGAATTTTTGAGTATGTATGTCGTGTTTGCAGGCATCTGGATTGTCTTTTTACTGATGTGCTCAATCTTTAAATCGAACCTCCCGATACTTAAACAGCTTGCGCCGAACAAAAACGGGAACAATCTTAAAGGGATTGTTGCAGGTCTGCTGCTCGGCTTCGGAGCCAACGGCTTTTGCATTTTAATGTCGGTACTGCTGGGTGACATCCATCTCACTTTCTACGAGTTTAATCCCGTTTTATTCTTTGTATTTCTCTTTTTCGTTGCCATTCAGTCAGGCGCAGAGGAACTGGTTACGAGGATTTTTCTTTATCAGAAATTGCGCCGAAGATACAAAAGCCCGCTCGTTGCGATTATAGGAAACTCGCTATTGTTCACCGTTTTGCACCTGTTTAACGACGGAATCACGGTGATTTCCGTTTTGGAAATATTTGCTTCCGGAATTATTTTCTCGCTTTTTATTTACTACTACGACAGCGCCTGGGCGGCAATTATGATGCACACCGCCTGGAACTTCACTCAAAATATCGCATTCGGACTGCCGAACAGCGGTATGGTTTCGGAATATTCGCTTTTCAAGCTTGAGGCTGCAAGCGCTCAAAACGGATTGTTCTACAATGTCGGTTTCGGCGTTGAGGGAAGCGTCGGGTCTCTGATTATCCTCGGTGTTATTATCGGAATAATTATCATAATCAACCGCGGCAAGCCCGAGAAAAATGACGTCTGGGCTGATTTCATCCCGAAAAAGAGAAAAAAACGTAAAAGCAAGGAAGAGCCGCAGACAGCAGACGAAACTGCATAATGCGTTTTACGCGGACGGGATTTTCCTCTCAACTCTGTTTCAAATCCCGAAATGCTTCGCATTTCCCGGACGGGATTTTCTTCTCAACAACGAAACAAGGGCATTACTAACCGCAACGGTTATCGCATTGCGGTGCCCGGAATTCTGTTAAACGCCCGATACGGCGTTTCAGAATTCCGACCGCGGCTAAGTTCTTTTTGCTCCCTTCTTCTGCCACCGGCAGCGGTCGCAAACGAACCGTTTCAAATCCCGTCGGCAAAACGAAAAAGACACCGTGAAGGTGTCTTTTCGTTTTGGTGACCCGGACGGGATTTGAACCCGTGTTACCGCCGTGAAAGGGCGGTGTCTTAACCACTTGACCACCGGGCCGGTGGTGGCTTTAACTGGATTCGAACCAGTGACACTCCGGGTATGAACCGAATGCTCTAGCCAACTGAGCTATAAAGCCGTTTTTAGTGCAAATGAGATTATAATATATAACGTGATAATTGTCAAGACTTTTTTTGTTGCTTCGCTATTCTTAAGTCATAACCCTCAATTCCCGCCTTGCACCGTCTGAAAAATAGCACATTCGTTTGACAAAGCCCGCCCCCTGTGATAAAATAAACTATCTGAAATTTAAGGGGATTTTTTATGGAAAAGCTTACGAAAACCCAGCAGAAAGTCTTTAATTTTATTAAAGAAACAATTGACAAAAGAGGCCTTGCCCCCTCCGTGCGTGAAATCGGCGCGGCTGTCGGGCTGAAATCTACCTCAACCGTTCAGTATAACCTCAACGCGCTTGAAGAGCTCGGCTATATTGAAAGGGATTCCCAGCTTAAAAGAACTATAAGAATATGCAAGGGCGGAATCCGTCCCGCCCACGTTCCGCTTGTCGGTACGGTTACGGCGGGCGCGCCTATCCTCGCCGTTGAAACTATCGAGGATTATATCCCCGTTCCGATTGAACAGAGGGGGCGTACTCTCTTCGCCCTGCGTATCAAAGGCGATTCAATGGTAAACGCGGGTATTCTTGACGGCGATATCGTAATTGCCGAGCGGACTCCGACTGCAGAAAACGGCGATATTATCGTCGCCCTGCTTGAAGACGAGGCAACGGTCAAGCGTTTTTATAAGGAAAAAGGCCGCTTCCGCCTTCAGCCGGAGAACGATAATTACGAGCCGATTATAGTGAATGAGCTTGCCGTACTCGGAAAAGTTATCTCACTTGTCAGGAATTATGAATAATTATATTGAAATACTAAATATGATGTGCTAAAATTAGTGCAATACATTATATAGAGGTAAAACCAATGAGCGAATGTAATCACGACTGCTCCTCCTGCTCTCAGAACTGCTCGGACAGAACTGAAAAGCAGAGCTTCTTGCAGCCCATGAATAAATTTTCAAATATTAAAAAGGTAATCGGCGTAGTATCCGGCAAGGGCGGCGTAGGCAAATCCCTTGTAACCTGCCTTTTAGCCTCCAAGGCTCAAAAGGCGGGGCTTAAAGTCGGTGTTCTCGACGCCGACGTTACAGGCCCCTCGGTTCCGAAATCCTTCGGCATTACGTCAAAGGCGCTTCAAAACGAAAACGGCCTTCTTCCCACCGTTACCGACAGCGGAATAAAAATGATGAGCATAAATCTTCTGCTTGAGGACGAAAACGCTCCCGTCGTATGGCGCGGACCCGTTATCAGCGGAGTTATTCAGCAGTTCTGGTCTGACGTGTGCTGGGGCGATATCGATTATCTTTTCGTCGATATGCCTCCCGGAACGGGCGACGTTGCGCTGACTGTCTTTCAGTCCCTTCCCGTTGACGGTATCATTATCGTTTCTACCCCGCAGGACCTTGTAAAAATGATAGTCAATAAAGCGTATAATATGGCTCAGCTTATGGACGTTCCCGTCCTCGGCCTTATTGAAAATATGAGTTATTTTACCTGCCCCGACTGCGGTAAAAAGCACAGCATTTTCGGCGAATCAAAGATTGACGAAACCGCCGCCGAGCTTAACGTTCCCGTTATTGCAAAACTCCCGATTAACCCCGAAAACGCTCAGCTCGTGGATAAAGGCAGGGTTGAAGACATCGCCTGCAACGAACTTGACGAATTTATAAACGCATTAAAATAAAGAGGTGAATTATGCCAAAACGTAACGATTATATCTCCTGGGACGAATACTTTATGGGCGTTTCCCTTCTCGCTTCAATGAGGAGTAAGGACCCCTCAACGCAGGTCGGCGCCTGCATAGTAAGCGACGAGAATAAAATTATGTCCGTCGGCTATAACGGTTTCCCGCGCGGCTGCTCGGACGACGAATTCCCGTGGGAGCGCAGCGCCGAAAATTCCAACGATACAAAATACCCCTTCGTATGCCACGCCGAGCTTAACGCAATTCTTAACGCAGGCGGCCAGAATTTAAGAGGCGCAAGAATTTTCGTAGCCCTCTTCCCCTGCAACGAGTGCGCAAAGGCGATTATCCAGAGCGGCATTAAAGAGGTAATTTACATATCCGATAAATACGCCGATACCCCCTCGACTCAGGCGAGCAAAATGATGTTCACCGCCGCGGGCGTTAAACTCACCCATTTCAGAAGCGATAAAAACATAACTATCTCTTTCGACGAATCAAAGGTATAACCGACGCCCCGCTAAAACTATGAAACAAATTGACGTTTACGATTTTGATAAAACGCTGGTCCCGTATGACTCAGGCTCGCGCTTCGCGATGTACTGTCTGCTGCGCTACCCCTGGTGCTTCCCGCTTCTGCCCGTAGTGGGCGTCGTCGGGCTTCTTGCATTTTGCGGCGCGGTAAAATGGGAGGTCTTTAAAAAGCTCTGCTTCTCGTTTATGCTCGTCATACCGAGAGAAAAAGCGGTCAAAGGCTTCTGGGACAGACACGAAAAAGACGTGTATCCCTGGTTTTTTGAGCGTCCGCGCGAGGCTCTCGTCATAAGCGCAAGCCCCGATTTCCTGCTTGACGAATTACAGAAAAGAATCGGCTTTGAAGGGTTAATCTGCTCCCTTCACAACCCGAAATCCGGCGCCATTATCGGTAAAAACTGCGCGAGGGAAGAAAAA
>CAJOER010000005.1:22612-73189 GCA_905233805.1 uncultured Eubacterium sp. | reverse complement strand
CAGGCGTTTTTTAACAGCGATAAGCCGATAGTTTACCCCGATATCACGTACAGCTTTTACCCCGTTTGGTGCAGACTCTTTAATATTCCGTATAAAACCTACCCGCTCGGGGAGGATTTCAGAATTAACCCTGAGGATTACAAAGAGGAAAACGGCGGCGTTATTATCCCGAACCCGAACGCTCCGACCTCAATCGGCGAGGGCGAAGAATTTATAAAAAAACTACTTGATTACAACCGTGACAGCGTGGTTATAATTGACGAGGCATACGTCGATTTCGGCGGCAAGACCTCGGCGCCTCTCACGAAAGAATATGAAAACCTTCTTGTTACGGGCACGTTTTCAAAATCGCGTTCCCTCGCAGGGCTGAGAATAGGCTTTGCTATCGGCAGCAAGACTCTTATTTCGGTTTTGGAGGCGGTTAAAAATTCATACAATTCCTACACGGTTGACTCGCTTTCAATCGCCGCAGGCATCGCCTCAATAAAGGACGACGCGTATTTTAAAGAAACAATCAAAAAGATTATTAAAACAAGGGAGCGCCTGACAAACGAACTCAGAGGACTCGGCTTCACGGTCCTCGACTCTCAGGCAAACTTCATTTTCTGCACGCACAAAAAATACGGCGCCGAAGCCCTGTTTAATTATCTTAAATCAAAAAAAGTATTCGTAAGATATTTTAATCTTCCGAAAATTGATAATTATCTCAGAATTTCAATCGGAACCGACGCGGAAATTGACGCGCTTATCGGTGAAATCAAAAACTATATTAAGGAGAACAGCTAATGAAAGAATTATCTAAAATACTCAGCGTTTTTATTAACGTTGCAAACTACGGAGTAGGTCTTGCCGTTGCGGTAATTCTGCTCTTCAAAAAGGATTTTGTATCAGTATTCTACGTAAGCGGAATGAGTTCAAACGAAAGTCTGTTTTTCAATATGCTCCTCTTTCAGGCAGGGCTTGTCCTCCTCGGAATTCTTCTTATCTTTATGACGAGTGACGCCAAGAAAAAAGATATGACAGTTGAGTTCCCCGTGTTTTACGAAATAGTGCCGTTAATCATTTCGGCAATAAGCATTTACTACGCGTTCACCGGTGAAACCGCGAGGGAAAAAGCGATAGTAATTGCAATCGCGGTATTATACTCCGTACTCTCAATACCGATTATTTACTCCGGCGCAAGAATATTCCAGATTTATAAAAAATAAAAAAAACAAAACGGTGTCCATCGGACACCGTTTTTTAATCGTCATCGTCGCTTGAAAGTTTGAGGACGGCGAGGAACGCCTCCTGCGGAACCTCAACGGAACCGAACTGGCGCATACGCTTTTTACCTTCCTTCTGCTTTTCAAGCAGTTTTTTCTTTCTCGTTACGTCGCCGCCGTAGCATTTTGCAAGCACGTCCTTGCGAAGCGCCTTGACGGTTTCTCTTGCGATAATCTTTCCGCCGATGCCTACCTGAATCGGTATCTCGAAAAGATGACGCGGGATATACTTTTTAAGCTGCTCGGCAATACGCCTTGCGCGCTGATACGCCTTTTCCCTGTGGATAATAAACGAGAGCGCGTCAATCAAATCGCCGTTGAGCATAACGTCAACCTTAACGAGGTCGCTTCTTCTGTACTCGTTAAGCTCGTAGTCAAACGAGGCATAGCCCCTCGTCCTTGATTTGAGCGCGTCAAAGAAATCGTAAATAATCTCGTTAAGCGGAAGCTCATAGTGGATATCAACCCTTTCGGGAGTGATATAATCCATAGTCTTGAATACTCCGCGCTTTTCCTGGCACATATCCATAACCGTACCGACGAATTCGCTCGGGACGTAGATATGAGCGTCGGCAAAGGGCTCCTCGCTGTAATCAATATTAGCGGGGTCGGGATAGTTGGTCGGGTTATCAACCTCAACCATCGTTCCGTCGGTTAGGTGTATTTTATATACAACGCTCGGGACAGTTGCAATAAGATCAAGGTTATACTCCCTGTCAAGTCTTTCCTGAATAATTTCAAGGTGCAAAAGCCCTAAGAAGCCGCAGCGGAAGCCGAAGCCGAGCGCGCTCGACGTTTCAGGCTCATAGGTGAGCGAAGCGTCGTTGAGCTGTAATTTTTCAAGCGCGTCGCGCAGCGCCTCATAGTCAGCGCCGTCGGCAGGGTAAATTCCGCAGAATACCATGGGGTTAACCTTACGATAACCGGGAAGCGGCTCGCTCGCTTCGTTGGGTACGGTCGTAATCGTATCGCCTACGTGGGCATCGCCGAGGGTTTTAATCGAGCCGGTAATATATCCAACCTCGCCCGCAGTGAGCTCGTCGGCTTTTTCCATTGAAGTCGCCCTCATATAGCCGACCTCAACTACGTTGAAGGTTGCGCCCGTTGACATAATTTTCATCGTGTCGCCGGCCTTGATTTTACCGTCCATAATTCTTACGTAGACTATAACGCCGCGGTAAGAATCGTAAACCGAATCGAATATAAGCGCCTTGAGCGGTTTTTTATCGTCCCCTTCGGGGGGCTTTATTTCATTAACTATATATTCGAGCACCGCCTCAACGTTTTCGCCCGTTTTTGCGCTGATTCTCGGAGCGTCCATACAGGGTATTCCGATAACCTCTTCAACCTCCTCGGCTGCTCTTTCGGGGTCAGCCGCTACGAGGTCGATTTTATTTATAACGGGAAGAATATCAAGGTCGTGGTCAAGCGCAAGATAGGTGTTTGCAAGAGTCTGCGCCTCAACGCCCTGGGAAGCGTCAACGATAAGTATCGCGCCCTCGCAGGCGGCAAGACTTCTTGACACCTCGTAGTTAAAATCCACGTGGCCCGGGGTATCTATTAAATTGAAGATATACTCCTCGCCGTTTTCAGCCGTGTAATTGAGCTTTACGGCGTGCGCCTTAATGGTAATTCCCCTTTCCCTTTCAAGCTCCATATCGTCGAGAATCTGCTCCTGCATATCGCGCTCGGAAACCGAACTCGTAAGCTCTAAAAGCCTGTCTGCCAGGGTTGATTTTCCGTGGTCGATATGAGCTATTATGGAAAAGTTCCTTATGTTTTTCTTGTTTACCGCCAATACGGTATCCTCCGATTATTTCTTGTTTTTAAGAGCGTCAATATCTCTTTTCATATATTTTCTGTTGTGCTTATATTTATCAAAAAGCCGATAAACATAGTACGCGGGTAAAAGCAGGGGCTTTTCTTCAAGAATTCTGTATTCCCTTTTCATATCCTCAACGCCTGGGAAAACCCTGTGAAGAATAAAGCCCGATTTTGAACCGTATTTTTCAAGTTCTTTATCAATATCGTAACTCGATTTTCCGAAGACTCCGCCTTCAAAGAGAAAATCAAGAAGTTCTTTTGCGCTCTCGCCGGGTTCTTTATCCTCAAAAATCGCCTCCGCGAGTTCAAGCGCGGTCTTATTGAAATCGGATATACCGAAATCCGAAAGCGTTTTGTTGATATAATCAAAATCAAGTTCGTCCCCGCTGTGAGTAAGAAGATATAAATCACAGATAAATCTTACGCCGCAACCGTCAATACAGTAATAATGCTTATACATATGGCCTATGGCGTAGATATAATTATCCTCTTTGCTCATAAGATATCTTGACGAATCCTTTGAGCAGGGCTTTGCGTTTACCCACGGGTCAAACTCGGGGCAGAACTCCTCCTCAGGGTTAAAGAGCGTTCTGTGAAACTCAAAGGTCGCGTACGGTTTTTTATAAAAGTCGTCGGATATTCCTCCCGACGCGCCGATATAATAGCCGAGTTTTTTCATTATCCTGCAAAGGTCGTCGCGCCTCGTTTCGTCGTAGAGAATATCGTTATCACTCATCTGGCGCATTGAGGACTTGGGATAATAATCCCTTATATTGAGCCCCTTAAGGAACATATATTTAATTTTTTCCCTGTCAAGCTCTTCACAGATTATTGCCCGCTCGGAATCAACGGTAATCGTCTTTTTCAGTTCCGAAAGGCGGTGGTTGTTCCACTCTTTTTTCTGCTCCTCGCTGAGCGCCCCGCTTTTTTCAAGAACGGGAAGAACGGTTGTATAAACCTGCTGCTCTCTTGCGAGTTTTAACAGCCTGTCAAAATCAACGCCGTCGCCCTCGGGAGCGTCGGTGCCTTTAATTGCGCTGTTAAGAAGAGTGAGCAAATAATCTATTTCAGCATTTTTCGTTTTTATCATACTTACTCCAGAATGCCCATTGAATCAAGTTTTTCAATTATCTCTTTTACGTCGGTTCTTATTTCCTCTTCGGGAGCGTCGTATTTTTCAAGCATGGCTTTTACTATGCTGTCCTCACTCTGCTCCGTTTTAAGAAGCTGAAAAATAAAGTCCGCCGTATCGTTATTATTAATAATGCCTTTAAGCTTTTTTGACATCCTTCCCGTCGCGATAGCGAAGTGGTTTCCGTCAACGCAGCCGAGCACTATATCCTTTTTAAGTTTCATTATTTCACCTTAGTTTTTTTCAAGTATTTTTCTTGCAACGTATACGCCGCTTGCCGAGGCGTGGGACAACGAGTGCGTTATACCCGAACCGTCGCCGATAACGTAAAGCCCCTTGTGTACCGTTTCGAGGTTTTTATCAATTTCAACCTCCATATTATAAAACTTGACCTCAACGCCGTAAAGAAGCGTATCGGGGTTCGCGGTACCCGGCGCAATCTTATCAAGCGCGTAAATCATCTCTATAATTCCGTCAAGTATTCTCTTGGGCAAAACGAGGGAAAGGTCGCCGGGCGTTGCCGCCAGAGTCGGCTGGGTAAGGCCCTCTTCAATCCGCTTGGGCGTGCTTCTTCTTCCCGAAATCAAATCGCCGAAGCGCTGAACGATTACTCCGCCGCCGAGCATATTCGAAAGTCTTGCAATACTCTCGCCGTATCCGTTGCTGTCCTTAAACGGCGCGGTAAAATGCTTAGAAACAAGAAGGGCAAAATTTGTATTATCCGTCTGTTTTTCGGGGTCCTCAAACGAGTGGCCGTTAACGGTAACGATACCGTTAGTGTTCTCGTTTACAACGCTTCCCTTCGGATTCATACAGAAGGTGCGCACGTGGTCCTCGTAGTTCTTCGTCGTATATACTATCTTGCTCTCGTAGAGTTCGTCGGTAAGATGGCTGAAAATTACTGCGGGGAGTTCTACTCTTACGCCGAGGTCAACACGGTTTGAAAGAGTATTGATATTAAGACTCTCGCACACGCTTTCCATCCACTTTGAACCTGAGCGTCCTACGGAAATAATGCAGTCTTTACAGGTGAAGCTTCCCTTTTTGCAGGTCACCTTATAAGCGCCGTCAAGTTTTTCAACCTTATCGATATGAGAGTTGAAATGCCACTCGACCTTGTTTTTAAGCTCGTTATAAAGATTTTCAAGAACTATATAGTTAATATCCGTTCCGAGGTGGCGCACGGACGCGTCAAGAAGGTGAAGCTGGTTCTGTATGCACACCTTTTTAATATCCGAGCCTGCGGTTGAATAGAGCTTGCAGTTTTCGCCGCCGTGGGATACGTTAATCGAATCAACGTATTCCATAAGCTCGGTTGCCTTCCTCTTTCCGATATACTCGTAAAGCGTGCCGCCGAAATCGTTGGTTATATTATATTTACCGTCGGAGAAAGCTCCCGCTCCGCCGAAGCCGCTCATAATAGCGCAGGTCTTGCAGTTAATGCAGGACTTAACCTTGTCGCCGTCGATGGGGCACTTACGCTTTGAAAGCTCGTTTCCCGCTTCAAACACGGCGATTTTAAGTTTGCTGTTCTTCGTTGCAAGCTCGTATGCCGAGAAGATTCCTCCCGGGCCTGCTCCGATTATAATTACGTCATAATCCGTTTTTTTCATTTTATTACCTCAGTTTTTCTTTCCGAAGAAGCCCTTCTTTACCGCAGGCGCATTTTCGGAAAATCTGTTCTTATTCTTATTTGCTCTGAGTGTTTTAAGATATTCGAGTTTTTCTTCGGCAGTTTTACCCGAAAGCGCTGCGTCGATATCTTCAAACTTAAGGTGCTCGTCACTGTTATATTTGAAAATATATTTGTTTCCCTCAAATTTCTCGTGAGCCGCGGTCATTTCGTCATCCCACGCGTGAACGCACTCCTTGCTCCAGAATATGCCCTGTGCAACCTGCTTTACGGGATTACCCGCCCAGGACGTGCATGAGGGAATCTTCTTTCCCGAACACACCGCCATGGCGCCTACTATACTGCCCGAGGCAATACGACTTCCTTTAAGGAGCATAGCCCCCTGACCGAGCCATACGTGGTCGCCGATGAAAACGCTCTTTGAGGGGTTAATCCTCTTCTTTGTTTCTGCGCTGTAAATGAGGTGCGGGTCGGCGGTTCTCAGACATACGCCGTTTGAAAAGAGATTGTCGTTGCCGATAATAATGTTTTTCTGTTCAGACGCGATTGCGTAAAGAGAGCCGTTAAGATAATTGTTTTTGCCCATAAAGAATGCCGAATTCTTATATACGCTTACGTCAAGATAGTAATAATGGCTGTTTGAACTAAGATAGATAATACAGCCGTCGCCTAAGAATTTAAGCTGAGCGCCGCTGAGTTTAACATTCTCTTCGCAGAAAAGAATGTTGCCCATACCCGCGAATTTTATTTCGCTGTTGTTGAATTCAATATTCTCGCCGCCGATTATTTTATTGTCCTGTAAGGATTCAATATCCTCAATAGATTTAATTATCTGCATATCAATAACAATCCCGGTAATATTTTACCTTTGAAAAGTCTTTTTTCTTTAAGGCTTCCGTTTTAATTATAAACGCTCCGACTCCGTAGTCGCCCCACATAATGCGCTTTCCGTCGGAATCAAGCTGTAAAAGCAGCTCCTCGCCCTTTTTTCTGTTATCGCTCTGGATAATGCAGGGGTGTCCGAACAGTTTGCTCTTTCCGCCGGTGAAGGTTTTGCAGAGTTTCCTGCACTCGCCGTCGCTGCAATTATCGTAAATTCCGCCCTTAATGTCCGCGCCCGTTACCTTTTTAACCGCGTCTTTAAGTACGCCGTCAAAATCCTTATCGTTAACGCAGACGTAATCTTCAAGCTCTTCAAAGCTCACCGCACATTCTTTCAGCACGGGGGAAAAGCCGCCGCAGGGCATCGTCTTAATCTTTTCGCAAAGCTTAAAATCGGGGTTCACTTTTTCGTGATATACAACTTTGCACTCGCACTCTTTACCGTTTGAGATAAAAAACTGAAGCATACCCTTTTTCGGCAGGGGTGTTTTAATATTTAACTGTGAAAAGTTGATTTGAAGGAGAAGGGGCATGGCTTTGCCCTTGGAATCAGTCGGGTAAGGCGCTTTTTCGCCGTCCCAATACGGCAGCCCTCCGAGCTTTGAATCAAGAGGCCCCGCCTTCTTTTTTTCGCTGAAAACAAGTTTTACCGCCTTGCCTGCGGTTCTTCGTTTTATCTCAGCGATTATTAAGTCAAGTTCCATTTTTCTCACCCTTTACATAATCAGCCATTATTCATTATATCATAATAAAACAAAAATACAACCATAATTTATATATTATAAAATACGGTTGTATTTAAGCATATTAAACTTTTTCTACCAACGCTACTGCCTCAACGTGCGGGGTGCGCGGGAACATATCTACGGGCGTAATCTCTTTGGTTTCATAGCCCTTTTCTTTGAGAATTGCGAGGTCGCGCGCGAGGGTTGCGCTGTCGCAAGAAACGTAAACAATCTTCTTCGGCGCCATTTTTTCAATTACGTCAAATAGTTCTTTCCGGCAGCCCTTTCTCGGCGGGTCAAGCACGATTACGTCAGTGGAAATCCCCCTCTTTTCAAGTTCATTTGCGCCCTCGAAGGCGTCGCCGCAGAAGTATTCCGCATTTTTAATTCCGTTAATTTCGGCGTTCCTTTTCGCGTTTTCAACCGCCTGCGGGACTATCTCAATTCCGAAAACGCGCTTTGCGTTTTCAGCCATAGTCAGCCCAATCGTGCCCGCTCCGCAGTAGAGGTCTATCACCGTTTCATTTCCCGTAAGCCCCGCGTATTCCCCTGCGATTATATAGAGTTTTTCGCACTGGCCGTTACCGTTTCGCTCCCCCAGATAACCTCGGTTTTATCGCCGAGGATTACGTTGCTGTTTTCTTTGTTGACGTTATAGCAGACGCTCCTCATTCCGTCAATCTTCGTAAGTTCGCTTATCAGCAGTTCTCTTTCGGGCAGGGTATCCGAATTAATTACGGCGCACGCCATAATCTCGCCGAGCGAGGTTCTTCTCAGGTAAATATGGCGGAGCAGTCCCCTGCCTGTATTTTCGTCATATGAGCTTATATCCGCCTTTTCAGCCCAGTCGGCAAAACGCTCGATACAGCCGTCAAAAGCCGCGTTCTGGAGCTTACAGCCCGTACTGGGGATAATCCTGTGGCTCTTATAGGCATAAAACCCCGCAAAAAGCTCCCCGTCGCAGATTGAAACGGGATACTGGCACTTATTACGGTAGCCGTCAACGCTGTCTGCGCCGACAACGTCTTTTATCGGCACGCTGAGGTGCCCTATCCTCTCAACAGCGTCCTTAACGCGCCCGGACTTGTATTTCAGTTCTTCCTCATAGGTCATATTCCTGAACGAGCAGCCGCCGCATTTATCCGATACGGGGCAGTCGCTTTCAATCCTCGAGGGAGAACGGGTAATAATCTCTTTGATAATACCTATACAGTAGCGCTTTGAGGTCTTGATAATATGCGCGATAATTATATCGCCCGGTACGGCGCCTCTTACAAACACCGCAATCCCGTCATAATGCCCTACCGCACTGCCCTCGCTCGTCACAGCCTCTATATTCAGTTTAATCTCATCGTTTTTCTTAATATCCATAAGTAAGATAATATCATAAATAATAAAAAAGGACAAGTGTTTCCACTTGTCCTTTGATGTTTATTTTTTCAGCGCTCGCTGGATTGCCTTTACGATTTCCACTATCGGAATTACGAGGAAAGCGATACCGATTGAAGCCGCGTACTGAATAATAGTAAGCGGTACGAAATCAAAGGCTTTAGTTAAGAACGGAACGTAAATTACGATCGTTGAAAGCACGATTGACGCAAGCATTGCGCCGATAAGATACCAGTTAAGGCTGCCCATCTGTACGATTGATTTACGGCGCGAGCGCATATTGAACGAATGGAAAATCTCAGACATTGAAAGCGTTAAGAACGCCATAGTCATAGCCCTTTGATGAACAAATTCGGGCGAACCGCCGCCGAACCTCTCGCCTAAGAAATATGCGGCAAGAGTAAGAACGGTTACCATAATTCCCTGCCATGCGCAGTCAAAGCCCATGCCTCCAGCGAATATACCGTCGCGGCTGTCACGCGGGGCGCGCTGCATAATATCAGGCTCGCCCTTTTCCATACCGAGCGCAAGCGCGGGGAAACAGTCGGTAATAAGATTTATCCAGAGAAGATGAACGGGCTCAAAGAGAGTAAAGCCTAAGAGCGTTGCAATAAAGATAGTCAGTACCTCTGAGAGATTTGAGGAGAGAAGGAACTGAATTGAAGCGCGGATATTATCGTAAATCTTTCTTCCCTCTTCAACCGCCGAAACAATCGTTGCAAAGTTATCGTCAGCGAGTACCATATCTGCAACGTTCTTCGTAACATCGGTACCCGTAATGCCCATACCTACGCCGATATCGGCATTTTTAATCGAGGGCGCGTCGTTAACGCCGTCGCCCGTCATGGCGGTAATCTTGCCTTTCTTCTTCCACGCCTTGACTATTCTTACCTTATGTTCGGGCTGAACGCGGGCGTAAACGGAGAATTCTTCAATCCTTTTGTCAAATTCTTCGTCGCTTATATTGTTAAGGTCGGCGCCCGTAATAGCCTGGGAATCGTTTTCAATTATGCCGAGCGACTTGGCGATAGCAACCGCCGTGTCCTTATGGTCGCCCGTAATCATAATAGGTCTGATACCCGCCGTAGCGCACTCCTTAATTGCGTCGACAACCTCGGGGCGCACGGGGTCAATCATACCCGTAAGGCCGATATAGCAAAGCTCTCTTTCAAGCTCCTCGGGGTCGTTTGAGGGCTGAACGCTGTAAGTCCTCATAGCGGCGCAGAGAACGCGAAGCGCCCTGTCCGCCATTTCCTTATTCTGCGTGGCGATTATGTTCTTAAGTTCGTCCGTCATAGGCACTTTTTTGCCGTCGATAAGGGCGGTAGTGCAAAGCGAAAGAACAACGTCGGGCGCGCCTTTTGTGTACTGAACGAAGCCGTTTTCGGTTTCGTGAATCGTGGACATCATCTTACGTCCAGAATCAAACGGAGCCTCGCCGACTCTCGGGAACTTCTCTTCAAGTTCGTACTTTTTGAGTTCGAGTTTATCCGCATACGCAACGAGCGCCGCCTCGGTTGGCTCGCCCTTGACGGTGCCGTCCGCCTGGAGCTCGGCGTCGCAGCAAAGCGCCATAGCCGTTGCAAGCAGTTTTTCGTCGCTGCCTTTATATTCAACGACGGTCATCTTGTTCTGAGTCAGAGTACCCGTTTTATCCGAGCAGATAATCTGAGTACAGCCGAGGGTTTCAACCGCAGTCAGCCTGCGTATAACCGCGTTGCGCTTGCTCATCTTGGTAACGCCGATAGAAAGAACTATCGTAACAACCGCCGCAAGGCCTTCGGGAATTGCCGCAACCGCAAGCGATACGGCTACCATAAAGAAGCCGAGCGTATTTTCAAACGTTACCTTTTCGCCCGTCATAATTGTACGGACTATATCAAAAGCAAATATAAATATGCATATTCCCAAAACGAGGAAAGAAAGCACTTTTGAAAGCTGGTTAAGCTTAATCTGAAGCGGAGTTTCGTCGTCCTCTGCCATAGTGAGCGCGTCGGCAATTTTACCCATTTCGGTATCCATGCCCGTTGCAACAACAACCGCCTTGCCACGTCCGTAAACAACGTTGGAGCCCATATAGCACATATTCTTTCTGTCGCCGAGGGGGACGTCGTCAGAGCCTTCGGAACTGATAATCTCTTCAGTCTTTGAAACGGGAACCGACTCGCCCGTAAGCGCCGCCTCCTCAATTTTAAGGGAAGCGTTTTCTATAATACGGCAGTCGGCGGGGATACTGTCGCCCGCTTCGATTACAACTATATCGCCGACAACTATGTCCTCGCTCTTAACGTCGATAAGCTTACCGTCACGGATAACCTTCGACGTGGCGGCGGCAATCTCCTGAAGCGCTTCGATAGCCTTTTCCGCCTTGGATTCCTGATAAACGCCGAGAACAGCGTTAATAATTACAACTACCATAATTATAATTACGTCTGCCCAGCCCTCTTTTTCACCGTTTAATACGGCGGTAACTGCGCTGATAACAGCCGCGACTATAAGAATAATAATCATCGGGTCGGCAAGCTGGGATAAAAAGCGCTTGATAAGCGAATCCTTTTTACCCTCCGCAAGCTGTCGGTTGAGGTTTTGTTTTCTTCAAGGACTTCGGAATAACTTCTTAAATATTCTTTCATAGAAATCTCCTTATAAAAAAACTTATACATAGCAAAAACGCTATGTATAAGTCTCATTCTTTAAGGCTAAACCAGTCATAAAGACAAGTTGTTGATTTAGCTCGTGCTATGTAAGGATTGCACGGAACTACTCCCTTATACAGTTTAGTATTTTACCATATAATAACAGTAAAATCAATAAACAAATTATAAACTAAATCCCGTATTTAAGCGCGGGCTACCATTTCTCCGTATTCGTCTTTACACTTTTTAATGTACTCTTCAACCTGCTTTTCGGTCGGCATAGCGTCCGAGCAGGAGTGCGCAGCGATAAGAATTGAAGCCGAAGCCGAGCCGAAAGGCCGAGCCGTAACCGTCGCCGCCGCCGAAACCTTTGAGAAGAACCGCCGGGAAGGGTTTGATATCGTAGAAATTGCCGTCGTTGGTATAGGCGGTTGAACCCTTCTTGCCGTGCTTGATTACGCATATTGAAGCGCCGAAAGACTGCCAGTATTTGGCGGATTCGGGGTCGCTTTCTTTAATTCCGATTATGCCTTCGGTAAGGTCAAATTCCTCGCGCGAACCCATAATAACGTCCGCATTCTGAGCTACAAGGCTGTAATAAACTGCGATTTCGTCCTTGCTCTTCCAGGTGTATGCGCGGTAGTCTATATCAAAGATTATTCTTGTGTTATTCTTCTTTGCAAGCATCATCGCTTTAAGGCACGCCTCTCTTGACGGGCTTTTTGCAAGCGCGGTTCCGCTTATTACGATAGCCTTTGCGGAGGCGATATAATCCTCGTCAATATCCTCGGGAGCCATACAGAAATCCGCAACACTTTCGCGGTACATAAGAATTGAGGACTCCGTCTTTGAAAGAATTTCGGTAAAGGTAAGGCCGATATTCTCGCCGTTTTTCGCTCTTGTAATGTGCGACGTGTCAATGCCTTCGTTATTGAAATAATCAAGGACGTAGTCGCCGAACTGGTCGTTACTTACGCAGCCCTGAAAGCCCACCTTGCAGCCGAGTCTTGCAAGACCTACGGCGATATTCGCAGGCGAGCCGCCGACGTACTTGTTAAAGTTAGACGACTTTGAAAGCGGCATATACATATCAGTCGGGTTAAAGTCGATAGCAATTCTTCCGATAGGGATAAAATCTATCGGCTTGCTCATATCAAATGTTACATAATTCTGCATAGTTTACTCCTTACGCTTTATTGTCTGTACCGAAAATCAATATATGTGTTTTTGCGTTAAGATAAGCGCCCTCAACTTCAGCCCCCTGAAGGTCATAGTAGCCGTTTATCCTATTTTCATTATAGCATTTTCTGACGTTGTTTTCAACCTTGTCAAAGGTTGCGGTTGCAATATTTATCTTTTTAATTCCCGTTTTCGAGCAGCGGACAAAATCCTCGGGAGTTATTCCCGTTCCGCCGTGGAGAACGAGGGGCGTTTTCGTAAGACGGTCAACCTCGGAAAGTATGTCAAAACGGAGCTTCGGCGTGCTTTTGTAATTTCCGTGGGCGTTGCCGATAGCGATTGCAAGCGCGTCGACTCCCGTCTCTTTTTCAAAGCGGACGGCGTCCTCGGGCTTCGTACAGTTAATTGCGATATCCTCGCTTCCGTCCTCGCTTCCGCCGACGCAGCCGATTTCCGCCTCAACCGCGGCGCCGTAAGCCTTCGCCTTTTCTATTATCTTCTTCGTCATTTCAATGTTTTCATCAAGCGGAAGATGAGAGCCGTCAAACATTACGGAAGTAAAGCCGATTTCAAGCGCCTGAGATATTTTTTCTTCAGTCTTGCCGTGGTCAAAATGAACCGCAACGGGAACCTTAGCGCTCTTTGCGGCGGCAACCATTAACGGACCTATAATTTCAAGCGGAGACTGCTTTAAGCGCACCTCCGCAATCTGCAAAATAATCGGCGCGTTAAGCTCCTCGGCTGCCTGAATAACGCCGAGAACCATCTCCATATTAGCTACCGAAAACGAGCCTACCGCGTAGTTGCCGTTTTCGGCGTCGGCTAAAAGCTCCTTCATATTTACAAGCATAGTATCACCCTTGTATAAAAAAATAAATGCAACTTATCCGTAAGCCGAGTTCTGTCGTGGACGGTTATCTATCTCGACGCATTGTTGCCAATACGCTCAAGCCGCCCTTCGAGGTTATGTGTCGAGCAAACAGCCCCTCAGTCGGCGTTGCAGCGGATGGGGTTTACATGGCAGCGCGTGTCTCCACTCGCTCGGTGGGCTCTTACCCCGCCTTTCCACCCTTACCGAAATTGCTTTCGGCGGTATATTTCTGTTGCACTTTCCCTAAGGTCACCCTCGGCGGCCGTTAGCCGTCATCCTGCTCTGTGCTGCTCGGACTTTCCTCACACTTTCGTGCGCAACCGTCTGGATAAGTTGCAATAATATAATAAACGAAAATTATTACAAAATCAATAATTAATAAAATAAAAGTTGAAATAATGTCTGCAATGTAGTAAAATTGTGTAAATTATAAAAGTAAAAGGTGGTAATTATGCCGAGATTTGATAACGAAGGCTTCAATCCCCAGCAGCGAATTAATAACGACAACAGGGACAGAAGCGTTCCGGAAAACGAAAACTATTATAAAGATATTACGCCTGACGAATATATTCCCATTCACTCCTCCTCAGCGGAGATAATTGACAATCAGCCGAAATACGGCGCATACAATAATCCGTATCCGAGTCAGGAGGAACTCCGCGAACAAAGAGAGCGCGAGGAATACTTCAAAATGAGAGCAAACCAGCGAAACGAAAAGAAGCAGCTCTCACAGGCGAAGAAAAAAGTTAATAATAAGAAAAAGAAAAAAACAATTATAATCGCAGTCATCCTTGCGATACTGCTTCTTCTGATAGGAATGGTTGAAGGCGTGCTCGCAAAAATGAACTACGATGAACACACCGACAACAAATACGTCGCCGCGGCTGATTTACAGGACAGCGCCATGGTTAAGAATATTCTTCTTCTCGGCGTTGACGCAAGAAAGAATCAGAAAAAGGAAACAAGCCGTCCCGACACAATGATGCTTATATCGCTTGATATGAAGCATCACTGCATAAAAATGACTTCATTTTTAAGGGACACCTGGGTTTACGTTCCGTCGCTTGAACACGAGCAGCGGCTTAACGCCTCAACGGGTAAAGACGGTTACAGCGGCGTCGTTGACGCAATTGAATACAACTTCGGCGTTGATATTGACGGGTATATAGTTACGAACTTTGAAATGTTCCAGTCGCTTGTTGATTCGGTCGGAGGCGTTGAAATAAACGTTACTAAAAAAGAGGCCGCCGAGGTAACCAACCACAAGGGCAGATACGGCAACGTTAAGCTTAAAGCCGGAACTCATACTCTTAACGGAAAACAGGCGCTCGCCTATTGCAGAATAAGAAAAATTGATACCGACTTTAACCGTACAATGAGACAGCGTACCGTTATGACCGCAATTCTCAACAAAGCAAAGAAAAACCCGTTCAGACTTTATAAAATGGCAAATGCAAGCGCCGAATATATTGAAACGGATTTAACAAAATCCCAGCTCAAAGGCGTTGCCGCGATGGCGGGAATATGCGTAAGCGGCGATATGTTCCAGGAAAAGGTTCCGTTTGAAGGAACATGGGAATACGCCAACAAGGGCGGCGCAAGCGTAATTGCAATAAACAAAGAAAAGAACAAAGAATTATTAATCGATTATATTTACAATAAAACCGCAAGGCAGTTAAAAGCCGAGCAGGAAGAGGAAAATAAAAAGTAAAAAGAAACAAAAAGACCGTGTGGGAAACCACACGGTTTTTTTATCGGGAAAACAAAAAGGGCACGGATTGCTCCGTGCCCCCCTTGAGTTTTTATGAAGTTATGACCTATTAAATATCGTCCGGATCGAAGTCCTGATCGATTCCGCCTGATGATGCTGTTAATACATCAACGGTTTCAAATTCTTCAAGGTCAACCTCAGGCTTTTTATAAAGCTCCTTCATAATTGTACCTCCTATGCTTAACCCTCTCTCCCCGAAGGGAGAGGAAGGTTAAATATTAAATTAAATTTGATTAAACGTTAACGTCCTCAATAGCTGAGTAGTAAATGTTACCTCTTGAGTCAACGATGAATGCACGAACTCTGATTGTACCTGCATTAGAAGCCTTGAAGGTAAGAGCAAATTCGTTTGCGCCGTCGTTTGCAGCAGCAATCTTAACTCTTACGCCTGCGTCAGCCTGAGCTGCCTCAAGGTCAGCAAGTGCTTCGTTAGAAGCGCTTCTGCCATACATCCAACCACGCTGAGTAATTGTAGCGTTGCCGGCTGCACGGGTAGCGAGTACTGTGTAGTTAGGAGCATTGTTAGTTACGTTGATAATGTTAACGATAGGAGCAACTTCAGCATCAGCTACAGGAGTTACGGTTACGTCAGCACCTACATAGAAGGTGTATTCATCGCCGTAAGCAACTGTTACGCCGTCGATAGCCCAACCAGCTGCGCCTGCTGCCTTAACGGTTACCTGAGCATCGTAAGGAACTGTTGCGGTCTCGCCGTCAACTGTACCCTCAGATACCTGGATGGTAGCGCCGGGAGCGTTTACAGTGAAGGTTGTGTCAGCCTTTTCGTACTGAGCTGTGAATGTTGCAGATGTAGAAGTAGCCTTGATATCGTCATCGCTCTTGTCATAACCTGTGAAGGTGTATCCGGGATATGTCGGAGCTGCGGGAACGCCCTCAGCTACAGCAGCCTGATATGCAGCAACGGTTACATCCTTGAATGCCTTGATGGTGTTACCATACTTATCATAGAAGAATACGTTGATGTTATCGTCTGCAGTCTCCTGGAATACAGGAACAAGAGTAATGTCAGTGTAAGCTACACTTGAGTAAGTATCGGTTGTAGAAACGAGCTTGCCGTTTAACTGCCAGCCGAGGAATGTTGTACCTGCCGGACGTACAGCAGTAACTGTGTACTTAGTGCCGAAAGGTAATGTCTGAGTTACTTCAGAGCCGTTTGTCGGGATAGTTCCCTCTACTGTACCAAGGTCAGTAGCTGCGATTGTAATATTAACGCCTGCAGCTGCGATAACTTCGGTCTTAGCGTCAAGAACTTCGTCGCCGAGCTTAGCTTCCCACTTGTCATAACCGGCTTCCTTATTGGTAGCGTCCTTATGAGAGTATGCTGTTGTTACAGCAACGTCAGTGGTATGAGAAGCGTCGTTCTTACAATGCTGAACAGCTGAAGCAACCCACTTGCCAGCGCCTGTCTGATTTGTCTCAGCCCATGATACGTCGATAGCACCTGTGAAGTCATGGCCTGTCTGCGGGTCAACTGTATCAGCAGCCTGTACTTCAGCGTTGTTGATGTAGTACTTACCGCAAGCGTCGCAGTACTGATGCGCCTTAACGCCGTCAGCAGTACAGGTAGCGGCCTGAGCAGCTACATTAACAAGATTTACATGGTTAGCATAATCGTAACCTGCTGCAGTATCAGTTACAGTATCAACTGTTGACTGGTCATATTCGCCGCATGAGCAGTACATAGCTGTCTGATATGTTGCATAAGAAGAGCATGTAGCAGCAACACGTGTATTCGGGATTTCCTGAAGCGTATTGTAGTTATGAGTATGAGCAAGAGCTTCAAGCTCATAAGTCTTGGTAGCTGTTACGCCTTCGTAAGTTGCTGAGAAGGTTACAGAACCTGCAACGCCTTCCTGAGCAGCTGTGAAGGAAGATACAGTAGCGTTTACATTCTGAGTCTGAACGTGAGAAGCGTCGTTAGCGCAAGTTCTCTTGAATGTAACGGTAGCGCTGTTGTTTGCCTCTACGGTCTGGTCAGTTGTAGCAGCCCATGTAGCATCATCAGCAGCCCAAGCGCCCCAGTTATGAGCGTTTGTATCTGTTACAGACTCGGTGTAGCTATGTCCGCAGACAGAACATGTATAAGTAGCAGTACCTGCTGTTGTACATGTCGGAGCGGGGTCGATAACCGGCTCGCCGTAAGTATGAGCCGCGGAAGCGAACTCAATCTCGAAGGACTCGTCAGCTGCGCCGAAGGTACCTGTCGGAACAGAATTATCTTTCCACTGTGCAGTGTAGTGATAATCTGAATCAGAAGCCTTGGTGTAATCAGCGAGATTCGGTACCGGATAAGTAGTTGTAGAAGCGTCAGCTGTGTAGCTGAGGTCCTGATATCCTGCCGGAGTAGTGATAGTTACTGTCGGATAAGTAACAACCGGAGGAGCACCTCTGTGAACGTTTGAGCCCATGAAGTCCATACCTGCTGAACCGGGATATTCAGTTTCATAATAAGTAACCTGGTCAGCTTTACCCTGTGCATTGAAGTCATAAGCAAGGTAAGATTCTTCGTTATGAAGGTCAAATGCGATATCGTCTGCATCTGTTACCTTGAAGAGGTAAGTTCCCATAGGAGCTCTGTAGCTGTAATCATAGTTTGCAGTACCGTCCTCGGGGCACTTAAAGCTGTTAGTACCCTGTGCGGGTGAAGGTAATGAAGAAATGTTGTCGTTATCATTGCTGGTTGTGAAACCGAAAGCAATACCCCAGCTCTCATTTGTAGAAGCTGTAACGTCGAAGTTCTTCATAACGGAGCTGCTTCCGTAGAAGGTTGACCCTGCTGAAAGAGAAGCAATAGGTGTACCTGCTGCTGCCCATTCCTCAAGAGAAACGTCAGCGCCGTTGTCAATAGCGGCTTGTACTCTCGGGTCATCCTCGCCGAAGCTAAGGAATGCAACATCGTCTTCTTCATCTTCATCATAGTAACTTGCAGTGTAAAGACCCTGCGGCTCACATCCTGTGAACTGAAGCTCTAAACCTGCGCCCCAAAGAGAAGCAACGTTCTCAAGAGCGATGGTAAGATAGAAGTAGTCGCCTTCCTGAAGCTGATAGTCGCCGGTCTTCTTATATCTCTTGGTAGACGCTGAGGTACCGGTTGTGGAAGAAAGGCCTGCGTTGTCTGCAAATGTTTTCTTACCGGTAAGAGTCTTTGCAGTAGCATCATAAAGCAACGGAGCTTCCTTGATACCTCTGTTGTTGAGGTTAGCTGCTGTTTCCGTATAGTTGAAATACGTATTCTTGAACGTGAATGCGTTGAAGATAAGGTCCCAGTTAGGATACTTATCCGGACCGGTTGTGTGGTCAGCAAGTGCCGTAAAAGGCATAGCAAACACAATCATTAATACAGCAAGGAAGGAAGCAACAAATTTTTTAATAGATTTTTTCATTAATTTTTTCCTCCAATTTGTATTGATAAAAAATCAATATTTAACTAATCGAGCGATAGCGGTTCATAATCAACCGTTTTGTTAACAATACGTCCCATTGTACCTGAATCAAGCGCGTTTACTTTTCCGTCTATATTAAGGTCAAAGCGTGAGTCAAGTAAGCCGATATTCCTCTTGAGGGTACCGTCGTCAAGACTGTTAACCTTTTCATCCTTATTATAGTCGCAGTAAACTATGGGGATTGAAACTCCGCTTATATCAGCGTTACCGCTGAGCGTAACCGTTCTGTCTATCGTCGAGTCACCCGTGAGAGTGATTTCGGTAGTTCCCGCAGGAACCGTGATTTCAAACTCGCCGTAGTGGCCGTCAACAGACGAGGTCACCGCGTTGTTTCCGCCGGAATCCTTTACGTACTCGCCGTCAACCTTGAAGTTGATACCGCGGGCACCAAAAGCTCCTGCGCTTCCGTACTGGTTTGTTGAAATAAGAACTGTACCGCTGACAGTTATTTCATTGTTAAAATCGGGTGTCACGTCCGCCGTCATTGGATAAACGGTGTACGCTATTCCCACACCCTCTGAAAGGGCGTAACAATCATCGCCGTCTCCGAAATCCGCCTCAAAGAAGGTAAGGTCGGAGTCGGTTACAAAGTTGAAATAATCGTTAAAGTCGATTGTTCCGTTACAATTTATCGTTGCGCTCAGGGAAGCTAAAACCGTACCGTTTGAATCAATCGGAGAAGTATCCTGATTATTGGATACTAAAATTACGGCCAACTGTCCGTCGTCTATAAACTCTGCGGCAGCTTCTTCAAAGCTGTTGTCAGTATCGGCATATGTTGAGAGGACGCTCAGGTCAGTTAAGACGCCCGAACTCAAGTTGGCTGTTGCCTCAAACTGCATAATTGCCGCATTTTCCATACCTGAGAGAACTACGTCGACTCTATATTCTCCCGAGGTCAGGGCGTTGCCGTCGACTGCATCGCCATTTTGATTATAGTACGAACAGTAAAGATACGGTGATTCCTCACCGAGCGTTCCCGTTTGTGCAGCTGCGCACATAGGAGCGCAGAAAATTGCAAAACTAAGAAGCATCAGGGCGGCAAAGAATTTTCTTAAGGTATTCAATTTTCTCACCTCCAAAAATTCTTGCTCTCTGTTTTTGCTAATAGTAGCAATACGTGATAGCTCTTCAATGCACGTTCCTCATACCACCATGGTGAAAGAACCTTCGTATCAGGAACAAGCATTAAATTCTTCCCTGCCCCCCTCCGAAGAGGGGGGACTTACGGAGTTTAACGATTAATAAATTATTTATTAAACATTATTTATATTGTGGTCTGACTGTTAGTCAAGCGACTGAGCCGAATAAGAGATGGTCTTATTAACAAGTCTCATTAACGTACCGTTATCGAGCGAGTTAATCTTATCATCGTTATTAAGGTCGAAGTGCTGATAATCAGTCTTACCCATGCCTCTGGACATAGTACCCTTGTCAAGCGAGTTAACCTTGCCGTCCTTGTTGAAGTCAACAGTTACGACCTTGATATTCGCATTAGGAACATCCTTAGTACCGGTGAGAGTTACGGTTCTGTCAACAGTTGAATCGCTTGTTACAACGATTTCGGTTGTGCCTGAAGGAACAGTAATCTCGAATTCACCGAGATGTCCGGCAGTAGCTGAGGTAGCAGCGGGCTGACCCTGGTCATCAAGTACATAGTCGCCGTCAACCTTGAAGTTAACGCCTCTTGCACCGAACGTACCGGTTGTGCCGTTAGCATCCTGAGCCATGTAAACTGTACCGCTGATTGTAATGCCTTCAGCCTCTTCTTCCTCGAGGTTGTTTTCAGCCATTACAAGGTGGCTTCTTGCTTCATAAGTCTCGGAAATAACTTCGCCGTTGTTGATAGCGTCGATTGATTCACCGAGAGCGTCTACGTAAGCAGCCCACGAATCAGCTGTGTAAACTACAGCGCCTTCATTAACGAGCTTGTAGCCCTTGCCTGCAGTTGCAGTCGCTTCAAGTGCGCCGAACTTAACCTGAGTGCTTGAAGATGTTGCATATACGTCATAAGAATCAACTAAGTCGTACTGCTTCTCTTCGTCGTCCTTGGTTGAGTAAGCGAACTGATGCGCTGAATTAGCGCGTGCAGCAGCGTTGAAGCTCTGGTATGAGTTAGCCGTAGCAGAAACGATTTCGTCAAAGTCGTCGCAGATTGATGTTGCGTGAGCAACCTCGCCTACTACGAGCTTACCTGATGTAGATGCGTTGAATGCAGTGAGAACAGCCTGAGGCTCATAAATCTCTCTGTAAGCACGGGCAGCTTCCTGAAGCTTAATAGCAGGTGCATATGAATAGTAATCATAGATTACGTTTCCGTCTGCATCCTTCTTGTCAGCCATGTAAGGCTGTCCGTCATCGCCTATCTTCTCTTCCTGCTGAGCCTTACCGATAAGAAGCTCTTCGGCTTCCTTAGCAAGGTCAACACCCTTCTCATAAAGTGAAGGTGAGTTATAGTTGATGTTTACGCAGTTTCTACGATGTTCAATTACGTCAGTAACAACGCCTTCAACAGCTTCTGTTGTATTAGCAAGCGCAAGGTCGATAAGAGCGTCGTCTGCGTCCTTAACGTCAGCGTTTGCAGCAATGTTAGAAGCGTTGATACCGTCAGCGATAGTTGCAGCAAGTGCAGGAACAAGAGATGCGGATACGCCGTCATACTCATCTGCAGTGATGTAGTGAGTAGCAAGACCCTTAGCATGCTCTTTGTATGAGCTGTACGCGCCGTCGATATCGCCGGTAGACATAATTACATTGTAGTTGAAGTTTGTAGCAACTATTCTCATCGGAGCGTAAGCGTTCTGGAGTCCGCTTTCGCTGTCTTCAGATACGATTCTTACGTTAACTTCACCGGGAACGGTGATTGTTTCGTTGTTCTCAGTATATGATGTCTGAGCGGGAATAGTTGTGCTTGCGGTGTTAAGATATACGCCTGCAAGAGCAGTACCCTTCTTGAATCCTGAGATTTCTGAAGTCGGTACGGATACAGCCGTAATTACAAGGTCACCGTCAACCTCTTTACCGATATAACCGTCAGCAACAGTTTCGTCATCATAGATGTAGTCAACTGCGGGCATTGTGGTGTTATCGGAGAAGATAACCTCACCAGCCTTATTAACAGCAACGTAAGCGGAGCCTGTATGTGCTGTGCTTGAAGCGTCATAATCGCCGGTTGAGTCGTTGTATGCATAATAGTTCGGAGTATTAGCCGCTACTGTTGCATACGTCTGAACTATATTCGACGAAGAAGTGTTCGTATTCTTAATATAGTAAGTGTAACCAGCACCGCCGGCATTTGAGCCGAGACCGATGTAGTTAGCTGCTCTATAAGTACGGTTACTGCTCGTCGTCTCAGTAACGAGAGTTTCGGGAGCACTCGAAGAAACGTTGTTTCCGCTGAATGCATCGCTCCACTTTTCGTTAATCGTGCTGCCGATGTAAAGGAAGTCAACAGCAACGCCTGAAGGATAGCTTGCGCTCGTGCTGCCGCCGAGAACGTCCTTAGCAGCCATAGTGTAGTTAACCTTAACGGTATAAAGTCCCTGAGTATTCGCGGTACCTGTAATCTTAACTCTCTTATAGCCCTCAGCTGCAAGAGTACCTGTAGCGGTATAACCTGTATCTGCTGCTACTGTAAGAGTGGTGTTTACGGAACCGTTCGGGTTAAGGATTTCATAACCGGTAATGTTAGCGTCGTATCTACCGCGCTGTGCGATAGTACCGTCAGCTTTTCTGTAGAAGCTTGCGAAGCCCCAGGACTCATTTCTTACACCGAGTTTAACCGAAACGCTACCGGAAGCAACAGCATGCTCTGTAAGAGTAGCCGAAACGCCGCCGATTCTGTTATCGCTAATCTTCGGAATTAAATTGAGTGCACAGAGAGCAAAGCCGATAGCTCTGTACGTGCTTGTAGAAGCAGCCGATACTGACGAAGTACCGTAAAGAAGGTTATAAAGGTTACTGATAAGATTATCAATAGCCGTGTCAACAAGATAACTTGTACGAAGGAAGTTATCAACCGGGTTGGTTGTTGACGTGGTCTGAGTAATGATATTCTCATCGCCGGCTCTTGAGCCGAGTAATCTGTTAACAAGAGGCTTAACAACGTCAAAGATAACGAAGTTGAGCATCTTTGTTGAAGTAAGAGGAGTAGACGAGATAAGGTCTGCGAAACCGCATACGAGCTGGTCCCAGATGAGCTTCTTGGTGCTGATTGTTCCTACACTGTTGGATACAGCTCCGTCGCCGTTTGTAGTAGCCTGCTTGAAGAGCGGTGAAAGTGCGGGAAGGAATCTGTTAAGAATAACATCAAGGTTAGCCCATACAGTCTTACTCTTTGTAATCTGGCCTTCAAGGTTTGCAAGACCTGCAATACCCTTATCTACTGCGAAGTAGCATACAACACCGTTGATTGTCTGCCAAAGAACGTTGTTGATGCCTGAGCCCTTACCGAAGAATGTGTAAGTGTAAGGATCAAGACGAGTTGCGCCACCGCTGTTGTTGCTGTAGCCCTCTGTATTAACTGTTGTTGAGCCGGGAGTCTGCTGATATACAGGAACTCCTGCTGCGTCAACTACGAAGAGAAGTGCGTCGCCCGCCATGGGAACGATAACGTCGTTAAGGAGCGTTTCGTTTGACTTCGGAATAATATACTTATAAGAAGCAACCGTTACTCCGTCAACAACAGCATCTCTTTCTTCAAGGTCATAATACTGAGAATAGTCTCTGTCGGGATAGATATAGCCGAGATATTCGCTGAGTGCTACAACTGCTGCAGACTCAATATCGCTTACTTTATCCCAGTCGCTGTTATGAATCGGAGCAGTTATGTTCCAATGCTTAAGAGCCGAAATAGCAAACGGGATAATAGCTTCTTCAAGGTTTGCCTCTGTAATAACAGTGTTTGCACCGTTGAATGCATAGAAGCTGCTGAGAATGTTTGCGTCGGTAGCGTCAGCTGAATACTGTAATACCTTAGCAGCGTCGCTGATAAGAGTTGAAACAGTTCCTGCTACGGTGCCGGTTGAATCGGTCGTAAGACCTGTGAGCGTCATCGGAGTAACGCTGTAAACACCGTCGTTTTCAACTGTCTTACCTACAGTATTGTTCTGGCTTGCCGGGAAGAGGTCAGCCATAGCTGCAACAAGGCATTCGTCAATCTGGCCGATGAGTGTTCCCGATGAATTGAACGTATTATCAAAGTAATTGATTACGCTCGGGCATCCGATTTCCTCGAAGTAGAGGTTAAGCGGACCGGTCTGGATGTGGAAATACTGGTCAGCAAGCGGGCTGTAACGAATCTCGTTAAAGAGGATGCTTGCGTCAATATCTCTCCAGTTGTATGCCTTATTCTTAGCAATTCTGTCTTTATTGTAAGTTAAGGTATAAGCAATATACTCTTCGAATTCAGCTGCAGAATCGAAACCGTAGTCCTGATACTTAGCCGCCGTGAATGCGCTCATGTTAGCTGCAGTATAGTTCTGCGTCCAGTCAGTTCTGTTCCAGCCGATATTATCGCTTACCCAATAATAGAAAGCGTTATCGAAGTTTGTGCCGTGTTCATCATGTCCGTTGTAATTTACGTGAACAAGCTGAACTGTATCCTTAAGAGCTGTCTTCCAAACAATCGGAACTGCTCTCATGAATGCTGCATGAAGAGTATCGTTTGCAGTAATTGAGAACGTTGTTGAACCGTACTTAGCAACGAGTACGTTACCTTCGTAACCTTCCTCAGTGCTGTAAATAAGGTTCGGATCCCAACCGTTAGCATTTGCATAAGTAGCGTCAATCTTACCTGTTGAGGCATTGAACTTGCCGGCTGCCTTAGCTTTGATGTAACGGAGTTTTGAAGAATCGTTGCGGTAACCTTCAATATCGTTACCTTCGCCGTCTTTCATGCCCGAACCCGTAAAGTCAACTCTTTCGGGATATGTAATCTCAAAGCTGAGCTTGCCTAAATAGTAGTTAGCAATATTATAAGCTTCGGTATCGAATACCCAGCTTGATTCATATTTAAGCTTGCTGCTCGGATTATCATAAATCGGAACGTTTTTAACAATTAAGGATTTAAGAAGGTTATATACAATTCCGCCGTATTTGGTGGAAGCAGAGCTTTCACCTGAATACTTAATGCTCTTGTTATCAACCTGCCATGAAGCAAGGTCGTCACTATCCTTAATCCAGTCATCAAGGCCGAGTAATCCCTCAAGCATACCGTAAATATCAATGGTATCTCTCTTGTCGGGAATAAGCTCGAATGTACCCATGAGAAGATTGAGTTATCGTTAAGGAGCCACTTAAGGAGACCCTTAATGATATACTTGGCTGAGTTATTATCTCTGTAAGAACCGGACGATGCCTTATAACCGGCTGTGCCCTGCTTTACAGTATTGTAGAAATAACCGCCGAAAACGCTCATGTTAAGGCTACCGATTACGGAAAGGTCGTAACCTGCTATGCCCGCGATAGTACTTGCCTTATCAACGACTTTTTCAAGCGCAGACTTAACGCTGAACATGAGGTCGATGATGTTGTCGATGCTGTTAACCGAACCGTCAATAGTAAAGCTGAGGTTAACAATCGAAGCAATACCCTTGGTCTTAGCGACAACCTTAACATTCGGGAAATTGTCAAGATACAAATCTAACTGTAAGAAAGAATTAAGCTGGCTCGGAATCTTGCCCGGGATATCCATAGCAGTAACCGTTTCGCTTACGCCTTCCCAGTCAACATTTGCAAGCAAATCATCTACGTAGTCAAGAAGAGCCTCAAAAGTCTGGTCATCGGTTGCGTCAACCCAAGCCATAAGGTTGCTCTTTACGTTGGTGTCGTTATAACCGTTCTTCTGATACGCCTGTGCAGCAAATGCAACGCCGAAGAATCCGGAAACAGCCATAACCGCAGCGAGAACCAATGAAATCAGCTTTCGAGAAAAGACTTTAGATTTTTTTGTTTCCACTTTTCTGTTTTCCTCCATTAAAGAATTTACGATTAATGCGTACTTTGCCGCTGTCACAGTCTCTGACCAGTTGCAGAAAATCCGCAACAGACTGAATAACAATGATGTTAACAGCAAATTATAAAATTAATTATATTAAACGCATATTACGCAACATTATTAAAACATAAAAATTTATGTTTGTCAATATTAAAAACATAAAATTGTGACGATAATGGAAATTCGTCCAAAAATATTAACAAATTGTGAATTAGGTATTGACAAATTGAAACAATTGATGTATGATTTAGTTGAAATGTTAACAATTTGTTCAAAAACTTTTTACGACTTGTTAATTAAATAGGTAAAAAACTTATTACATTTATACCTATTTGTAATGTTAAGTTGAGTACCTTTACATAACGCATATGCTCGTAAAGCAGTTCTTCTTTACAACAACTACATATAGAGTAATCGAGGCGATTAATATTCATTCTCCCTCTATTTATTGCCCGTTCACTCGCCGCAGCGGAGTTATCTCCTTAATTGTTTGATTGTACCCCTTTCACCAAACGAATTACTCCATTTTCTCGCTCCGCTGCGGCACCTTTTTTACCGATTTCAGGTAAATGCGGTGTCGAAAAACGGAAAAATAAGGTTATTAATGAAAAATCTTTATTATTAATATTTATTATTTCTATTGACATTGTTTTATTTATCTGTTATAAATATATTGATATCGTTCGCACAGCATAAGGGGTATTGCGCCCAAAAATACGTATTTGCGGCTACTTTTTTATGCTGTATCGGCAAAAATATCGCTTTTATTATTATTTTAAGACTTGATACTTTTGTCGAAATCATTATAAAGAAAAGGAGAGATGATTTATGAGAACGACCAAGAAGTTGCTAAGTCTGTTTCTCAGCTTAGTAATGGTAATCACCAGTTGCTCAATCGGTTTTACCGCCTTCGCAGCAGACGCTAACAAAACCGATAAGAATCAGAGCTACTGGAACAACGCAACCGAAGCCGAACAGGCTTTCGACGCGCTTAACGACTTGTTAGGCAGTCTTCTTCAGATAGACGCCATCAAGAACCTGTTGCAGGATAACAACATTGTTAATCCCGTAACACCTCAGACCACTCTTTCTGACGTAGTTGCCGGCGCTTCGCCGATGCTTCTCAAGACGTTAGGCGGAAGCGGTATGACCAAGGAAGAATTCCTTACGGAAAAGTACGGAAACGATTACACGAATAACAAAGACGTGTACGACGTTGCTTTCTCACCGCTTGACAATCCCGACGCAAAAGAAGACGACTGGTCTTTCTACAAGCTTTACAAGTTCTGTGAAGAAGGCGAGTCTTCAAGCAATGCTGCTCTTAAAAAGTATTGTAATGATACAAAGAAAAAGCTTGATAACCTTCTCAAAAAATGTGAAGACAGCATTGATACCAGCGTTGCAAGCGACCAGGCAATCAAAGGGCTTGTAAACCCCGAAACATTCAGCGATGAACTGAATGCTACAACATCATTCCTTCTTCCCGCTATCGGAGCAGAAACCGCTTCTGTAGGCGAAGAAACAAAGGCTCTTTCCGAAATCACTTCCGAAAGCGAAATCAAGGAAGCCCTCGGCGGTAATGATTTTTATTATCAGTACTATAANNNNTTGACAGCCTTGCTAAATTATATTTCTATCACGTTTGCCGTCAGGGAAAGCTTCTTCTTAACTGCTATATCTATATTTACCTTATGAATGAGTCGGGTAATACACTTACGGCAGATAAGCTTATTCCCAGCAGCACAACCGAAATTACATTTGCTAATTTTGATTCCATTAAGGCTGATTACTTTGAGGTTAACTACAGAACAGCCGCCGGACGTCCCGGTTGGTATAACCAGTTTACAGACGATTACTGGGCTGCAGCCAACTCTACCGACGACAAAAAAATCAAATGCGGTACCAATACAAAAGCTGTTCACCAGAATGCTTTTGATACATATTGGACTTATGCAATTCTTGATAAGTATTTTGTAACTGAGGATAACTACAACAGCACTTACGAAACCACTTCCGAGAATTACTTCAAACTCCTTAAAGCATTAAACGCCAAAGCAAATCTTGCTACCGGCGATTATGATAACGCTGACGACCTCGGCGACGCTATGCTTTCCGCTATGGGCGACAAAGCAGGAGATTATAAGGTAAATTCCAAGGGCGTTAAGATTGCGGAATACTTCATTAAAGAGTTCTGCAACAAGAAAGAAGCGTCCGGTGATGTTAAGCCGTACAATTATGCTGATTACGACAATCTTCCGGAATCGGCTACCGTTGCTGCTGCAAACAACGCGCTTAACGCAACCGTTCTTCCTATTCTCCAGATGAAGAGCCCTGTTGATATCGAAGCTATCGTAAGCAGAGTGCTTGACGGCAACGTTAACCTTGAAAGCACACTTACCGATATCTGGCAGAGACTTTATAATGACCCTGCCGTAACGGTATTCAACATTCTTCCCCTTCTTATGGTTCTTGTTGACAATATCATTCCGATGTTCTTACACGATGATATTGACGACCATAACTTATGGGGTAACGTATTCGGTATCGAAGCATCCGAAGACCCGAACGAAACTCAGCCTTATAACGCTGTTGAAGCGTCATTCTTAGCTCCCGATTCAATCCCCGGCCTTATTGAAGGCTTCGGCGGTGAATACAACGCTAAGCTTGACCTCTTCAAATATACTCAGGCTGAAGGTAATACCGATATCGGTCTCGGCGCACTTCACGTTGACCTTAACAAGGCTTTACCGGCAATTCTTCACTGGGTAACCGGCGACAAGCAGGCTGCTATTGATATAGTTGGTACTTACACCGACGTTAAATATCATAAGCCCGTTCTTGATGGAAACGGCCGTTATACTTACGATGAAGAATCAAACCTTATCCGTGAAGCAGAGGAGAGCGTTGCTCACTTCAACAATAAGGTTCCGCGTTTCACCAACATCTATATTGCCGACCAGGTAATCTATGACCTCAACAGTAAGGAAATCGTAGGTTTCCTCGCAGACCTTCTCGGTGAGGATACAGCAAAAACGCTTAAACAAAAGGGCGTTTACGAAATTGCCAACGAACTCTTAACATTCCTCAGAGACGGCGTTGACGATTATCTCAAGGACGTAGGATATACAAAGGCTGCCGGCACTAAAGACAAGAACTTCATTAAAAACGGTACCAACCCGCGTAATGAAGGTAACGACGGTCTTAACGACCTCAAAGTAGGTCTTCCCAAGTTAATCGACAGACTCGGAAAGAACTTCATGAAGAAGTATAACGTAAAATCCGACTGGGCGTTTAACTATAAAGGAAAGATTGCTACAAGAGATGTCGGAAGCGGAACCGAAACATATAACGTTCATTTTGACAACTTCGTAAATCTTGCCGCAAATGATTCCGACAAGAAGAATGCCGTTAAGATTCTTACCTCTGTTGTTGACCTTCTTATAGGCAACTGGATTAACGGTTTACTTGATTTCTTAAACGACGTTCTTTCGGATTCCAATAACAAGATTACAACAGAAGTACCGCTTGTTTACGGTTTACTTGCCGCACTCGGCGATTTCAGCGAAACAAGCGTTATTACGGATGCATTCAACGGTCTCTTCCAGCTTAAGAGAAGCGATAAAGCATCATTCACATTAAAGAAGAGAACCGCCGCCAACACTATTAATGGCGAAAGCAAGACGAACTTCTGCGGCTTCTCAATCACTTCAGGTTTCTTCCTTATCTCTAACGTACGTTATACCAAGGGCGGAGAAACAAGAGGTTTATGGCCGTTTATCGAAACAATTGTTAAGGAAAACGGCGGCAAAGCTAAATACAACATTAATAAGGCAATGCATACTACTGCTCCCCTTCTTGCAAATTCCAAGAAGTCGAAGAAGAAGGTATCCGCTGCCGGAACGGATTACAGCAAGCTTCTTACTAAGGAAAACCTTAAAGCTGCGCAAAAGCTTGTTGATATTCTTGACGAATTACTCGCATCTCTTCTTTCAAATACATCACTTAACGGATTTGACTTAGACGCCACCGATAATCTCCTTTCGGGTGCTGTAACGGTATTTGCCGCTTACTTCGGCGCTAAGAATACAAACGATTTATTAAAACTTGTCAACAACTATCTGTACTTCGTAGTAGGCGAAACCTCGAAGGAACCCGCTAAGAAGGGTAAAATCGGTAACAAGCCGACCTCAAAGGGCGATGTTGACGACAAGAAGGTTTATACCTCTGCTAACCTTTCGAATCTCGTTATTCAGACATATTCACTTCTTGAAAACATTATTGACTATCTGTTCTATAATAGCGATTCCGGATTACTCAATAAGAGAGACCCGAATATGCTTATTGCAGACGCACTCTACGGTATCGTATCTCCCGACGCTGTAGCAATCCGTCTCAGCAAAGAGTATAAGAACACTGCTAAAATCCTCAAGAAGGAAGATTATCAGAACTGGAACAACTTCAAGGTTCAGATTACAGGACTTAACAGAGATAAGAAATCTTATAATACTCACGACTTCCTGAAATACGGTTTCAGCAAGGGCGACAAGAAAGCGTTCTATAACGCACTCGGCGAATCCTTTAACGGCGTTGCCGCAGTTCTCGGCGCTGCACTTGCTACTTCGATTACTCAGAAAGGAACTCAGAAGAACCTTTACAGCGAAGTTCTCTATCCTGTATTCTCTATCCTTTCTTCATCAGTCGGAGCTAAGGGCGATTTGATGAGCGCTGCTGACTTTAACAAGGCGTTCAAGAAAAAGAAGTTCGGCAGCATGCTTGTTGACGGAATACTCATGCCGTTCGGCAACATCTTCAACGAACTCTATGACGCTCCCATGAGCTTCATCCTTAACCTCGTTAAGGGACTTGGCGGAATTCTGAGAGATTCTCAGATTAAACAGATTATGGAAGGTATTACGGGCACGATTAACCTCCACTTCAACGGTGTGGGCAACCTGCTTGATAAGGACGTTTCAAATCTTTCGCCGACGTTTGCTAAATCTATACGCAAGACGCTTAAGGGTCTGATTAACATAACCTATCCGAAGAAGAATATTGCGACAAGCGTTCTCAATGACCTTCTCAAGGGTAAGTTACCGCTTAATCTTAAACTTCCGAACATTGACTTTGACAGGCTCTATGCTGCCAAGTCACCTGCCGAAGTACTTCTCCTCGTTTATGCTTACATTGTAGATACATTACTCGGCGCAGACCTTATCACAAGCGTTATCAACAGCTTAGACCCGAGCATCGCTAAGGTTCTCAAGGGACTCAACGCAGCTCAGCTCCTTACGGTAATAGTTAAGGCTATTAACGTATTCAAGAGCCCGACTGAGGTTTACTGGTCATTTGCTGAGTACTCAAAGAAACTCAAGAACAACTTTAAATATCCCGACTTTGCAACGGCAAGCGAAGCACGCGAAAACGTTGACAAGCTCGATGACCTTGTTAACAATATCTTCCCGCTTCTCAACAGCCTCGGAGTAACGGATATCGAAGGACTTGACGTTATCGTAAGAGATAACCTCTACACAAACGAAATCATTACCACCATTGCCAAGGCTCTCTACGGCGCGCTTACCGGCAATGATACGGTTACAATGGTTCTCGGCGCACTTGAACTCGACGTAACACCTCAGGGCGTTGCCAAGTACCTTATGGACAAGAGCTACGGCAAGACCTATTCATCGGCTGCCAAGACTCTTAAGAAGGCTAAGAGCTGGGATAAGGTTGATAAGATTAACTGGGGCTTCACAAACAAGACAAACGGCGCTAAGACAGGATTCATCAACGGTCTTGCCGCTTCGCTCCGTCCGCTTGACGAGATTCTTGCTGTTCTCCTTTGCGAAGGCAAGCTTCCTCTCTTAAAGCGTCTTGACATCAAAGCTCTCGTTAAGACCCTTTCCACCAGCGGAAGCACCGAACTTCTGTCCGACAAGGGCGAAAACGCTGCAACTCTTGATTACAAGCTTAAAGACGGTAAATTCGTATTAACCGTACAGAGCTATAACAAGACCGGCAGCGGCAAGAGAGTTCCCAAGAGCGAACTTGTTATTGACATCAACGCAATTATTGATGACATTAACGACACTGTACAGAGCATTGACCTCACACTCGGTACAAACGGTTACGAAAGCGCTATTATCCCGCTTCTCGAAGCGTTTATGTGTGACGGAATTAAGACCTATAAAGAATACAAGAAGGATTATAAGAAGGCTAAGGATAATCTTCTTATCAACATCCTCAAGCCCATCGCAGGCTTAATTGATGACGTAACAACGTCCCCGTTTAATACTCTTTGCGGTATCCTTCCGAACGTTGCTTACTTCATTGACAGCTGCGGACTGTCACAGGCAGTAGCTAATCTTCTTGCTCCCATTACTTCACAGAAGGGACTTATGGGCGTACTTAAGAAGAACGGCCTTGACCTTGACAAGCTTATTTCGGATATTCTCGGTAAGGACCTCGGCGACGTACTCGCAGACCTTATCGGAACAGACGTTAAACTTAACCTTAAACTTAACGACCTTAAATCCTTCAACATTCAGGATATCGTTATCCCGCTTGTTATCAAGCTTCTTAAAGATAAAGTCGGACTTACGCTTCCGAACTTCACCTGGGAGCAGATTGCAAGCCACGGTACAATCCAGACCGTAAAGAGCAAGGCTAAGAACGAAAAGGGCAAGTATACAACCCTTCAGGTTCATGCTCGCAAGGGCGAAGTTCTTGTTGCAGTATTCAGATATGTTGCAAAGACTCTTATCAAGAATGCTAAGGCTCTTAAGAAACTTATCTGCAATATCGACGCAATCAAGAAGAATGCTACTCTTAAAGCAATCATCGGAAGCATCTTCGATAATATCGGAATTGCTACTCCCGATGAGATTGTAGGAGCTGTCTTCTATCTCCTTAACGGAAGACCTACCGATAAATACTTCGATTACAGAAACTTCAAGTATAAAGAGTCCTCCTTCACATGGGGCAAGCTCGACGAAGAGTTCTGCCGCAAGCTGGCTCCGATGCTTGACGGACTTATCGGCGGACTTCTTGAAGGCGGTCTTATGGGACTTGTTGAAGAGAAGCTCTATACCGACGACCTCGTTGCTAAGGCTGCAACCGGTATCTACGGCGCAATCGAAGGCGTGAATGTCGGCGACGGTACACTTACCGACCTTCTTGCTCAGACCGAAATTGACTTTACAACTGCAAATGTTGCAAGACTTCTCACAAACAGAAATTACGGTCAGACATATCCTGCGGTTGCAAACGTAATCAGAAATGCTGGTTCTTGGAAGAACGTTAAGGCTGAAAACCTTAAGTTCGGCGTAAAGGACAGAGACAGCTTCATGCATGCATTAACTGCTGTACTTCGTCCGCTGTTCGGCGTACTCGACGTACTCCTTAACGACGCTTCGCTTAACCTCTTCGACCTTATCTCCGTTCCCGGTTCCGACGGTTACACATCTGCAATCGTTCCGCTTCTTGAAGGCCTCGGCGTATACAACGTTAAAACTCAGTATCAGTACAGAGAAGATATCTACCATGAGTATGACAATATCCTTCTTGATATTCTCAATCCGCTCTGGGATAAGGTAGAAGACGTACTTTCTGCTCCTCTTGAGACAGTAGCAAATATGCTTCCGAACCTTGCACTCTTCTTTGCAAACGGCGGTTTAAGTCAGGTTCTTGATAACCTTCTTACACCGATTACGGCACTTCTTGACGCATTAAAGCCGATTGCTAATGTAAACACAATACTTAAGGCTGCGGGACTTGACGTTCCTAAGCTTCTCAAGGATAAAGTCGGCATCAATATGACTAAGTTCGACCTTTACGACATTAAGGGAACTCTTAACGGCCTTATCGGCGCAGACAAAGTTGTTCCGCTTATCAACTCAATTCTTCCGAAGATTAAGATTAAGGGCGCTGCTCTCAACCTTGAACTTCCCGATATTGATTGGCTCGAACTTGCAAGCTGCGGTGAAATGGTATTTACCGACGCTTCACAGGCTGCTTGCTTCGGCAGAAGAATGCACGTTAAATCCGACGAGGATATAACCCTCATTACCGTACTCAGATATCTGATTGATACCATTAACTATAAGGGCAACTACCAGGCAATCGTTGACCTTATCGGCGGTATTGAAGGAATGTCCGCAACAGTAGCTGACGTAGTTGGTCAGGTTCTCGGAATGCTTCAGGGCGAAACCGACGCGGTTATCCTTGACCTTATCGACCTTCTTCAGACTCTTGCCGGATAATTAAACATTAATAAAATAAACCTTGGGGAAACCCGAGGTTTATTTTTTGCCATTATGTGATTTTATGTAAGTTGACAACGTTAATCTTATTATGATAAAATTATATAAAGTTTATGTTCTTAAATAAGAAGGGACTGATAATATGAAAAAAGTTTTATCAATTATATTATCATTAATTCTGGCATTGTCTGCGTTTGCAGTTGTTCCGGCAGAAACCTTTGCAGACACGGCGCTTTCCGAAATCAGAATAATGTGCGACGTAAGCTCCGTATCGCCCGGTACGCTACCGAGCTTTACGCCTTCGTCTTCAACGGCGCACGTTACAAGCGTTGACGCTTACGGCAGTAATTCAAACTGGGTATACTGGAACGGCCACACCTGGTGCGGCTTCGGTGGAAGTACGCCGACGGCAACCGATGACGGAAAAACGCATTACGCGTTAGCTGTCTGCGTTGAACTTGAAAGCGGCTATTCTTTCGATGAGAATACGAGAATTTATCTGAACGGTACGGAATATACTTCTCTCGGCCATTCAATGATTAATGTGTTCTCATGGGGCGGAAATGTATATTTGGATTTAGGAACCGCAGGCGCGGAAACTCCTATTTATACCATTACCTATAACGCAAACGGCGGTACGAACGCTCCTGCTCCGCAGACGGTTTATGCCGGCGAAAGCAAACACCTCAGGGGCGGAAACGAGGTTACCGCACCCAGCGGTATGTCGTTTGTAGCGTGGGAAATCAACGGCGTTCAGCACGAGCAATACTCCGAATACAAGCCTACGGGTAACGTTACCGCTTATGCAGTATGGACAGATAAATACATTCGTGAGTCAAGAGCAACTATGACTCCGTCTGCTCTGACTGCCGACATCTGTGCTAACGACCTTGTTGTTACTTCATCGGAACCGACGAAGTACAGTGCTGAGCTCTGGAGAGTTTTTGACAAAACCGATACAAGCTTAAATACTAATAACGGTATGTATCCCTTTGATAAAAACTTTATTCAGGGACATCAGTATGCGATTGAATATACGTTTTCCGCGGCGGGAAACTATTACGAATACGATGAAATTACTAATATTTCAACATTCTATATTAATAATAAGTTAACCGATATATCCGCAGCTGTTGCAATAAGCGGTTCAACGAACAGAAGACTGCTCTTTACCTGCGGCGAAGACCCTTATATAAAGACGGTAGACACAACCGTTACCGCACCCGCGGCAGGCGGCGCACCAACTGAAAAGCCGGTAACTTCAACCGCTTACACAAGCGTTACCGATTATGACTGGTATGAAAACGGGGAGAAACTGACGAGTTACGACACCTTCCGGGCGGGACACACCTACAAGCTTCAGATTCGTGTTTCAACCACAAAGAAGTTCAACAATAAAACCACAGCCACAATTAACGGTAAAACGGCTATGGTTAAAAGCTATGACAATAACTCAATCCTTTTCTACTGTGACTTCACTCTTCCCGCACCGACCGGATACACCGTTTCATATAATGCGGGTGAAGGATCCGGCACGATGACGTCCGATACCGGCGTTCTCGGAAATTATCCTCTTCGTATATGCGAATTCACAGCTCCCGATTCAAAGGAATTCAAGTGCTGGAGGGTCGGCGGCGTTGAACAAGCCATAGGAACACCTATTGATATCACTGCCGATACGGTTGTTACCGCGGTATGGCAGGACATTCAGGACTCGCATACGCATAACTTTGAAATACTGAGAAGTGACGCCGACAACCACTGGTACGAGTGTTCCTGCGGCACGAAAAAATATGCCGATTATCATTCGTTTAAAACCGTTGTTGCGCCTGCGACTTTTGACACTCCCGGTTCATTCGTTCAGCAGTGCAGCGTCTGCGGTTATGAGGGCGACGTCGACTGGGGTGCAATTCTCGGAATAAAAAGCGTTAAGCTTTCAAAAACGAGCTTTGTTTATAACGGAAAGGTTCAGAAACCGACGGTAAAAATCCTTGATTCCAACGGTAAGGCTATCAGTAAGGATTACTATAAGATAACTTACATTACCGAAGAATCAAAAAAGGTCGGAACCTACAAAGTTAAAATAACCATGAAGGGTTATTATTACGGAAAAAAAGTTCTGACCTATAAGATTAATCCGAAAGGTACTTCTCTTTCCAAGGTAACCGCACCAGAAAAAGCGCAGCTTAAAATTAAATGGAAAAAGCAGGCGTCTCAGACTACGGGCTATCAGATTCAGTATTCAACTTCTTCAAGATTTACAAAGAAAACTACAAAAACGCTCACCGTAAAGAAAAACAAAACCACAAGCGCGGTAATAAAGAAACTCAAGAGCAAGAAGAAGTATTACATAAGAATCAAAACATATAAAACCGTCGGAAAGAAAAAATACTATTCAGCGTGGAGTAAAACAAAAAGCATTAAAACCAAATAAAAAAATAAACGGCAGGTCTCCTGCCGTTTATTTTTGTCTGAGTGCCCTTATTGCGTTAAGCACTGCTATTACCATTACTCCCACGTCAGCGAATATCGCAAGCCACATAGTAGCTATGCCGAGTGCTCCGAGGATAAGGCATAAAAGCTTTATTCCTATTGCAAAATAAATATTTTCATATACTATTCTGAGACACCGTTTTGCTATTCCGATAGCCTTCGGTATTTTAAGCGGGTCGTCGTCCATAAGAACAACGTCGGCGGCCTCTATTGCCGCGTCCGAACCGAGCGCTCCCATAGCAAAGCCCACGTCAACTCTTGAAAGCACGGGCGCGTCGTTAATTCCGTCGCCCGCAAACGCCACTGCCTCGCCGTCCTTTTTCTCGCTTATTATCTTCTCAACAAGACTTACCTTATCAGCGGGAAGGAGTTCGCTGTATACCCTGTCTGTTCCAAGCTCTTTTGCAACGCTTTCGGCAACCGTCTTAACGTCGCCGGTAAGCATTACCGTTTCCCTGATTCCGAGTTTTTTAAGCTCGTCTACCGCCTGCTTTGCGGTATCTTTAACAACGTCGGAAATAAGAATATATCCTAAGTATTTTCCGTCCTCGGCAATATAGATTACCGTACCTGCTTCGGTGCATTTTTCAAAATCAATGCCAAGGTTATCCATAAGCGCGCAGTTTCCTGCGGCTATTTCTTTTCCGTCAAGTTTTGCCGTTATACCCTTTCCGCTGATTTCGTTAACTTCGCTGAGCCTGTTTCTGTCGGTACTGCCTTTATATGCGGATTTTACGCTTAAACTGACGGGATGATTTGAGTATTCCTCGGCATATGCCGCCTTTGTCAGCAATTCTTCGGCGCTGACGCCCTCTGAGGGGCTTATTTCGACTACTTCAAACACTCCTTTAGTCAGCGTGCCTGTTTTATCAAAAACAACGTATTTCGTCTTTGAGAGCGTTTCAAAGAAGGTTGCGCCTTTAATAAGAATACCGTTTCTGCTCGCTCCGCCTATTCCCGCAAAGAACGTAAGCGGAATTGAAATTACAAGAGCGCACGGACAGCTTATTACAAGAAAAGTCAGCGCCCTGTATATCCACTCTTTCCAAAGCGGCTCATAACCGACGGCAATACGAACTGCCGGGGGCGCAAGCGCAAGAATAAGCGCGCATATACATACGGCAGGAGTATAGTATCTTGCAAACTTGGTTATAAACTGTTCCGCCCTTGCTTTTTTCATACTTGAATTTTCAACAAGGTCAAGAATCTTGGAAACCGTTGATTCGCCGAATTCCTTTGTAGTTTTAAGTTTCAGCACGCCGTTTAAGTTGATGCACCCGCTTATAACCTCGTCGCCTTCGGTTACCTCCCTCGGTACGCTTTCACCGGTCAGTGCGCTCGTGTCAATTGACGAGTCACCCTCAATTACGACGGAATCAATGGGAATTTTCTCGCCCGCGCCGACAACTATAATAGTTCCGATTTCAACCTCGTCGGGGTCAACCTCTTCAAGTTTGCCGTCGCGCTCGATATACGCACAGTCGGGACGTATATCCATAAGCTCGCTGATATTCCTTCTGCTCTTCCCGACCGCATAACTCTGAAACAGTTCGCCGACCTGATAAAAAAGCATTACGGCTACCGCTTCCGTATAGCTTCCGTCCTCGGTAAGCGCGATTGTTATTGCGCCGACGGTTGCAATTGCCATAAGAAAGTTTTCGTCAAATACCTGACGGTTGATTATTCCCTTAAACGCCTTCTTAAGCACGTCATAACCCGCAATAATATACGGTATCATAAAGACAGCGAATCTTATATAGCGGTTTGAATCCTTAAATACAAATGAAAAAGCTGTAAGCAGCAGCGCAGAAACTATAATCCTTACAAGATTAATCTTCTGCTTTTTACTCATCAGATATACACCTCTGCGTCGCTGTCCACCTTGCGGCAGACCTTTCTTACCTCTTTCATTACCTTCTTTTCGTCTGCTCCCTCTTCAAATTCAATCTTCATTTTAAGGAGCATAAAGTTAACTGCGGCGCTTACTACTCCGTCAACCTTTTCGGCGGCGAGTTCCATTTTATTAGCGCAGTTTGCGCAGTCAACGTCGATTTTATATGTTTTCTTCATAAGGAGTCCTCCTTAACAGTTTCACATTTATACATATGAACGATTGTTCATCTGTTAAACTTATTATACACTATATAATATCAGATGTCAATATAAAAAAAGAGATTTCACAAATACTGTGAAATCTCCTGTGTTTTAGTCTATATGTTCAAACATATCATTTTTCTTAATGTCCTTGCCTACCCTTGTATATGCGAGGCCGTAATTGCTGCTCGGATATTTGGTTACCGCTTTTGCGGTCATACTCCATCTTCCGTGCTGGGAATAATGCTTGTCATACGCTATACAAGCAAGCGAATACGGCGTTCTTCCGCCAATTTCGGGATATGAGGATTTATACTTCATAACAAGCTTGTTTTTGGGATACATATGAATATAGAGCTTTTTAACCTTCCACGTTCCGTACTGCTTTGCCGAGGTCTTAAACTTACTCTTATCCCCTGCCGCTTTAATCGCTTTCTGAACAATGTATGAAACGGTTTTGTGCGTCGGATGGCCGTACTCTCCTCTTTCGTCATGGGTTACGATTACGTCCGGTTTATAGCGGCGGATTTTTTCCACTACGCGGGAAAGAACATACTGCTCTCCCCCCCAGGCTTTAAGCGTACCGCTTATGCCGTTATGATATCCGCCCGCAAAGTTCATAAACATCGGATAATACTTGTTGCCGAGCGCCCACTGTCCCGCAAGCGCTTCACGGTGGCGCAGGCGGTCGTCGCCCGACATATAAATAACGTATACCTTTTTATGCTTAACGTGGGTATAGTAAGGAATTGTTCCTCCGAAATAAAGAAGCTCGTCGTCTCTGTGAGCAGATACTACCATAAGGTCCGCTTCGCCGTCGGGCAATCTTTCCCAGCGCTGAACGGATACGCCCACTCTGCCCTTTTCATAAACGCGGATACGCGCGATTCCCTTATTCTCTTTTCCCTTTTTCAGTTTAATTACTACTTTTACGGCGTCTTTATCAAGGGGGTAATACTTGTTAAGCATTTTGTTTGAATAGCCGTCGTAGCTGTCAAGAACCTTGTTCTTCTTATTATAGGATTTAATTGTAACGACGTTATCCAGCACGTGCCATTTGATATAAAGCCCGTCGGCGGTCTTTTTCTTAGGAAGAATAATAATCATTTTTCCGTGCGACCAGTATGTATCGTCGTTTGTATCAAGCGCGTTGTTTTTATTTCCCCTGCTTACCGTTATCTTACATTTTCCGGTAATATGCACAGGCTCCTTTGCTCTGCCGAGAACGGTAAACTCGCGGTTGATTTTAATCTCGTTTTTGTCCTTATCCGTCGCCGTGATAATAAGTTTTTTATCGCCCGACGGAAGTTTACGGAATCTTACGTACTTTGCATAATCGCCGAGTCTTACCGTTTTTTTCTTAGGCTTTTTTGTAACGCTGATATCGTTTTTAAACCTGTTGAGGTCGTAAACCTCTATTTTCAGCTTTTCAATTTTTCTGTTACCTTTGAGTTTTCCGCCGATAACAAAGCCCTGCCCCTTGTTCAGTTTTGACGGGCGTTTCATATTGCTTGTAGTAATTTTAAAATCGCCGTTATCGCTCTTATACGTTGCGGCATAAACGTTAAACGATACCGATACTGCGGATAAAAGCATTATAATTGAGAGTAAAAGAGATATTGTTCTTTTCATTTTTAGTCCTTTAATAGTTTTCAAGAAATGTATGCTGCGTGCCGTTTTTTATATACCCCGGCATTGTATCAAGACAAAGGGATGACAGGCTGCTGAGAATATTGCTTTCGGTATCCGGATTCTTCTTTTTCAGCTCCGAAAGAAGCTCCGCCGCCCTGCTCTTATCCTCTTTTTCAGTAAAAGTAAGGCCGTTGAGTTTTGTCCACCTGTTCACCGCGTCGCGGCTGATACAGAACATAGGGCGGATATTCCCGTTTTCCTCAGGCAGAACGCCCTTTATCTTTGAATCCCAGAGCATTGATTCAAGAACGGTTTGGCAGATATCGCTCAGCGTATCGCAAAGCGCGGTTTTATTATAATTCCCCTCACCGTCCGTAAGTTCAATATTCAGTATGCGGGCATTTTCTTCGCAACCGCCGTCACCGGTTATTATAAGTTCAAAACGGGTATCGCTGACTCTTTTAAGCTGTAAAAGCAGCTTGGCGAGCAGCATTGATTCCGCCGTGTTTTCAAGATGCAAAAGGATTACGTCCCCGTCTTTTATAAGGCCGTAATTCTTCACCCCGCAGATAAAGGGATTCCACAGCTCTTTGCGATAGGTTTTAATTATCGTTCTTTCAATGAGCTGATGTCTTTCCAGTTTCCTTGCCATATCAGGGATTGAAGTGGTCGTACGGAAGCTCTACGCTTGCCTTGTTTTTATTCTGCAATTCGAGTTTGTTATTGTTTTCGTCAAATATTACGTTATCTTTAACTTTGAAAACAAACGCTTTTTCGGGAATTGAAGAGGGAAGGTCGTCAATAAGAAGTACGCCGTTTTCAACTTTGTAATCGGCTTTACCGGTGAAGAATTTTGCGTCCTCGCCATCAACGTTTGACTCGTCAAAATACGATACGGTAACGTCGTCATCGTCAGTAAACTGAAAAGCGTACGCTTCACGCTTGGCGTCGTCAAAATAATACCATATTCCTTTGTAAAGGAAAGAATTATCCTCCTCGGCGGAAGTCTCTTCGGTAGTTGTGCTTTCGGTAGTGCTCTGCGTTTTGGGCGCCGCCGTAGTGCTTTCGGCAGCCTCGCTCTGCGTTACCGTCGTAGCTTCGGTGGTAGTTAAATTATTCTGGGTTTTCGGCATTAATGCAACCGCAGCGCCTGCACCTATTACAAGAGCCGCTATTACGATTATGATTAACGTTGATTTTTTGCTGTCCATATTATCACCTCAAAAATATTTGATACTATTTTAACACATAAAATTGACATTGGCAATATAATTAAATATAATTGAAATATGAAGATTTTAATTATTCCCGACGCGCATAACAACCCCTGCGCTCACAAATATTTCAAAAGAAAAAAGACAATAAAGTGCATTAAAAAAGCGATTGATGAGAACCCCTGTGATTTAATAGTATTTCTCGGTGATACGGTCCACGGGCCTGACTTTCCTAAGGATTGCAAGTCGTACGAAAAATGTCAGAGAGATATATTAGACCTTACCGGAAATACTCCTTTCGCCTTGGTTTTCGGCAATCACGACGATGAGTGCATAAAGACGAAAGAGGAAATTCTCAGCGTAGTCGACTCTTACCCGAATTCCCTCACTCAGGGGAGAAACTTCGTTTTAGATATGAAGGGCGAAACTCTTCTCTTTATTGACAGCGGCTCTTATTACGAGGGAGAGGGCAGTTTTTACGATACGGTCAAAGAAGATACCATTGCCTGGGCGAAAGAGCAAATCGAGGGTAAAAAGGCTATCCTCTTTCAGCATATTATTATGCCCGATATAATGGATTATATTGAAATTCTGCCGAAAGGCGAGCGCTTTAAAGAGGGAGTAAGCTACACGGGGGTACTCGGCGAGCGCCCCTGCCCGCCGAATATTAACACGGGCGAACTTGAAACGCTTGCGCCTTATCTTAAAGCCGCCGTTTTCGGCCATGACCACGCGAGCAGCTTTGAACTTGACGTAAAGGGCGTAAAATTCATTCAGTGTCCCGGCGCAGGGTTCAATTCCTACGAAAAGAAAAAACAGGCGGAATATAAAATCCTCGACACGCAAACCCTGAAAACAAAAACGGTAACTTACAGATAAAAGGAAAGACGAATCGTCTTTCCTTTTACTTTTTCTTTATCATTTTAAAGTATACGAGCAAACCTCCTGCAAGGCCTGCTCCGAATGCGGCGGCGATAATCAAAACCGCCGTTATTTTTTCCGGTTCAGCCGATAGCAAAAACATATACGTATTCTCCTTTTCCGTGCAATTATTATAACATACGCCAAAATGTAAAAAAATAACGGAAATAATTTGTTGCAATTTGTAATATTTTTTATCCAATTTGTAACTTTTTCTGATTTTGCTCTTGAAATTCTTATATTAATATATTATTATATAGAAGATAATTAGGAGTTTTGTATGGCCGGAAAAACAAAAACGAAGAAGAAAAAGCCTTCGACCTATAAAAGAAAAACCTCTCAGGCAAAGAAAAAGACATCCAGGGACAAGATAAGCAAAAAGAGTATTATACTTGTTATTATTTCTCTTGCGGTTATTGCTCTTATTGTTGCCGTTGCCGTCATTTCGGGCGGTTCGGCTAAAAGAGAAAGCCGTATTACCGATATTACGAAAGACACCGCCTGGGGAATCGACGTTTCCTCCCATAACGGAAAAATAAACTGGAAAAAGGTCAGTAAAAAAGCCGATTTCGCTTTTGTAAGAGTCGGTTACCGCGGATATTCAAAGGGCGAAATCAATCCCGACCCGAGGGCAAAGGCTAATATTGACGGTGCGATAAAGCATAATATACCCGTCGGCGTTTACTTCTATTCTCAGGCGATAAATCCCAAGGAAGCTGAACAAGAGGCGGAATATGTATTAAAGAAGATTAAACACTACAACATAACGATGCCCGTTGTAATTGACTTTGAATATCCGTCAAAAAACGGGATGTCTATCGGAAGACTGTATAACGCAAAACTAAACAAAAAGAAAAACACCGAAATAATAAACGCCTTCTGTACTAAAATCAGAAAAGCGGGTTTCACTCCCGGCGTATACGCTTCAAGCTACATATACCGCTGGCATATGAATATGAAAAGCATACCCGACGACGTGTTTATCTGGGTTGCCGATTATAACGAAAAGGTAACCTACGACGGATACTATGATATCTGGCAGTACAGCGAAAACGGCAAATGCGAAGGCGTGAGCTCAAAACAGGTAGATACAAACTATTTTTATACTAAAAAAAGACTACAGGTGAAAAAATGAAAACTCTCTCGAAAATCTTGGCAGTAATACTTAGCATTTCAATATTACTCTCTTTTCCCGTTCACGCTTTTGCAACAACAAAAACGGGAAGCATCTTTACGTCTTCAACCTATACTCATCAGAGCCAGTTTGATAACTGTAAAATCTATCAGGGCGTTGACCTTTCCAAACATAACGGCACGGTTAACTTCGCTAAGATGAAAAAAGCGGGAGTAAAATATGTAATTCTGCGCGCAGGTTACAGAGGCTATGCAACCGAGGGTACTCTCAATAAAGATATTAAATTCGACGAATATATTGCCGCTGCCGCAAAGCAGGGACTTGACATAGGTATTTACTTCTACTCTCAGGCCATTACCGAAACCGAGGCTAAAAACGAAGCCAAAAAGACTGTAAGCATTATTAAAAAATATAAGAAATACATAAACCTTCCTGTTGCGTTTGACTATGAATTTGCCGAAACGAGCAAGGGCAGATTTGACAGCGCATGGAAAAGCGGAAAGCTTAATAAAAAGAAATGCACAAAGATTGCAAAAGCGTTTTGCGAACAGATTAAATCATCGGGCTACGAGCCTATGATTTACGCAAACAAGAGCTTTTTAAATACCGTTATCGACGGTAAAGCGCTCGGAAAAACTTATCCTATCTGGCTTGCGCATTATATAACTAAAACGGATTACGACGGTACTTATTATATCTGGCAGTATTCCTCAAAGGGAACCGTAAACGGCGTGGAAGGCTATGTCGATTCAAATTTCCTCTATTCGGGAAGCGAAATTGAAGCAAAGGTATTCACCGCCGGTAAGATTGCCGACGTTGCTTATACGGGCAGCAAAACGACGCCGAAGTTCGACGTTAAGTTTGACGGTGAAACGCTCGTTAAGGGCGAGGACTATTATGTAACGTTCAAGAACAATATTGAAATAGGAACGGCGTCCGTTACCGTTACGGGCTGCAACGATTACGAAAACGTACCCAAGGCAGTATTCACTTATAAAATAGTACCTACTAAGGCGGCAACTCCCGTTCTTACAAAAAGAAAGGCGACTTCGCTTGAGGTTAAATGGGACGCACATGAAAACGCCGACGGTTACAGGGTATCTTATTCGGAAAACGGAAAACACGTAACCCTTGCAACAACTACCAAAACCGAAGCCGTACTCGATAACCTCTCCCCCGCCAAGAACTATTCTCTTATCGTACAGGCGTATAAAACGGTTGATAAAACCAAGTATTTCGGTATTGCTTCCGATGAACTCAAGACCTGCACAAAGCCCTCAAAGGTTACGGGAATTAAAACCGATAAACGAAGCGATACTTATATCAAGCTTAAGTGGGATAAGCAGAACAATGCCGATAAATATATCGTCTATAAGTATAACGCCGATAAGAAGGAATTCAACGAATACAAGCAGGTTAAATCCAACACGGTTAAGGTTAAGGACCTCAAAGGCGATAAAAAATACAAGTTTAAAGTCAAGGCGGTAAAAGAAAACGAAAAAGGAAAAACAATGAACGGTAAAAACAGTTCTGCTTTTTCCGATTATACTTCCCCTTGCGCGCCTAAACTCAAATCCGCTTCCTCAAACGCGTATAAAAGACTGACCGCAAATCACAGCAAAGTCAAAAAGGTTACGGGTTATCAGGTTAAGTGGAGCACAACGAGCAGCTTTAAGCAGAATTTTAAAACCAAGAAATTCAAAGGAGCCGACAACCTTAAAAACACGGTAAAAACTTACCGCTCGGGCGGAAGCTACTACGTTAAGGTAAGGGCATATAAAGTAAGAAACGGCGTTACTTACTACTCCCCCTGGAGCGACAGTGCTCACGTTTACACAAAATAAAAAAAAGCCTTGATGCTTTGCATTAAGGCTTTTATATTTTTCCGCTTATTATGTCCTCGTCGGCTTTGCCGCTCATTATGTATTCAAGCAAATCCGCAACGCAGCCCTTGTTGCAGTGGCACGCCTCAAACTTGCAAATCTTATGTATTGCCGAGGGAGCCTGACCTGCGCAGGCGGGAAGCCCGACGGTTTTAAGCATATCCCAGTCGTTATAGTAATCGCCGATTGCAGCAACGTGGCTTCTTTCTATGCCGAGCATATCCGCAAGCTTCATAATCCCTACGCCCTTGTGCGTACCTTCCTGAAGCATTTCAAGGGTGAGAATTGACGAGCTCATAAAGTTTGCCTCGGCGTCCTTTTCCTTATTTTCTTTTCTTATAAGGCTCTGAAGCTTATTAATCGTAACGGGGTTTGACCAGAAGATTACCTTCATCCAGCCGTCCTCGGGAACCTCGTCAAGGGATTTTACGTATTCGTGCGGCGCCTTGTCAAAATACATGGTTGAAATTGCAAGAAGTCCGCTTTTTACTATATAAACGTAGTCGTCAAAATAAACGCCTATATCAACGCTCTTGAATATCTCGTCATATTCTTTGGCAATATAACGTACGAAGTCCCTGCCCTTTTTGCCGATAGTCGAGCGCCAGAGCATTTCACGCTTATTATAATCGTAAAGCCCCGCGCCGTTGAGAACTACGGCAGGCTGGTTAGGCGTTATTCTGTTGTAGTTTCTTTCAAGGCTTGACTGAAGTCTGCCCGAGGCAAGGGTAAAATTGCCTCCCCGCTCGGTAAACTCCTTAATCGCATCATAGTTGCGCTGAGGGAGTTTTCTTACTTTATTCTTAAGCGTTCCGTCAATATCCGAAACAACAAGCCAGTTTTCAAACGTCTTTTCCATCAGAAATTCTCTTTATAAAATCTTTAAAATATTCGGGAAGTTCGCTTTCAAATTCAAGATACTTCCCCGTTATCGGATGAACAAAGCCTATCATTTTTGCGTGAAGGCACTGTCCGCCGAGTCCTTTTATTATTTTTTTAGGTCCGTACACGTCGTCCCCTGCAACGGGGTGGCCTATATACGCCATATGCACTCTTATCTGGTGGGTGCGTCCCGTTTCAAGACGGCATCTTATATGAGTAAAATCGCCGTACCTTGCCAGGACCTCATAGTGCGTTGTCGCGCTCTTTGAGTTCTTAAAGGTAACCGCCATTTTCTTTCTGTCCTTCGGGCTTCTTCCGACGGGCTGATTCACCGTGCCGCTGTCCTCTTTAATATTGCCGTAAACGACTGCCTCATACGCCCTCTCAAAAGAGTGGTCTTTAATCTGAGCAGCAAGCCCCGTATGCGCCAAATCGTTTTTTGCAACTATAAGAAGTCCCGAGGTGTTCTTGTCAATTCTATGTACTATACCGGGGCGTAAGACTCCGTTAATACCCGAAAGGCTGTCCCCGCAGTGATAAATCAGTGCGTTTACAAGCGTGCCGCTGTAATTCCCGTTTGCGGGATGGACTACCATTTCCTTGGGCTTATTTACAACGAGAAGGTCTTTATCCTCGTACACTATATCAAGCGGTATATCCTCGCCCTCAACGTCAAGCGGTTTTGCGTCGGGGACGGTGAATTCTATTACTTCGCCTGGTTTTACCTTGTATTTTTTATCAAGCGTCTGACCGTCAAGAACTGCTCCGCCGCCTTCAATTATTTTCTGCACTGCGGAACGCGTAACGGTATCAAGACTGTCGGATATGAACTTGTCAAGCCTCTCGCCGGCATTATCGTTTTTCACCTTAAAAGTATAGTTTTCAGGCATCTTTTTTACCGTCCTTCTTAAACGCGTCAACCAGCAAACATGCCGCCAGCGAAATCGCTCCGAGAGTCACCGCGCTGTCAGCTATATTGAATATTGCAAAGTTAATAAAGGTAGGCTCAATAAAATCTATTACATAAGCGTGGACTACGCGGTCAATAAGATTACCTATACCGCCCGATACCAAAACGCCTATGCTCCAGTATTCCCAGAGATTTTTAGAGCGGTTTGAAAAAATATACCACAGCGCAAAGCAGCAGACGACAAAAGTCAGAACTATGAAAAACCAACGTGCACCGCTGAACATGGAAAAAGCCATACCCGTATTCTCAGCATAGTTAAACTGCACGACCTTCGGAATAAAGGTTACGGGCGGTTTTCCTTTAAGATAAGCTACGCAGAGATATTTGGTCACCCTGTCAAAGGCTATAATCAGAACAATCATAACCGCGCACCAGATAGGGGCGGATAAAATCCGCCCCTTGTTTTTTATAATATTTCTTTCATAACCTCTGCACAGCAAGCGCAAAGAGTCGGGTGGTCGGAATCGCTTCCGACTGTGTCGGAATACTTCCAGCAGCGTTCGCACTTTTCGCCCTCAGCCTTTGAAACGGAAATGCTGAGTCCGCTGACGTCGCCCTTAACCTCGCCCTCGCCGTTTTCAACCTTAACGGCTGAGGTGATGAAGATTTCGGGAAGCGCGCTCTCAACGCTCTTTAAGAATTCGCTGAGTTCGCCTTCGGCATAAAGGATAACCTTTGCCTCAAGAGGCTTGCCGATAATCTTATCGCGTCTTGCAAGTTCAAGCGCTTTCTGAACGTCGGTTCTGACGTCGTGAATTCTGTCCCACTTAGCGATAAACGCCGCATCGGTATCAATATACTTTTCGCTCGGAATATCGTTGAAAAGCGGTGACTCGGGATTTCTCGAGCCGTCGTGTTTCATCTCTCTCCAGATTTCGTCGCAGGTAAATGCAAGTATAGGAGTGAGAACGAGAGTGAGCGCGTCGAGTACCTTATAAAGTACGGTCTGAGCCGCTCTTCTCGTCTTTGACTCGGGAGCAGAGGTATAAAGTCTGTTTTTGAGTACGTCAAAATAGAAGTTACTCATATCAACTACGCAGAAATTATGAAGCGCGTGAGCGGTTGTATGATATTCGTATTTCTCATATCCCTCTCTTGCGGTGTTCATAACCTCGTCGAGTTTCATAAGCGCATACTTGTCAAGCTCTTCAAGCTCTTCGTTAGGTACAATATCCGTATCGGGGTTTGTAGTTATCGGAAATCTGCTTGATAATCTCGTCGCTGATACGTATATCGGCATGATAGTCAGCCGACGCAACCCATAAACGGAGAATATCCGCGCCGTATTTGTTCATAACCTCCTGCGGAGCAATACCGTTACCGAGGGATTTCGACATCTTTCTTCCCTCGCCGTCAACGGTCCAGCCGTGGGTGATTATCTCTTTATACGGAGCGCCCTTGCCCGATGCAACGGAAGTGAGAAGGGATGACTGGAACCAGCCTCTGTACTGGTCAGCGCCTTCAAGATATACGTCTGCGGGCCATTTAAGGTTAGGTCTGTTCTTGCATACGGCAAAATGAGAGGAACCCGAGTCGAACCATACGTCCATAATATCCTTCTCTTTTTCAAAGCCGTTCGCCTTACCGCAGTTCGGACAGGTGAAACCCTCGGGAAGGAAGTACTCAGCGTCGTGGGCAAACCACGCGTCCGAACCCTCTTTTCCGAATATATCGGAAACCTTCTGCATAATGCCTTCGTCGATTATTTCTTTTCCGCAGTCCTTACAGTACATAACGGGAATAGGTACGCCCCATTTTCTCTGGCGTGAGATACACCAGTCTGCGCGTTCCTGAACCATTGACTGAAGTCTGTCCTTACCCCATTCGGGATACCATTTAACGTCCTCGGCAGCCGCAACCGCAGCGTCCTTGAAATCGTCAACCGAACAGAACCACTGGGAGGTAGCTCTGAATATTACGGGCTTATGACAGCGCCAGCAGTGAGGATACTGGTGCGTAATCTTTTTAAGCGCGAAAAGCGAGCCCGTTTCATAAAGATATTCGGCAATAGGCTTGTTTGCGTCCTCGGTTGAAAGGCCTGCAAACTGACCTGCCTCTTCGGTGAGAATACCCTTTGAATCTACGGGTACTACCATCGGGATTTCGGGATATTTTTTACATACAACAAAGTCGTCAACACCGTGGCCGGGAGCCGTATGAACGCAGCCCGTACCGCTTTCAAGCGTAACGTGGTCGCCTACGATAACAAGCGAAGTTCTGTCAAGGAAGGGGTGAGCCGTCTTCATATATTCAAGCTCGGCGCCTCTTATAATTCCAACAGTTTCCCAATCCTCAATCTCAGCGTCGGCAAAGGCAACCGGTGCAAGGTCGGTAGCCATTACGTAGTATTCCCCGTTTGCTTTGAGAAGAGAATACTCATAGTTCGGTCCTACGCAGATTGCAAGGTTTGCGGGAAGAGTCCACGTCGTAGTAGTCCAAATTACGAAATATGTCTTATCAAGGTCTGCGCCCATAGCTTCGAGCTTACCCATATCGTCGGTAACCTTGAACTTAACGTAAATCGAATGGCAGGGGTCCTCGCCGTATTCAATTTCAGCCTCGGCAAGTGCGGTATTACAGTCCGAGCACCAGTAAACGGGCTTTAATCCCTTATAGATATAGCCCTTTGAAGCCATTGAGGCAAACACCTTAATCTGCTCCTGCTCGAATTCTTTCTGTAAAGTAATATACGGGTTTTCCCACTCGCCGATAACGCCCATACGCTTAAAGCTCTCACGCTGAATATCAACATATCCGAGCGCCGTATCACGGCAGATTTTACGCAGTTCAACGTCGCTGATGTTTGAATCAGCGGTAATGCCCGCCTTTTTTCTTGCGGCAAGTTCCGTCGGAAGGCCGTGAGTATCCCAGCCCGGAACATACGGGGACTGGAAGCCCGTCATATTTTTATAACGCACAATAAAATCTTTAAGAGTTTTATTGAGCGCGTGGCCGATATGAATATCGCCGTTGGCGTACGGCGGTCCGTCATGAAGGACGAAACGCGGCTTGTCCGCGCCGAGGGCCATTAATTTTTTATACTGGTCCGTCTCTTCCCATCTTTTAAGGAACTCCGGCTCCCTCTGCGGAAGCGAAGCTCTCATGGGAAATTCGGTTTTAGGTAAATTTAAGGTTTGATTATAATCCATTTCGGTATTATCCCCTTTACGTGTATGTATTATTTCTTTTTCTTGAAGAAGCCCTTGAATTTCGGCGTATCGTCGTCATCGTCGTCATCCTCGGGAGGAATAAGAGAGATAGTCTGCGTCTTATCAAGATGAGCGTCCTCGGTCTTTACGTGAAAATAGTTTTCAAACGGAAGTTTTT
>CAJOER010000005.1:0-22525 GCA_905233805.1 uncultured Eubacterium sp. | reverse complement strand
TCTGCTTCTGCGCTCTCTTCTTCGGTTGCAGCTTCCTCTTCGTTCGCAGTGCTTACTTCTTCCTCTGCTTCGCCCTCTTCCTCGTCAATAATTTCTTCAACTATTTCCTCAGCTTCGGGTTCTTCGGTAGCGGTATCTTCGATTATCTCTTCTTCAACCGCTTCCTCCTTTACCTCGCTGTAAACAGGCGCTTCAACCTTAACCTCGGTCGGAATTGCATTTTTCATTTCGTCAATTTCGCCGACAAGCGAGCTTACCTCGGTCTGAACGGTGCTGAGGTTTTCAGCCTCAGCTGCCTCGTCGCTGCTGAAAAGCTTAGCGTTATTGAGGGCGTCAAGCTGCTCGCCGTAAAGAGATTTGAGATTGTCAATAAATACTGCTGCATTTCTTCTTAAAGTTGCGATAAGAAGCGCATACGCTTCCTTTTCTTCCTGGGATTTCTGAACAAGCTCGTCCGAAATCTCCTTCGCCTGGTCAAGAATATTCTGAGCAACTATCTGCGAGGAATTGATTGCCTCGTTTGATTTCTTTTCGGCATCGGCTACCAATGCGTCAGCCTCCTGAGTTTTCTGGTTAATAAGCGAAGATGAAAATTCTCTTGCCTCGCTTACGATTTTATCCGCCTGTGCTCTCGCGTCGCTGACGGCAGCCTCTGATGCAGCCTTGCTGTCGGCAATAAGCTTGTCCGCCTCGTCGGTTGACTCCTTCTTAATTCTGTCAGCCATTTTCTGAGCGGTAATAAGAGCGGTCTTGATTGAATCCTCTTCCGCGCGGTATTCCTCAATTTTAGCGGCAAGGATTTCGAGCTTATGATAAAGTCCCGCCTTTTCGTTTTCAGCGTTTTCAATAGCCTCGGCGGCTTCGCTGAGAAGATTATTAACCTCTTCCTTGCTGTAACCTAAGTCAACTTCGGTAATGTTTGCATTTCTTAAATCGCCTGCACTAATCATATTCATATCCTCTTTCAAATTTTATAGTTTGTTATTACATAAACATTCCGTTGTTTTCAAGCTCATCAATCAAATCGCCCATAACGTCAACGTTATAAGGAGTGATGATATAAGTTGAATTTGCAACGCGCTTAATCTGTCCGTTATTTGCATAAGCAACTCCCGAAAGGAAGTCGAGCAGACGTCTTGCAACGTCTCTGTTCGTGCTTTCAAGGTTGAGAACTACCGTTCTTCTCTCGTTGAGGTTATCGGCAATCTGAGCCGCCTCTTCATATCTTTCGGGCTTAACAAGAACTACCTGAAGCTGAGCGGTTGTATGGATATTAACAACCTTGTCGTTATTCCTGCCTCTTCTTACGGAGCGCTCGGTTTTCTCTTCTCTTTCATAAGAAGGCGCCGAAGTACGTTCAAAACTTCTTTCGCGTTCCGTTCTTGCAGGTGCTAAATTCGGAGCTGCCGAACCGAAGGAATTACCCTCGTCATAGTATTCATCAAAATCGTCCTCATCGTCGCCGATGATTTCTTTAACCTTATCAAAAAATCCCATCTTTTCTACCTCACTCTTTCATTAAAAATACTGTCTTGCTCCGAAAATCGCGGAACCGACTCTTACTATATCTGAACCCTCGGAAATTGCCGCTTCGTAATCGCCGCTCATTCCCATAGAGAGAACGTCCATATTTATATTATCTAAGTTTTTACTCTTAATGTCAATAAATGTTTTATGCATTATTGCAAAATATTTTCTCGCCTCGTCTTCGTCGCATATCGGGGGTATCGTCATCAGACCTTTTACGGCGATATTCGGGAGTTCGGAAATCTCGCAAAGGAGTTCCTCAAGCCCTTCAAGGAAGATACCGCTTTTTGAATCCTCCTGCCCGATATTTACCTCGACTAAAATATTGCTCACAACGTCTTTTTTAATCGAACACTTGCTGATTTCCTTCGCAAGCTTTACCGAGTCAACGGACTCAATCATATCAACCTCGCCGACAATCTGTTTAACCTTGTTGGTCTGAAGGTGACCTATAAGGTGTTTTTCAACTCCGTCAAGGTGAAGAAGACCGCATTTTGAGAGGTATTCCTGTACGCGGTTTTCACCGATAAGCCCTGCGCCGGCGTCAAGTACGGGGTTTATGTATTCCGCCTCAACCGTCTTTGTTACGCACATAAGCCTGACGTTATCGGGAGAGCGCCCTGCCTTTATTGCAGCTTCGGCAACGTTGTTTTTAACCCGCTCATAATTATCAAGCGTTCTTTTTATTCTCGCCTCATCAGGTATAAACCTTTCCATCCCAAAGCTCCTTTCCCTGAGTAATAACTTTATCGTATATTCTCACTCCGTTCGGATTATCGGGCTCGAATTTTACGATTACCCAGTCATCCTCAGAGTATATAACCTCGGTTTCGCGGAACATTACCTGACTTGATACAAGCGCATATACGCCCTTCTTGTCCTCATTTACGTGAAGCGCTGAGGCAGGAATTTTAAATCCCTCGAACGAGCGTATCCGTATTTCAATATCCTCTCTTCTTAAAGAGGTCAGTTTCGGCGACATAACGTTACATTTTATTATAAGCGCCGTTTTCGCCTGACCCGGTACGGGCTCGGCTCCGCTTAAAATCTCGCCTTTAATAACTGTATCGTCGCTGTTTTTAAGCGCTATCGTTACCTTCTGTCCGTCGCTGAGAGTCTTGACCTCGTCGGCGTCAAGCGCACATTCAAAGTACCATACGTAACTTGTAATCAGTTTTCCGAGTTTGTCTTTGCCGACGTCCTTTTTCTTTTTGGTGGTTTCAAGCGCCTTTTCAATAGTTGCAACGTCCGCCTCCTCAGCCTTGTCGTACGGTATAACGTTTTCAAATCCGTCAACGTAGCTTGAGAAAACGCCGGAAATATCGGAATTTACATAATCGCTCGGCGTTGAGGTTGAGGAATACTTTTCAAGTTCCTTGTTCAGCCCCTGAATAACCTTCATCAAATCGACCTTTTCGCCGATTATCATCTGGCGCCTGAGAAGGCTGTCGTTGATACTCTCGCTTTCACTCCTCAGCTCGTCGGTATTCACGTTGTAAATCGCTCTAACATAGTCGTTAAGTTTGCTGTCAATCTCGGAATTTATCGACTCCACGCTTGAACTCTGCCCGAGCGTCTGGGTTGCAAGCTTTTCATAGTACGTGATTTCCTTTTGAATTTCGGCATACTTTGAATAGCCCGTTGCCTGCTCGGTATCGGCAAAGGTCATAGCGACGTTTCCGCCCGCGTTAACCTTATCTCCGTCGTCCACGCACGGAACGGTAACCACTCCGTCGGGAGTATCAAGCGCCTTTTCTTCCCTTACTACAACCGCGGTTGTATTTATCGACTGATAAACCGTCGTGATTTCAGCCTTTTCGGTTTCAAGCTTAATATGCGTTACCGAATAAAACTGAACGAAAATATAGGCGAAAATTGCAATGATGGCAATTACCATAAGGACGTTATTAAGTTTTATCTTTTTGATATTCAAGATTAAAACTCCTATCCTAAGAATTCCTCAGCGAGCGCCTGCGCTCTGCCGAACAATTCCTCTTTACTCATTTCGTCGGCATAAAGCCAGTTTATTTTTTCATTACGCCTGAACCAGGTGAGCTGGCGTTTTGCGTAATGCCTTGTTTCTTTTTTTAGGTTATCGGCAGCCTCTTCAAAAGTAATACTGCCGTCAATATAGGGCTTCAGTTCCTTGTGACCTATCGCCTGGCAGGAGGTTGCGCCCGTCTTTTCAAGCATTTCCCTTGCCTCGGCTTCAAGTCCGTTTTCAATCATTGAGTCAACGCGCAGGTTTATTCTGTCATACAGTTTCTGCCTTTCTTTATATCCTATTCCGATATAAAGCGCGTCAAACGGACTTCCCTCGCTGTGCGATTTTTCATTCTGCTCGGTCTTGCTGATACCGCTGTAATACAGTTCAAGCGCCCTTATAACACGCTTGCGGTTATTCGGGTGAATATCCTTTGCGGCGTCTTCGTCAACGCTGAGCAGCAATTCATACAGTTCCCCGGAGCTTTTTTCTCTGAGCTTTTCTCTGAGTTTTTCATCGGCGCCTGCGCCCGTAAAAACGGTATTGTTTACAAGCGAGTCAATGAACAGCCCCGTGCCGCCGACTATAATCGGGACCTTGCCTCTTGAACTGATTTCAAGGGCGGTCTCTTTTGCAAGGCGTACAAATTCGGCAACCGAAAAGGTTTCGCCCGAATCAAGAAACTCAAGAAGATGATGAGGTATTCCCTCCTGCTCCTCCTTAGTTGCGGCGGCAGTTGCAACCGGCATATTCTTATATACCTGCATTGAATCGGCTGAAATCACTTCGCCGCCGAGCCGTTTTGCAAGTTCAACGCCGAGGGAGGTCTTTCCCGAAGCGGTGGCGCCTACTACGCAGATTATTTTAATCTTTTCCATAGCTAAGCCCTGCCGAACTGTTTTTCAATATCGTATTTTGAAAGCTTTATCATAACGGGTCTGCCGTGCGGACAGTATCTTATTTCGGGCATTGAAAGAAGTTTTTTTACAAACAGTTCTCTTTCATACGGAGAGGTGTAATCCCCTGCTTTTACCGCCGCCCTGCACGAGGTGGAGTGAAAAATCCAGTCCATCTGCTCGGGAGTTATATCCGTTTTACCGTCGAGCAGCTTGCCCGCCGTTTCGACTATTAAGTCCTCAATTTTCTCGTTATCAAGAATTGAGGGGCACTCGCGCACAATAACCGAACTGTTTCCGAAATCCTCAACGGCAAATCCGCATTTTGAATACAGTTCCGTATTATCAAGCACCGCGCTGTACTCTTCCTTTGAAAGTCTTACAACTACCGGCGCAAGAAGAACCTGGGACGCGATTTCGCTGCTCGCTTTGAGCTTTTCATAGTTCATTCTCTCATGCGCCGCGTGCTTGTCGACAAGATAAAGCGAATTTTCTATTTCAATAATTATATAGGTCTTGAACGCCTCGCCGACAATTCTGAAATCGGGTATTTCGTTTTCGGTATTATCGGTTTCAAACGTTTCTTCTTTTATCGGCGCTGCCGTATCCTTTACGTCAGCCGGTTTAAAGCTGTTTTTGTCAATTATTTTGATATCGGAACTACCGTCCGCCTTTACGTCTCCGCGGTAAAGGTTTTCGTTTGAACTTGACGCAACCTGCCAGAATTTATTCGGCTCGGACTTCTTTTTGAATTCCATCTGCTGCGGCTTGTCCTCATCGCGGAGGAAAAGGTCAAGTTTTCCCGAGGCGGTAGTAACGACTTTTTTCGGCGCGTCAAAAACAGCCTCCTTCGGCGTATCTCCCGCCTGAATAGCGTTTTTTACTCCGTAGTACACAAGCTCAAACACAGGTCTTTCGTTTGCAAAACGAACCTCGGTTTTTGCGGGGTGCACGTTTACGTCAACAAAAGAATTGTCGCACTCAATATTGAGAACGCAACCCGGGAACTTGCCGACCATAATCGAATTCTTATACGCCTGTTCAAGCGCCGCCATAGCAGTCTGGCTCTTTACAAAACGCGAATTGATAAAGAAATACTGCATGGCCCTGCTTTTACGGGCAGCCGAGGGCTTTGTTACAACGCCGCTTACTCTCATATTGTTTGCGCTGTAATCAACGTCGATGAGATTTGAGGCAAAGTCCTTTCCGAGTACGGAATAAACCGCGTCTTTAAGGCTTCCGTTACCCGAGGTAACAAGCGTCTGCTTTGAATCGCGGATAAAGCGGAAAGCAATTTCGGGATGACTTACCGCCATTTTATCAACAACGCCCGCGACCGAGTTCGCCTCGGTTACGTCCTTTTTGAGGAACTTCATCCTCGCAGGGGTATTAAAGAAAATGTCCCTTACGACGATAGTCGTTCCGACGGGGCAGCCCGCGTCGGCAAGTTCCGTTTCTTCGCCGCCTTCAATCTCATATCTCGTTCCGATTTCCTCATCGGCGGTACGGGTTAACAGTTCAACCCTGCTTACCGCCGCGACTGACGCCATAGCCTCGCCCCTGAAGCCGAGGGTACCTATCGCGTTTAAGTCGTCGGAATATTTAATCTTGCTCGTCGCATGAGATACGAATACCTTTTTAATCTGCTCTCTTTCGATACCGCAGCCGTCGTCGGTAATGCGTATATAGGTAGTACCGCCGTTTTTTATCTCTACGGTAATATTCTTTGCCCCCGCGTCAACGGAGTTTTCAATCATTTCCTTAACGACGGACGCGGGACGTTCAACAACCTCGCCTGCCGCGATAAGCTGATATACTTCCTTTGGTAATATATTAATTTCAGGCAAGGCTGTCACCTCTTTTCGTTTGGTTTACTTTTTGCTACGAGATTTCCTCAGCCTTCTTTTTGAGGTCGTACAGGGTCTGCATAGCCTCAATCGGAGTAAGCGTGTTAACGTCCGTAGCTTTTAATACTTCCAGTATGTCCGAAGCGGAATTCGTTTTGAAGTTGTACTGGATATCCTCTTCCTCTTCTTCAACTGCATTTTCCGCCTTGAATTCAATTTCAACTTTATTAGCTTCGAGTTCCTTGAGAATTGCCTTTGCTCTTCTGACAACGCTCTGCGGTATTCCCGCAAGCTTGGCAACCTCGATACCGAAGCTCTGGTCCGCTCCGCCGTGAACGATACGCCTCAGGAACGTAATATCGTCGCCCCTCTTTTTAACGGCGATTGAATAGTTGTTAACGCCATCGAGCATGCCTTCCATAGCTGTCAGCTCGTGGTAGTGAGTTGCAAACAGCGTCTTCGCGCCGAGAGTCTTTTTCCTGACCACGTATTCAAGAACCGCCCTCGCTATACTCATACCGTCGAAGGTCGAGGTCCCTCTTCCTATCTCGTCAAGGATGATAAGCGAGTTTTTCGTCGCATTTTTAAGTATGGTTGAAACCTCGTTCATCTCAACCATAAAGGTCGACTGTCCCGAAGCGAGGTCGTCGCTTGCTCCGACTCTTGTAAATATCGCGTCGCAAACGGAAATCCTTGCGCTTTTTGCGGGAACGAACGAGCCTATCTGAGAGAGAAGAACTATAAGCGCGGTCTGGCGCATATAGGTCGACTTACCCGCCATATTCGGCCCCGTAATAATTGAACAGCGGTTTTTATCCGAGTCGAGAAGGGTATCGTTGGGCACGAACACTCCGTCGGTAAGAAGGGTTTCAACAACGGGGTGCCTCCCCTCTTTAATCTCTATTACGCCGTCGTTAGTAAGCTGGGGACAGCAGTAATTATTAACGTATGCCGTTTCGGCAAGCGATGCAAGACAGTCAAGCACCGCGAGCGCCTTGGCGGTTTTCTGAATTCTCTCTACCTCGCCGGCTATACTCGTCCTTACCGAACAGAACGCCTCGTATTCAAGGGCGATAAGTCTGTCCTTTGCGCCGAGCACTTTGCCTTCAAGGTCTTTAAGTTCCTGAGTAATAAATCTCTCACAGTTTGTAAGAGTCTGTTTTCTTATGTAATCCTCGGGCACTAAATCCTTATACGAATTAGTTACCTCGATAAAATATCCGAATACCTTGTTATATGAAACTCTGAGCTTAGGTATTCCCGTTCTTTCCTTTTCTCTCGTTTCAATTTCGGCGAGGATGTTTGCTCCGCCGTCAACGATGTCGGAAAGTTCGTCAATTTCGCTGTTAAAGCCGCGTCTTATTATACCGCCCTCACGGATTGAAAACGGGGGTTCCTCGACTATTGCGCTGTCAATAAGCGAATACACGTCTTCAAGCAAATCGATATTTTCGTAAATCGATTTTAAAAGCGCCGACGAGGAATCGCTGAGCACGCTTTTAATTGCGGGGAGCGCCTCAATGGTTGAAGAGAGCGTTCTCAGTTCCTTTGCGTTTGCGGTTGAATATGCAATACGGCTCATAAGCCTTTCCATATCCTTAACGCCCTGAAGCGCCTCTCTTACGTCGCCGCGGAGAATATTTCTGTCAAGTAGTTCGGCAACAGAATTCTGCCTCTTAGTAATCTTCGTTACGGAAACGAGCGGCCTTTCAAGCCACGAGCGGAGCATTCTCTTTCCCATAGCGGTTTTTGTTTTATCAATAACCCAGAGAAGCGAGTGCTTTTTATCGCCCGTCATCATTGAGGAAGTGAGTTCAAGATTTCTTCTTGCGCTTATATCAAGCGCCATAAAATCATCGCCCTCATAGTATTCAACCTCGCTCGGTACTTCAAGGCTGTCCGTTTTCTGTGTTTCGCGCAGGTAGGATATAACCGCGCCGAGTGCCGATACGGCGGCCTTGCTGTGGCCTATGCCGAGGGAGGATATTTCCTCTCTCTTCATAGTTTCAAGTATAAGCCCGGTTGCGCTGTCGAAATCAAAGTATTCCTCATCGAGCTTTTCAAACGAAACGTTGAGCCTTACGTCGGCAAACTTTTCAACCTCGTCAAGTGACGCCGCCTCGGGATTGACAATAATCTCCTTGGGCGCATAGGTTGAAAGCTGATTGATAATCTTTTCCTGCTCACCGTCACGGTTTACAACGGTGATATGAAATTCGCCCGTTGAAACGTCGGCAAAGCAGAGTCCCGTTTCGTTAGCGTTTTTGCATATGGCGCAGAGATAGTTATTTACTCCGTCCTCGAGTATGCTGCCCTCAATAGCCGTACCGGGGGTAACTACTCTGATAACGTCGCGCTTTACAATTCCCTTTGCGGCCTTCGGGTCCTCGGTCTGCTCGCAGATTGCAACCTTATAGCCGCGGGAAACGAGTTTTGCGATATAACTGTCCGCGCTGTGGAAGGGCACGCCGCACATGGGCGCCCTTTCCTCCTGACCGCAGTCCCTGCCCGTAAGAACCAAATCAAGCTCCTTAGAGGCAGTTTTTGCGTCGTCAAAGAACATTTCGTAAAAATCTCCGAGACGGAAGAACAAAATGACTCCGGGATATTCTTTTTTCACCTGAAAATACTGCTGCATCATCGGCGACAGTTCGCCCTTTTTAGCCACTTTCTTCTCCTCCTCTCGCAGTTTTTAGTTAATTAAAATTACTGGCAGCCTCCGCAGGTTGAGCAGTCGTGCGTGCAGTCAACTTCGGGAAGCTCGCAGGTTGCGGGGTCCTGACCGTCGAAGAAAAGGCCAATCATACCGCTGATGTACTGAGCCATCTGCTCCATTTCGGAAGCGGCGGCTGTGTAGTTCATCATATTTTCGCCCTTCATAACCTCGTTGTAAAGGTCCTGATACTGAGTCTGTAAATCCTTGATTGTCTCCTCGTCAGCCTCTTCGCCCTTTGTGGCTTCCTGCTGATACTTGAGAGAGATAAGCTGTAATTCCTTCATCTGCTGCTGAAGGTTCTCGTCCTTGTCGTTTGCTGCGGCAGCTTCCTGAAGCGCCTTGAATCTCGGGTCTGCCTGGATTTCTTTTCCGAGTTCTCTTAAGATTGATTCTAAGCTCATGTTTTTATACCTCTTTCTGTTTTTCTATCTCACCGCGTAAGACGTAAGTCAGCGGTTCAACTACTTTTATTCTCTGAAAGGTTCCGATTAAGCTTTCGTCACCCTCAAATTCTATTATCATATTTCCGTCGGTCCGCGCGGCAAGATAATTATCACCGAGTTTGCCCTTACCGTAAACGAAGCACTTGAAGGTCTTGCCCGATTGAAGTTTCATCTGCTTTGCGGACATTTTCTCCTGAAGTTCAAGCAGCTCGGCAAGCCACTTTGCCTTTTCCTCGTGCGGTACGGGGTCGGGAAGTTTTGCCGCGGGAGTTCCCTCTCTTTTTGAATAGATAAAGGTGAAAAGCGAGGTCGCCCCTATCTCTTCAACAAGGCTTTTCGTATCAAGGAATTCCTCATAGGTTTCGCCCGGGAAACCGACTATAATATCGCTTGTTATCGAAAGCTCGTCGCCCATTAATTCCTTTGCGTAATTAATCAGCGAAAGATATTTTTCTCTCGTATACCCTCTGTTCATCAGTTTAAGGATACGGTTGTTTCCGCTCTGGAACGGTAGGTGAAGATGCGTAGCGATTTTATCGCACTGAGCCATTGTTTCAAGAAGTTCCTTCGTGCAGTCCTTCGGGTGGCTCGTCATAAAGAGAATGCGGAAGTCACCCTCTATACCGTTAAGTATTCTCAGGAGTTCGGAAAAGCTGACGCTCGGCTCCAAATCCTTTCCGTAGGAGTTGACGTTCTGGCCGAGGAGCATTATCTCCTTATACCCCGAATCAACAAGTTCGGTGAACTCCTTTTTAATATCCTCAACCTTCCTGCTGCGCTCGCGCCCTCTTACGTAAGGCACGATACAGTATGAGCAGAAATTGTTGCACCCGTACATTATCGGAAGAAACGCCTTTCGCTCGTTATCCCTTTTTACGGGAATTCCCTCGGCGATTACGCCGTCGGTATCGGGAAGTTCGTATACTCTTTTTCTTCTCGTCAGCGCTTTATACAGAAGCTCGGGCAGGCGGTGAACGACGTGAGTGCCGAAAACCAAATCCACGAACGGAAAGGATTCGTGCATCCTTTTTGCTATATGCTTTTGCTGCATCATACAGCCGCACAGCGCAATAATTACGTCGGGATTTGCAAGCTTGTACTTTTTCAGCGCGCCGACGTTGCCGTAAACCCTGTCCTCCGCGTGCTCGCGCACGGCGCAGGTGTTGAAGATAACGAGTTTTGCCTCGTCGCGCTTATCGGTAAAGGAGTAGCCCATAACCGAAAGCATGCCCTTTATTCTCTCGGAATCCGCAACGTTCTGCTGACAGCCGTAGGTTACTACGCAGGCAAGAGGCTTGTCCTGATACCGCTGAGCGAGGAGGGATTTAACCTTGATTTCATACTGCTTTTGCTCTTCAAGTTCCGCTTCGCTTATGCGTTTTATATCGGCAGACACGCTCTCACCTCTCTTTGTAAAGAATATACTGACCCACTATTTTTGTATTATATCAAAAGCCGTAATTTTATTCAATATATAAAATAATAAATATTTAATAATTTTTATAATATAAATTATATAAAGTAGCTAAAATATTGATTTTACCGCCGTAAAGTGTTATTATGTTTTTATTAACTTCAAGGAGATTTTTATGTTAAAGAAAAGAGGAGCCGGCGTTCTTCTTCACATAAGCTCTATGCCGTCGCCGTACGGCGTGGGAGTATTCGACGAAAACGTCACTCATTTTATAGACAAAATTGCGGATATGGGCTTTACCTACTGGCAGGTTCTCCCCTTTAACCCCGTTGACGCGGCGAACTCGCCGTACTGTTCAACGAGCGCATTTGCGGGCAATTATTTATTTATAAATCCCGCAGGGTTGCGCGATATGGGATTAATAGACGAAAGTGATGTAAATTCAAACCTCTGCCCTTCGTCGCCCTACACGGCGGACTATGAATTCGCTGCAGAAAAGCGGCTCAGTACGCTCAAAAAAGCTTTCCTTAAAGTAAGCGACGAGCTTGCGCTTGAAATCAAAAGTTTCGAGCTTGAAAACCCGTGGCTCACCGACTACGCCGTGTATATGGCGGTTAAGGAAATTGAGGGTGAAAAACCGTGGTGGGAGTGGTCTGACGAACACGCTCATTACTATAAATGCATAAAAAACGTATATGACTATGAAGAGCGCGCCGCGTTCTGGAAATTCGTTCAGTATATATTCTGTAAGCAGTGGGAAGAAATCAAAAAATACGCTAACAAGAAAGGCGTTGCGGTTATCGGCGATATGCCGATTTACGTAGCCCTTGACAGCGCCGACGTCTGGTCGAACCTTCCCATGTTTCTCATTGACGAAAAGACCTTAAAAGTCGAGAAAGTTGCAGGCGTTCCGCCCGATTATTTCAGCGAGGACGGCCAGCTTTGGGGCAACCCGATTTACGACTGGAAGGCGATGAAAAAAGAAAACTATTCGTGGTGGCTTTCACGTCTTGAACACGCGCTGAAAACCTTTGATACCGTGAGAATTGACCATTTCCGCGCCTTCGCGTCCTACTGGGCTGTCCCTGCCGACAGCAAAACGGCAAAGGTCGGCGAGTGGCTCGACGGACCAAAAATGGATTTATTTGGCGCCGTATTTGAAAAGTTCGGCAAAGACGCGCCGATTATCGCCGAGGATTTGGGCACCTTCGGCGAGGACGTAATAAAGCTTCTTAAAGATACGGGCTTCCCGGGTATGAAGGTCGCGCAGTTTGCATTCGACGCGAATTCCGACTCAACCCACCTGCCCCATAACGCGGAGAAAAATTCCGTTAATTATGTCGGCACTCACGACAATAACACCATACTCGGCTGGCTTTGGGAAGCGAGCGAGGACGAAAGGCGCTACGCGCTTGATTACTGCCATTTCAGCGGCGATAACTGGGGCGAGGGCGGCTACCGTTCAAAATCGTGCAGAGCCATTACCGAAGCGGTATGGCAAAGCGCGTCAAACGTTGCAATTATTACGCTTCAGGATATGTGCGGCTTCGGCTCGGACGCAAGAATGAACATCCCCGGAGTAGCCGAAAAGAATTGGCGTTTCCGCACCACGAGGGAAACGGTTGACAGCATAGATTCCGATTATTTCAGGCATATAAACTCACTTTACAGGCGCACCTATCCCGCATTTGAAAAATAAAAAAAGGCGTATCCCTTCGGGTGTCCGTCATAAAGAAGTTTTACAGACTGAAAGAGTATTTTCTCTTTCGGTCTGTTTTCTTTTCCGGATTTGTCTTTACAAATCCTATGCTCGCTACACCCTACGACATATTTCTTGACTATCTCATTATAAAATGCTAAAATGTAAAGGCCAAATATCTCACAAGTGATTATTTTAACTACGAGTGAAGTGTGCTATTTTTATCACTTTTGTCAAAAAGGCTTGATTTTATTCACAGACCAATCTAACGGGTTGCCGCAATATGTTTGGTGCAGTTGAATTTTCTTTGTGATATTCTACTCTAATGATTTTTACAGGAGAAACATATGAAACAGTTAATCTCTATTGTTTTATCATTCATAATCATTTTAAGCGCTATTCTTGGTTTGAACTTGAATACTCTTGCAAACACACAGAATACTGCTCAAGATCTGTCATTTGGTAAAGTATATTCTTATAAATATACTTACGACGAAAATGATGGTGAAAATGGTTGGAATAGTGACGCAGACCATTATTACAGATTTGTTGCACCAACTGATGGAGAATGTGAGATTTTATTAACAACAAACTCTACAATTTCAGATGATTTATTAGAAAACACATATTTAGAACTACTCAATCAAGATGATTGCGAGGTAGCTCACGCTAAATGGATACCTTCAAAGAAAGCATTTTATCTTCATTTTGATTCATTGGAAAAAGGGCAAACATACTTTCCATGGGTTACTTGTTTTGTTGATAACACAACACTTAGTTTAAAGGTTACATTTAAGAGTTATAAAACTGAGTTTAAAAAGAAAAACACAATTACAGCAAAAGGTAAAACTGTTGTTATAAAATACAAAAAGTTGAAAAAAGCAAAACAAATTGTTACCCGTAAAAACGCTATTACCATAACCAAAGCTAAAGGCACTGTAACTTATAAAAAGTTAAGTGGTAATAAGAGGATTATAATTGATAAAAAGGCAGGAAGAATAACGATTAAGAAGGGCTTAAAGAAGGGCTCTTATAAGATAAAAATTAAGGTTAAGGCGGCAGGCAACAGCACCTACAAAGCCAAAACCAAAACCGTAACGGTAACGATTAAAGTAAAATAGTTAAACAAAGAGCAAGAGCACGACAAAACGTCGTGCTCATACTTCTTTATGACGGGCGCCCGTTCGGATACGCTTTTTAATTTACGGCTCAATGTCCTCAACGTCGGGCGGGAAGAATTCGTCAACGGGGATTCAAGATCATTGACTGCGCCCGTCGATGTCTGGTTGAGGAAAAGTTCTTCCGCCGCACGTCCGCCGAGCGTCGAGCACATCTCGTCGAGCATGTGTTCGCGTATAACCAGTTGCCGCTCCTCCGGCAGATACCATGCCGCTCCGAGAGCCTCTCTGATTGAATCGGGGAAGTTTGTGCAGCAGTGATGATGACAGTGGCATACCTCAACAACGTCGGTGTCAAGAACAACGGGGTCAACCGCCTGAACTTTTGCAATCGGGTTAGTGTATTTCGGCGCCTCGGGATAATCCGAGTTGCGCTGCCGGGCGGGCGAAGAGAAGATTTTAACCTTACCCTCCGAGCCGTAGAGAATGCACTTTTTCTCAAAATTAGCATAGCCTATGGCAACCCTCGGCATAGCGCCCGGCGCGGAATAAGTATCAAATCTCAGACGGAAATAGAAGTTTACGGTAACGCTGTAATAGCCTCTGTTAAAAGGCACCTCGTCAACGTCAATGCTTGTCGCGGAAATATCGCAGTCCCTCGTTCTTATGCTTTCCGCACTGTCAATAAGCGCCTGCGCTTCGTCGTTAAAGGTTACCCTTATGGTTTCAAGGCAATCCTTGCTTACGCACGAATCGTAGATTCTCGTTGTATCAACGCATACGTTTTCGCTGATACGGGTAGAATCCTTAGGAATTGGAAAATCGTTCATAAAAAACTCCTTCACAGTTATTTGAAGTTTAACTTCACTACATACTATGAAGGAGTTTAATATATGTGAAAAAAATTATACCTTTTCAAGCCGGGCGAAGTTTGCCATCATTTTTTTCGTTCCCGCCTTGTCGAAAGCGACCTCCATAAGAACGTCGTTTCCCATAGGCTTGCACGAAAGTATAACGCCCGTGCCGAAGGTTTTGTGCTTAACCGTGTCGCCGACGCTGTAATTGTTGTCGCTCTTGTCAGCCGTGTTGCCGACCTGACCGAAGGCGCGTGCAGCGGAGCTTGCCTTAGTGCTCTCCCCGCCGAGCTTAACGCTCTTTGCGGTATGGTAAAAAGCGTTATCCGACTTGTCGTCGGTTACCTCTTCGGGTATTTCCGTAACAAAGCGCGAAAGCGGATTTCTTCCCGTCGTGCCGTAAAGCATACGCTGTCTTGCATTAATTAGATAGAGCTTTTCCCTCGCTCTTGTAATACCGACATAAGCAAGCCGGCGCTCCTCTTCAATCTCTTCTCTGTTATAAAGGCTCTGGCTTCCGGGGAATATTCCCTCCTCCATTCCGGGTATGAAAACTATCGGGAATTCAAGCCCCTTGGCAGAGTGCAGAGTCATGAGCACCACGCAGTCCTCATCCTCGTTATAAGAGTCTATATCGCTTACGAGAGCAACGTCCTCAAGGAAGTCGGACAGCGTGAATTCTTCGTCCTCTTCCTCATACTTTATCAGCATTGAGGAAAGCTCCTGAACGTTGTTCTTTCTGTCCTCAAACCGTGTCGGGTCCTCTTCTTCAAGATAATCAAAATAATTAGTGGTATCAAGGATTTCCTGTAATAAATCGGAAATCTTCATTCCCTCGTCAACGCAGGCTCTGAAATGGTCAATCATCTCGCAGAACGCCTTTAATCTGCCCGCCGAACGCGAGGTTCTTGAAAATTCGTCAGCGTTTTTGCAGACCTCAAACGCCGTCATGGAATTCATAGCCGCGATTTCGAGAATATACGCAAACATTGTGTCGCCTATGCCGCGCTTCGGAGTGTTTATAATTCTCTGAAGCCTGACGCTGTCCGCCGTGTTATTAACGACCGCAAGATATGAAACAATGTCCTTAATTTCCTTTCGGTCAAAAAAGCGGTTTCCGCCGATAATCTTATACGATACGCCTGACTTTGCAAGCATAATTTCTATATTTCTCGACTGCGCGTTCATACGGTATAAAACAGCATGGTCCTTATACGAATAGCCCTGCGATACGTTGGCGTTAATCTCGTCAACTATAAACTGCGCCTCGTCCATTTCGTTCAACGCGGTAAAAAGAATAACCTTTTCGCCGTCCTTGCCCGTATAAGAGCGCAGGTGCTTATCCGCAAGCCTTGTTTCGTTGTTTTTAATTACGGAATTAGCCGCGTCGAGAATATTCTGCATAGAGCGGTAGTTTTCGGCAAGTTCAAGCTGAATTACCTCCAACCCCTCTTTTTCATAACGCTCCTTAAAACGCATAATATTTTCAATCGTTGCGCCGCGGAAGCGGTAGATACTCTGGTCGTCGTCCCCGACTACGCAGATATTATGGTAAAATCCCGCAAGAAGATATGTAAGAACATACTGGGCATAACTCGTATCCTGATACTCGTCGACTATAACATATTTAAACTGATGCTGATAGTATTCAAGCACGTCGGGATTTTCCCTGAAAAGCCTGACCGTATTGAATATCATATCGTCAAAATCCATTGCGTCCGAGCTGAGCAGCTCCTTCTGATATTCAATGTAACACTCCGCAATTTTTGCTTTTCTGACGTCGCTTTGGTTAGTCGCCTTATATTCGTCAGGGTCAATAAGGCTGTCCTTGGCACGGCCTATTTCCGCTATAATTGAACGGTGATTAAGGAACTTGTCCTCAATATCAAGCGACTTCTGAACGCGCTTCATTACGCGCTTCTGGTCGTCGGTATCGTAAATTGTAAAATGCTGCGAATAGCCGAGCCTGTCGCCGAAACGGCGCAGTATTCTGCCGCACATAGAATGAAAGGTGTGCGCCCAGATATCTTCAGCCTCAGCCCCTATTGTATTTTCAAGCCTCTCTTTAAGCTCGCCCGCAGCCTTGTTTGTAAACGTGATTGCAAGAACCTGCCACGGACGCGCGTAGCCGTCGGCTATTATATGCTCGATTCGCTTTACTATCGTAGCGGTTTTCCCCGTTCCTGCGCCCGCGACAACGAGAACGGGGCCGTCAACGGTATCAATAACCTTCTGCTGCTGAATATTCGGTTTTACTGCGTCTTTATTGTTCATAGTCCATCCTTTATTTTCCGAGTAATGTAAGCAGTATGCCTGCCGCAACCGCCGAACCGATAACACCCGACACATTAGGTCCCATAGCGTGCATAAGAAGGAAGTTTGAGGGATTTTCCTCCTGACCGACCTTCTGGCTTACGCGCGCCGCCATAGGAACCGCCGAAACGCCCGCCGAACCGATAAGCGGATTCACCTTTCCCTTTGTTACGACGTACATAATCTTTCCGAAAAGGATTCCGCCTATTGTACCGAAGGAGAAGGCAACAAGCCCGAGCACAATAATGAGTATAGTTTTAAGATTTAAGAAGGACTGCGCCGAAGTAGTCGCGCCGACGGATATTCCGAGCAAAATCGTAACAATGTTCATAAGTTCGTTTTGCGCCGCCTTGGCAAGTCTTTCCGTGCGTCCGCTCTCTTTAAGCAGGTTTCCGAGCATAAGCATACCGACGAGCGACGCCGCTGCCGGAAGCAGAAGCGAAACTATCGCCGTTACCATAATCGGGAATAAAATTTTCTCTCTTTTTGAAACGGGACGGAGGTTTTCCATAACAACCGCCCTCTCTTTTTTTGTGGTCAGCGCGCGCATAATCGGCGGCTGAATAACGGGAACAAGCGCCATATACGAATACGCCGCAACCGCTATCGGGCCGAGCATTTCGGGCGCGAGCTTTGATGTTGTAAAAATAGCCGTGGGTCCGTCCGCACCGCCTATACTTGCTATCGAACCTGCCTCCTGAGGAGTAAACGCAAGGTCGATATGAAGAAGCGCGCCGATGCTGTCCCCCATACCTATTGCTATTACATATGCCGCGAATATACCGAGCTGAGCCGCCGCGCCGAGGATGAACGAACTCGGCCTTGCAATAAGCGAAGTAAAGTCCGTCATAGCGCCTATTCCAAGGAAGATAAGCGGAGGATATATTCCCGTCTTAACGCCGAAATAAAGGAAGTCCATAAGCCCCGGCGTTGCGGCAACCCACTGTCCCGTCTCCTCGTTCATAACCCTTCCGTGCGCAACAAGCTCAATAAAGCCCTGAACGTCGTGGTACTGCACGGCAAGATTAGCCCCGGGAAGGTTCGCAAGAAGCATACCGAAAGCAATCGGTATCATCAAAAGAGGCTCAAAGCCCTTTTTTATTCCGAGATATAAAAAGACGAATGAGATTAAAATCATTATAAGATTTTTCCAGCCTTCGTCCGTAAAAAAGAATGCATAGCCGCTATTAAGAATAATATCCTTAATAACCTCCCATACACCTTGTAAAATTTCCATATCCGTCTCCTGTTAAAAGGGTTTAGTATTATCGTTTACAGCCGCCTGCGCCCAGGGATTAGCGCCTCTTTGCGGTACTGTCTTACGTCTGATTGATTTAATTTCGGCTCCGTCGCCCTCATATTCGTAAACCGCTGCGCTTATTGCAGCAACCGCCTCGGGCGAAACCCCGCTTTCTATAATCGGCGGCGGGGGCGGAACCTCGTTTTTCTTTTCCGTAAGAGAAGAAGGCGCGCCGTTATTCTTTTTCTTTGCTCTTGACTCGGTTGCACTTACAATTTTGCCGAAATTTGAGAAAATAAGAATTAAAAGCGCAAGCGTTCCGAGGACTATTGAAAGCCCTGATATTACTACCGTAAGCGTGAACGCAAAAGAGCCGCTCGGCTGAACAGCCGAAAAAAGAAACTCAAAAGGCATACCCTTCCCTCCTTTTATAATAATCATAGATATTATAAAGCATAGGCCTGTTTTTTTCAATAAAAATAAGTATATTATTTATAGTTTGTCATTTTGCATAAAAAGTATTGATTTATTTTTAAAATGGGGTATAATAAGTATAGTATGATTCGGAGGTAATAGTATGTTAAGTAAAGAAGCAATGATTATTGCAATTCTTGTTGCGCTCCTTCTTCTCTGGGCTACGGAAACCCTCGGTATGAGAAGAACCTCCACCCTCCTCGGCGGAGTAATCGACCTCGGCTTTGCGCTTATCCGTTAGCAAGGCTTGTTAATAATGCAACAAAACCTGCCTTCCGGCAGGTTTTTTTAATCGGTAATCATTGTTATTTTAAGTTCATCGGGCTCGGCGGAATTAATCTTAATTTCGTTAAGTCCTTTTTTTAACCGAACAGTTGCAGAGCCTATTTCGCTGAGCGGTATATCCGCCGAATTTACGGTTATGTTCCCCTCAAGTTCGGTCGAGGTTACCGAATAATCCCCCTCCTCGGGAGCATAGACATAATATGTCTTTTGGCTCTTATCTTCGAGGACGTAAACCGAGTTGTTATCCTCTGACGGAGATACTACAAGCCCTTCAAACTCCGGCAGCGCCTCTTCCGAAACTATCTGTATTTTATGAGTTCCTTTTTTAAGAGAAATATCTCTTGAAACACAGGAGCTTTTTTCGGTTGCAAAGGTTTCCGCGCTCTTTTTCCCCTTGCCGTCAACATTTATTTCAAACGACGAGTTTTCGCTGCAAGCTGAGAAAATATAACTCAGGGTGTATTCCCCGTCGCTGTCAATTTTAACGTCTGCCGAAAGTTCGCCGTCAAGGGCGTATCTCTTCGGTATGCAATCGTTTTCATACGCGGGCGCGGCGGATTTGTCCGCCTCGGTAATCCTGATATGATAGATATTGTTTTTATCAAGGGAATTGAGTTTAATTATAAGCTTATCGGCAGCCGAAGCGGTATAATCGCGAAGAATAACTGGAAGAACAAGTTCTCCCTCTTCACCCTTGAAAACAGCCTCTTCAACCTTTATTTCAAGCGTCTTTCCCGCAAAGGGCGTTTTGCCGAAGCCGTATAAAACAACCGACGCGTCGCTGTTCCCGCCCTTACACAGGATGTTGAGTTCGCTTTTATCCCCGCTTATCGAGGCAACCCCGCTGAAACCGCCGAAATTAAAGCCTTTCAGGTGTTTTAAATAGGTTTTGAAGTCATATCCCGTAAGGTCGTAATGCGTTGATTTAAGCGATTTTTCGCCCATATCGCCGCACCATTTCGCCGTCCAGTAAGCCGAGGTCAGCGCAGTGCCGTCGCCGCTTTGCTCCGGGCTGAAAAGTTCAGTACAGAGCGTTTCGCTTTTCCCGCCGTTTTCAGATAAATCGACGAGAAGCGTCGGCGTAGCTTTTTTATAGAACATACCCGCCAGAACCGCCGCCGCAACGACGGCAATAACGAGCAGAACCAAAATAATTTTAAGAAAAGTTTTCATAATAATTATTTAATAAAACAAAGGCGCAGCGCCTTTTCCTCAACCTTAAAGTCAAGTTCTGAATAATTAAAGTTTTCTCCGTCGCAGTTACCGAGAAGCGGTGAGCCGTCTTCCATCCAGAATTTTCCGCTTTTTGCAACAGCGTTTGTTATCTGTTTCGGGAAGGTGTTTTCGTTTGCCTCGCCCGCGGAGTACTTGCCTATCATCGGGAGCGCCTCTTTAATGCTCATGCCGTTGATAAGCGCAATTTCTACGAGTCCGTCATCGAGAACAGAATCCGGCGCAGGGCAGAAGCCGCCGCCGTAAAAGCTTGCATTACATACCGCGCAGAGTGCAAAGTCCTTATTTACCTCTCTGAACTGATACTCTTCGCCCGTTTCCCTGTCAATGCAGGTAATATCATAGCTGATATTGTAATGAAGGGGTTTTGCAAGCACGGGCACGATAGCGATATTATATGCCTGATGTCCCAAAAACGGAACTTTGCCCGCAATTTTTCTTCCTATGGTTTCAACGAGGGTATCAAGTCCGAAAGACATAACGTTAATACATTTTTCGCCGTTATAATCTATAAGGTCGATAGGCTTAACGTCGTATTTTATTTTACCGTCATAAAGACCGAAAGCCTTGATAACGTTTTCAACGTTGATTTTCTTTGCGCCGTAGATTTTAGGCGTTTTGGTTCCGGCAAGTCCGTTTGCAATCTCGTGAACCGTGCCGTCGCCGCCGCAGGATACCACTACGCAGCCGTCGCCGTACTTTTCGGCATACTCAGCCGCAATATCCTTAGCGTGTCCGCCGTACTGAGTTTCCTCAACAATCATTTCGTCGTTGCTCATACGGAAGGTGGATTTAATTCTGCTTATATACTGTTCTTTATCTTTGTTACCCGCAATAGGGTTCATAATAAATACGTATTTCATTTTATTTTCCTCGCTTTACAGTACCTGATAACCGCCTACGGGACGGATGATAAGCACGTGGCAGGTATCCTTTCCGAATACCGCTTCAACAGTCTTTTTATACTCATCAAGCATATCGTTGGGAACGAACGCCTGAACCGTTCCTGCGAAGCCGCCGCCGTGTACGCGCCATGCGCCTTTTCCTTTGAGAAGCTCCGCGCTGATAGCAAGCGCAAGAGAAATCTTCTGCTCGGTCGGATTTTTCGGGGTGTATACGTTCTGGTTGAGCATATACGAAGAAAATCCCGATTCAAGTATTATTTCCTTAAACGCGTCAAAATCACCGCCTTCAAGCGCTTCAACGGCGTTTTCAACACGCTTGTTCTCGTTATAAAAATGTATCGCCCTGAGGATGGCCCTGTCGTTCACCTTGTCGGTAAGGTTCGGTATGGCTTTAAAGAAATCCTCATATTCAATCTCGCGGAGAACGTTCTTGCCGAGCGCCTTTGCAACCGACTCCATTTCCTCCCTTACCGCCGCATAATCGTCGGTGAGGTCGCTGTGGTTTCCGCCCGTGTCAACTATGCAAAGCGAGTGTCCCGAAGAGGCGAAATCAAAATCAACCTTCTTTATAACGGGTTCGCTCGTCGATTTAAAGTCAATCGTAACGAAGGTGCCTACCGAGGACGCCATCTGGTCAAGAAGTCCGCAGGGCTTGCCGAAGAATACGTTTTCGCTGTACTGCGCCACTTTGGCAATATCAACAGCGCTTATTTTTCCGTCGTTGTAAAGGTAAGAGAAGACAGAACCGATAAGCACTTCAAACGCCGCCGAGGAAGAAAGTCCCGAGCCGCCCATAACGTCGCTCATCGTAAATGCGTCAAAGCCCGCTACTGTATAGCCGAGGTTTTTGATTCCAGCCGCAACGCCCTGAACAAGGGTTGTTGAATCGCCGTAGTTTTCCGCCTTGGGCTCAAGGTCGGCAAGGTCAACCACGTTCATTCTGTGTCCCTTGGACTTTACGCGGACTATTCCCTCGTCGTTTTTGCTTACGATTGCAATCGCGTCAAGATTAATCGCGGCTGCAAGTACCTTACCGTTATTGTGGTCGGTATGGTTTCCGCAGACCTCGGTTCTTCCGGGGGCTGACATAATGCTTATTTCCCTGTCGCCGCCGAAGAGTTCCACAAACGAGTTAATTGCCTCGGTATATCTCGGCTTTTGCGCCTCTACAGCCTCGTCGGTTACGTAAACCGCCTTTAAGTTTTCGTCATAAACGCCGTTGTTTATGGCATTGATTAAATCCTTTGCTGTCATTTTTATTGCCTTTCTTTATGAAAATTATAATACTATTTTATACTTTTCTTTATCACTGTACATTAAAAGCGTCTGAGTCATCTGGCGTGATTTTATTCCGTAGAATACGTTGAACATAAGGCTTGTAATGCCTGAAAATGCAACTACTATAATAAGCGGAATAATGAATTTCGTTGAAAGAGATGATGAATTAGGTTTATTAGAATACCATAATAAAATAAAAGGATTTAGAGATACTGAACCTTTTGTGCATAATGACTTTTTTGAAATATATATTAATCCAAGTTTAAGATTTTTTGAAACTGATTTTATGGATATTGAAA
>CAJOER010000004.1 GCA_905233805.1 uncultured Eubacterium sp. | reverse complement strand
CAGCATTATTGTAACCTGTTGAGAACGGACAGCCCTTACATAATAATCGGCGTATTTCTCGTCGTAAAGCACAGAGAGTTTCTTTTTCATCTCCCTGTTGCTTTTGGATTTATAATCATATTTAATTCTTTCAAGAACTCCGTAACCCATAAAGTATAAGTCTTTCAGGCGGAATTCTTTTTCGTCAAGACCTTCAAATATATCTTCGTATTTTTTTGTTGTCACATAAATCATAAGCCAAGCAACCAAAACTGCTATACCTATAATCATTATGACAATATCTTTCAGCGATAAAAAAGCCATACCTTCTCCTTAAAGTTTGATAACCATCATCTTTTTACCGATTATGTACGAGAGTACAAAAATACCTACCGCAATAGTTGTTGCCATAACTCCTGTTGGAGTTGCAAAGTTCGAAGCGAAATCCGGACTCATCATCTTTATTGCTGCAATCATAAATATCGGCGCAAACGTCATTATTGTTAAGTTAAGCTTTGAAGCTGAAATAGTAGTTGTTACTTCCTCGTTGATTTCCAGCTTGTCGCTTAAAATTTCGTGTGTGTTTCGGATAATCTCTTTAAGATTACCGCCTTTTCTGTATGAAATCTTAAATACGTTTGCAAAACTTTCAATATCTTTATTTGCACTTCGTTTTGCAAAATCGAAAAGCAAATCTTCAATATTGATATTGTTCTGAAGGCCGGAAAGGATAACGTTAACTTCGTTAATAATCGCGGCGTCTTCGTTATACTGGTTTGACAAATCCTCTTTTACGGAAACAAATGAATCGGGAACGTTTTTACCTGCACCTATTGCCGTAGTAAGACTGTCAAGCAAATCCCTGAACTGATTGTTCAGTTTTTGTTTTTTCTTTTCGATAATCTGTTTGGTTCTCATAGGAAGATAAACTTTACCTGCGATAAAACCTACAACCACGAAAATTATCGTGTTCAGTATGTACGTTAACGGGGTTGCAGTACCGTACTCGTCTTTTCCTAATCCGCCGTAGAAAAGCAGACCTACTATACCGCCTACAACAAATGCCGCTGCAAAATAGAGCGTTTTCTCTAATTTGGTCATATAATAAACATTATAGTTGTAAACCGGTTCATTAGTAGCAGACATAAAATACTGCGGTTCAAGTTCTTTTTGTTCTTTTGGTTCTTTGTTTTTGTTAAATAAGCCCATTACATTCTCCTAAATTACATCTTTATAGCCCATAAGTCTGAGTTTGTAATCATTAACCATTTTATTAGAAGTTCTGTTCAGCGAACCCGAAACTTTTTCAAGTGTGCTTTTTTCGTCTTCTTCAAAAACGAATAAAGGATTCAGATTTATCTGTTTTGTTACCGGGTCATAATCAAGCACTTCACAGATTTCCATAGTTTTACGTGAATGGTCTCTTAATCTTGACAAATGAATGATAATATCCACGGCGCTTGCAATCTGCTGTCTGATAGCGTCAAGCGGCAGACCGTCGGCACCCTGAAGAACCATTGTTTCAAGACGGCTGAGCATATCTTTAACCGAGTTGGCGTGACCGGTTGAAAGAGAACCGTCATGACCGGTGTTCATAGCCTGAAGCATGTCAAGCGCCTCACCGCCACGTACCTCGCCGACTATAATTCTTTCAGGCCTCATACGAAGAGAAGCTTTAATCAGGTCTCTTATTGAGATTGCACCTACACCGGAAGCATTTGAATTTCTTGTTTCCATGCTTACAAGGTTATCAATATTAACAATTTGTAATTCTGCTGAGTCCTCAATTGTGATAATACGTTCTTCTTTGGGAATATAGTTTGACAAAGCATTAAGAAACGTTGTTTTACCGGAACCGGTACCTCCGGAAATAAATATGTTATACTTTGCTTTGACAAGAATTTCAAGTATATCCGCAATGTCCTGAGTAATTGAACCGTATTTTATCAACTGCTCAATAGTCATAGGAGTTTTGGAAAACTTACGGATAGTAACGGTTGGTCCGCATAATGCAACCGGAGGAAGCACAACGCTTACACGAGAACCGTCAGGCAGACGGGTGTCGCATATGGGGTTTGCCTGGTTAACTTCTCGGCCTGCAAGACCAACTATTCTCTGAATAACGTCTTCAAGTTGTCTGTCACTCTCAAATGTATCATCAATCTGATGAACAACGCCGCCCTCTTCAATGAAGATATTATCTTTTCCGTTAATCATAACTTCGGTGATGTTGTCATCCTTCATGATAGAATCAAGGATTCCGAATCCTCTGATAGAACTGTAGACTTTCTCTATAATATCTACTTTTGTATCAATAGGAATATATCCGCTGAAAAAGTTTTCCGATACTTCTTCAATCCGCTCTCTTAACTCTTCGTTTGATAATTGGCTGAGAGGAAGATTATTTACGACGTATTCTCTTATTTGTTTTTCAATTTCCGTGTAATTATTAGCCATTTTCAATCACCTTAGATTTTTTGTAAATCACTGTTGCCTGCAATACTGTCAATAATCTGCGAAACGCTTCCCTCAATTCTCGGAACTCCGCCGATAGTATTAACATTAAGGTTTTCAATTCTTTTGCCGAGTCTACTGCTGAAGCGATTGTAGAACAATGATATTTTACCGACTAAGTTTTTCTCTTTCTGCTGATCGAGAATTTGCATTGACTCAATACAGCGAACGGTTTTTGCATTTGCAATTTCGGAGCCGTCGCTTACAAGAATAACTTTCGATGCCTTTTCAATCAAAGTGAAATCAAGTTCTTTCATTGAAAATCCGATATCTACAATGATTTCATCAAAACTCTGCATCGAGCAAGCTTCGTTTATAAGATTGATAATATCATCGTCCTTGAGTTCCATAACATCAAGTACAAGATTTGCGGTATCTATAAAACAAACCCCGTTCGGAGAAACCTTAACCGAACTTTCAAGTTTTAAAGCAAGGTTTGCTTTCTTGCTTTTAAGTGCAAAGATTATGTCGCTGAGATTCATATTTCCTTCGCCTTGGAAGAAACAGCCGGCACCGCCAAAACGCTCTAAGTTAATTAAAAGAGGCTTGAAACCGCTTCTTGCTTTATATGTTGCATAAGCAGCTGCAACACTTGATGCGCCGGTTCCGCCTGCTGCTGAAACAAAAAGAGAAACAGGCGTTGCATTTCCGTCTTGATTTCCTGTAACAATACTGTATTGCGAGCCTTCGGAAAAAACGGAAAGTATCTCTTTATAAATAAGGTCAACTTTCATATACTTGCATATTGCTGTAACGTCTCCGATTGAATCTACGGAATTCATAACCGTGAGATAAGCGTATGCACAGTTTTGTGGAATCTTCAGGCTTTTTATGTCTATTGATTCGTCAACCAATAACACATCAATCTTATTGTTCTGCAGGAAATCTAATGCAATGTCTGTTTCAGTAAAAGAATATGCCTCTAACTTATCTTGATAATAGGTATTAAAGGCGTTTATTAATCTACCGGTATAGATTTCGTCTTTGTCTAGGATTGCTACTCTTATTCTTATCATACTTTCCCTCCTGAATTAAGAAAAATTATTAATAAACAATGAACATTTGCCTATAAAATGTTTTTAATACTTAATAAAAAGGTTTAAGCGCCTATAAGGCGCTGAACGATGCTTTTATTAAATCGTCTGAATTCTATCTGGTTTTACAATAATCATCAATTAATACAATTTTGTTGTATTTCAATTCCTTATTCTACATCAAATGTGTTTTTTTGTCAATAAATTATAGTATTTTTATTACAAAATTTCTAATGTGACTTTTGTGTTTTTATCATTTAATTACTTTTCTATAAGTTATACGATATAAAAACCGAACAAATGCATAAAACAGGGTAATTACCAACAAAAAATGCAGGTCGTTTAATCGCCTGCATTTTTTCGTTTTATCCAATTATTCTATTGCTTTTTTCAAAATAAATCAGTAAAGAAAAGACATTTTTATAACTGTTATTTATCAAGAACTTTTGCGAGGATTATGCCGAGGACTTTGCTGACAAAAGTGAATACAAAGGCGGTTATAACAGCCATGAAAACCCTTGTGGATACAGGGTTTATGCCTGATTTTGTTACGCTTGCCTGAATTGAATTGTATATTGATGCAAACTGCTGCATAGCGTATCCCGATTTATACTGAAGATACCAGAAAAAAGCGCCGCAGGCAACGGGGATAACTATGCTTACAATCCTAAGCGGAACGCTTCCTCTGTCTTTCCAAGAAAGAGAACTTACGAAACCGCCGACAATATTTCCGAGTATTAATACAATCCAACTCATATTCATCTTTTTCATCTGCCTTTCCGAATTCATTATAACTGAAAAGCGCAAAAAAGGCAATAATTTGCCCGACTTTTTGTTCAAATAATAGACGATTAGTGGTTTTGTGAACTGATTATTAATATAATATTGCAATTTATTTAACAATATGATATTATTAAGTTGGTATTATCTGTAATTTAGAATTTATATACGGTGGTTTTTATATGAAGAAAAAACTGTTATCCTATATTTTTGCAAGTGTTATGCTGTTGGCGGCAGCTTTCGGAACGGGGCTGTGTGTTTATGCTGACGGCCCGGATAATTCTGCGCTTTTAGCGGCGTTTGATAAGGTAAGCTGCTATGAAGAGGCTGATTATACGCCCGAGTCATACGGTGCTCTTTACACGCTTTATGAGCAGTACTCCGGCGAGTATGAAACCTACACAACTCAGCAGGAAACGGACGCGGCAACGGCATCTCTTCTTGAAGCAATAAGCGATTTAAGGGCTCATCTGAGCCTTACCGTTACAACGGCTAACGGCGACGCGCAGATTAGCGTTTCTTACGGCGAAACGAGCCTCTCAACAGGCAGACATACAGTTGTTTACGGAGCCCAGGTTACTCTAAGCGCCTCCGAGGTTCAGGGCTACAGCTTCGGCGGATGGTATGAAACGGTTTCAAAACGTTTCCTTTCAAACAGCAGAAATTATACCTTCACAATGACTGCCAAAACATCGCTGAAAGCGGTTTATTATAACAGTTCCGATTCAACGCTTACATTTACAAGCAGCAGCGGCCAGATAGTAAGCGTTACGGAAAAATCTTCGGAAGACTGGGCGGTTTATGAAAGCCTTGAGAGCTTTATTCCCGAAACTGTTCCGTACCGTTTCGGCTATACCAACGGACGCTGGGTTCTTCCCGCTGATGCTCTTAGCAGGCTTATTTCGGGCGAAAGCATTACCGTTACGCCCGAATACGACGTCGCTCAGGCGGACAGTTTTGCTCCTCCAGCTTCGATTGCAAACGGAGTAAATCTTAAACTCTATTACCGCCACGACGCTGATAATTCCGTCGGCTCGTTAATTATGACAACCGCTATTCCTCAGGATATTACTCCCGAGGCGGTAGGAATGATTTTATATAACAAAAAGGCAAACGAATTCAATCCCGCATCCTTTGATATTAATATAAACAACAAGACTATTGCATCTCAGTTTAACTCGGTTAACGAAGAGAAATATATAACAAATATTAACCATCTCACATCAAAGTACAACTGGGCTGTCAAGGGTTATGCAACGTATTACGTTAACGGAAAACTTGTTACGGTATACTCCAATCAGGTTAATATTGTAAATACCGAGGACGTGCACGTTCTCAGCGATATTCCAGCCGCCCAGGCTACCTGTACCGAAAGCGGAAACACTGCCGGCACTTACTGCGACGTTTGCGGAAAGTATTTCGGTGTTGAGGAAATCGCACCCCTCGGACACGATTATAATTCTGTCGTAACTGCTCCCGCTTGCATAGAGCAGGGTTATACTACGCACGTTTGCTCAAGATGCGGCGACAGCTATATAGATTCATACGTTGATTCTATCGGCCACGACTGGGGCGAATTTTCCTTCAACTGGGCGCAGGATTACAGTTCTGTTACGGCTGAAAGAACCTGTAAGCGTGACGGCTGCCACTTTACGGCTACCGAATCGACCGACGATATTTATTCTTCGGTAAGCCCCGCAACCTGCACGGAGAACGGAACGGTTACATATACCGGAATTTTTGCAAATGAGAGTATGCCGACGCCGAAGATTACCGTTGTAACCGAAAATGCGCTCGGACATAACTATAATGCCGTTGTGACTGCACCGACTTGCACCGAGGGCGGTTACACGACCTATACCTGTACGCGCTGCGGTGACAGCTATGTTGATTACGATACTGCTGCCGCCGGCCATAACTACAACGCCGTTGTGACCGAACCGACTTGTACGGAAAGCGGATATACGACCCATACCTGTTCACGTTGCGGCGACAGTTATACCGATACCGAAACGGCGGCTATCGGCCATAGCTGGGGCTCGTGGAGCGTAACCACCGGCGCAACGCTATCAGCAGGCGGTGTGGAAACGAGAACCTGCGCTAACGACAGTTCTCATACAGACACAAGAAATATAAGCAACTTTACGCTGAAACTCCCGAACACGGCGGATTATCTCTACCGCGTAGGTAATGCGAACAACGTCAAGCTCGGCCAGCTCTTTGATAACGCGAGCGGCGCAGATATTACGGGCGTTACCGCAACCGTTACCAAGAATTACGGAACGGCGACGGGAACCTTTACCGCAAACTCCTCCGACTGGAGAAACAGTACGATTAAGTTCAATAACGTCGGTATTGTAACCGTAACACTGAAGCACGGAAACTTTACCGCCGCAACTCTTAAACTCGAAGTCGTTGCCGCTACCAATAAAGCAAACGAGATGCTCGGCAACGTCGGAAGCGGTAACGCAGTTCTTCTGGGCGACGTTTATACCGGCTCGTATAACAGCGATAATGAACTTATCGGAAGCAGCTCCGTTTCGGGTACGCTTTACGGCAACGGTTTTACGGTTGACGCGGTAAGCAATACGCTTAATTCTTCAAACAACACGAATCTCGGATATCTCGGCGGTGCTCTGAACCTGAACAGCGGAACGATTAATAACGTTAAGGTTATAGGCCCGAACTTCAAGAACGCCGCTATGTTCAGGGATAACGTAAATAACGTATTTACGGTAAGAACAAGCGGAACGTGCTATATCTATAACTGCTATATCTTCGGTTCAAGAAGCGCAATAGGTATGTACGGAAACTCATCATCCTGCCTGACTGTAGAAAACAGCGTTATAGACGGCGGACGTTACTGCAATATCTTTATGAGATACGGCGCATTGAAACTTCATAACGTAACTACTATCAGCCAGCCGAGAACTACGCTCAACGGTGATACGCGCTGCGGTTTCGGTATAATAATAAGCGACGAGGCAGGCGAAAATGAACAGATTACCGCAACGGGCTACTTAAAGCAGTATAACTGGGTAGGAAAGACGAAGGATAAGAACTATTTCAAGGGTGACAACAGCGACTCAACCGACGCGGATACCGCTATATCGAGCCTGTTTACAAATATGTATACAAAGGCAAGCTCACTGACCGTAAGCTACAACGGAGACACGTTTATTAATACGGGTATTCTTTCCCTGAGTTCCAACGCACCGAGAGCTACGGGCGAGGCGTTAAACGCATACGGCTACTCAAGCGTTTCGCTTTCAAACTATAACGGTTGGGTAATGGCTCCGACCTCGCTTAATGCGTCTGAAGACTTTGCATATTACAGTGAAACACAGTATGCTCCGAGTTCCCAGACTCCGACGGTTCCGTCATTTACATGGTCTTATCCGTCGACATATAACTCAACGGAAAAGAAAGTAAACCTTTCTTATGAGCAGGGAAGCTCGGTAAGCTTTAACCCGAATATCCTCACGTCAAGCAAGTGGGGCAATTCGCTTAACGTCACCGTTTCCATGGACGGTAACGAATATACGGGCAATAATATTACCTTCAATACCGCGGGAACCTATACAATCGAGTATACAATTACCGACCCGTACAACTACGCCGCGGACGGCGTTACGGCATCAGATTATGTATATAAGAAATATCTTACGGTTTCCGTTACCAAAACGGTTTCAAGCATCAGCGCTCCCGTATTCACTTTCTATGATACGAGCGGTTCCTCGCTCGGCTCAAAGACTGTCGATATAGGAACCAAGCATTACGTTATGCCCGACGTTACGGCGACGAGCGATTACGTTATGAGCTCAACCGTAAGCGGCACAACGGTTTACGCTCCCGTAGTTACCGTACAGTTTAAGGATAACAGCAGCGACTTTAACTATCTGCTTCCTATATTCACGGGTGTAAATATCAGGAACTATACCAACGAATCGGGCGCATATACCGATTACACCAAGTCGACGAATATAAGCGCGCTTCCGAGCGGACTTGAAAAGGTTACCTCCGACCCGATGTGGAACGGCAAAACTACGTTTAACACGTATGAGAGAAATTCAACCTACGGATTATATGCAAAGTCCGACGCGATAGGAAGCAATCAGAGCGCCAGAAATGCTACCATTGAATTCAAGTTCACCGCGGGCAACGGCGAGGCATATTATTACCGTATCTACTTTAACGCGGCGGCGCACAATAAGCCCTGCGTTGCCGAAGGCTCGCTCGTAACCATGGCTGACGGAACGCAGAAGGCGATTGAAGACGTCAAGCAGGGCGATATGGTTATGACGTGGAGCATGTGGAACGGCTGCTACGAGGCTCAGCCCGTCGCAATTCACTGGTACCACGGAACCGAGGAGAGAGACGTTCTGACGCTCAATTTCACCGGCGGAACATCAGTCAGAGTTATTAACGAGCACGGTTTCTTTGACGTTGATAAGAATACCTACGTATATATAACTCCGAATAACGTTGACGAGTATGTCGGCGACCGGTTTATCAGGCAATCCGCTGACGGAAGCAATACTAACGTCGTGCTTGAAAACTACGGAATTACCACGGAATACGTAGGCAGTTACTCGCTTCAGACGGTACGGAACGATAACTTTATCGTTGAAAATATGCTTTCAATGACGGCCGAGGATTTCGCGGGAAGATTTGAATACTTCGAAGTCGGCGAAGGTTTGAAATACGACGAAGCAAAGATGGAATCGGATATTGAAAACTACGGTCTTTACACATATGATTACTGGTCGGATTATCTTAGCGAAGAGGAGTTCTACGCTCTTAACGGACCGTACTTCAAGGTGCTCGTCGGAAGAGGAGTCCTCACCGAAGACGATATTTTACGCCAGATTGAATATATGAGAGAAAGTACAAACTGAATAAATAACACCTGACGGCAGGGGCGTTTGCTCCTGCCGTTTCTTATAAAAAAAGCAATCTGTAAGACTTTGAATTACATAATTATTACAATTTTAAAAATATAAACTTTATATTACATTTTTTCTTGACTTAAATAATAGACTATATTATAATTATTGTGTATTTTAGTATGGCAAGGACTACCATATGTTAATTAATGTATTAAGTGGTCAGCTTATGATTGTTCTGTAAAGCCGTTTAAAATAACGAAAAAACATGGAAAGGACTTGATTAAAATGAGAATTACAAAGAAAATTTCAGCGATCGCTCTTTCGATTCTTATGGCAATCTCCATGATGCCTTTCACCGTATTTGCTGCTGCTCCGAAGGCAACTGTTGAAGAAATAACAGCACCTGAGGGCATGAAAAGAGCATATAAATTTACGGCTTCTACCGAGAACCCTACGGATTATGACAGCTATCACGCTGACTTTGAGATTTATTTCAACAAAGATATTAAAGCAGGTGAGGTTACTCTTTACGGTAAGTATGGCGAGTATGACTGGACTCCTGTTACAATCGATGAGGATGTTCCCCACGGACAGAAAATCCGAATAATTGATAAATTCCTCGGACAGAAGCTGACCTATGCGGAAATCCGCGACGTTGTAAGCCCCTTCTATTGTGGTATCAACACATCAAGAGCAACTGACGTTAACGCTGTTCTTAATTTCAAGCTTTATGAGGTTAACGCTGCCGGAAACGAAACGGGCGTTACGACAATAGCGAGCGACACGATGGGTCCCTATATCGCTGCCGACCCCGTTCCTAAGGCAACCATAACCGAGGTTACGTCTTTGCCGCAGGGCGTTCAGAGAGCGTTTAAATTTGAAGCGCCTGCTGATAAGCCGACTGTTTACGATAACTACCACGCTGACTTTGTTCTTACTTTCCGTAAAGACATTAAAGCAGGCGAGGTTATTCTTTGGGGCAAGTACGGTCAGTATGACTGGACTCCCATAGTTCTTGACAGAGACGTTGCAAAAGGTGAAAGCGTTCGTCTTGTTGACGAATTCCTTAATCAGAAATTAACTTATGCGGAAATCCGTGACAATGTAGGAACTTTCTACTGCGGACTTACTTCCCACAGTGCTGACGCATTTAACGTTGACGTTGAGCTTAAGCTCTTCCCCGTTAACGACGCAGGTCAGGAATCGGGAACTCCGCTTGTTTCCGGTGAAAAGTATCCTTACATTTTCGCTAATCCGCTTCCCACTGCTACTGTTACGGAAGCAGAGGTTCCCGAAGGAGCAGCATTTGCTTATAAGTTTACTGCACCGAACGGAAGCAACTTCTACGACGGATACCACGCTGACTTTGTTGCAACTTTTGATAAGGATGTCAAAGCAGGCGAGGTTACTCTTTACGGTAAGTACGGTCAGTATGACTGGACTCCCGTTGTTATCAACAGAGATATTGCCGCAGGCGAAGAATTCCGTATAGTTCAGGAATTCCTTAATGATACGCTTACTTACGGTACTGTACGCAACGAGGTTAGCCCGTTCTACTGCGGCGCAGGCGGAGCTGTATTAGCCGACGTTAATATGAACGTTGAACTTAAGCTTTTCGCGGTTGACGCAAGCGGTGCGGAAATCTCCGAAGCAGGTACAAGCGCTGCGGCAGAAAATACAATTCCCGCTTCTGCAGTTCCTCAGGCAACCGTAACAACTGCCGAGGCTCCCGAAGACGCGGCATTTGCTTATAAGTTCACGGCACCCGCAGGCGTAACGGCGTATGACAGCTATAAGGCTGACTTTGTTGCTACGTTTGACAGAGATGTTAAAGCAGGCGAGGTTACTCTTTACGGTAAGTACGGTCAGTATGACTGGACTCCCGTTGTTATCGACAGAGACGTTGCAGCTGGCGAGGAATTCCTTATCGTTAAAGAATTCCTTAACGACACGCTTAGCTATGCAACAATCCGCGATGAGGTAAGTCCGTTCTACTGCGCGGCAGGCGGCGACGTATTAGCCGATACAAATATGAGCGTTCAGCTCAAGCTCTTTAACGGCGCTCCCGCAGCAGGCGAAGGAATCGCCGCAAGCGAGACTGTAACCGACGATATAGCCGAGGAGCTTCCGAAGGCTATCGTTAATCCCATTGTCGGCGCTCCCGAAGGCATTACCGCTTACAGCTTTGCAGCTCCTCATAGCGGAACTGAGGTCGACAGCAGTAAGTATAAGAATTACCGCTGTGACTTTGTTGTAACCTTTGATAAGGACATCGCAGAAGGCGACGTTACTCTTTGCGGAAACTACGGCAATTACGGCTGGGTCGATATGCCCGCACAGGCGTTCACAGCCAACACCGAATACAGAATCCTTAAGGACGTTTACGGCGATACGTTAACTTACGCTACAATCTGTAAAGAAGTAAGCCCGTTCCTTTGCGGATACAAGGGCGCCGCTGCTGAAGAAACCGGAATGAAGGTTGAGCTTCGTTTCTACAAGATTGAAGGCGGAGTTGAAGTTCCTGCCGGTGTTGCAGGTGAGGTTGAAACTACAATTCCCGCAGCCGTTCCCGTTGAACCTGCCGAGGATAAGTTCAGCATTACGGTTAAGGACGAAATTGACCTTAACGTTTACGTTGCAAAGACTGCTGACGTTAAGCAGCTCAAGGTAACGAGCGTTGCTGACTTTGACGAAGAGGAATCGGCTCAGAGTTCAACCGTTATCAGCGGTTCCGACCTTGCTGCTCTTGAAACCGTAGACGATGACGGCACATTCTACAAGGTTAGAGTTCCCGTTGCTCCGGCACAGATAAGAGACGCTATCAAGGTTGAAATCCTTGACGCGGCAGGAAGCACAATAAGACCTGCTATTGAAAAGACAGTTGCCGAGTACTGTGAAGATGTTGTTAACGGTGCTTATACAGGCGACAATGCAGAGCAGGTTGAAGAACTTGCTGCTACCGTACTTGATTACGGAAGAGCTGCGGCAATTTACTTCGGTTACAATGCTGACGCATTTGCTAATCAGCAGGTTTATTATGAAGACGCTGCTATCGGCGACTGGGCTGCAGGCAGCTCGTCTGTTGCAGATAAGATTGACTACGTTACTTACAGAGTAACCTCAGTTCCCGAGCTTCGTTTCTACTTCAAGGACGGCGCTTTCACAGAGGAAGAGGCAGCAAAACTCAACGTACAGTCAAATATCGGCGAAGCGTCCTTCGTAAAACTTGACAACGGAACGGTTCTGCTTCAGGTAACCGGAATTCCGGCTTCACGTCTCGGTGAAGAAATTCAGATTTCAGGTGACATTACAATTAACTACACACCGCTCAGATGGGCAGCCGCTGTTATTACTCACGCAAATGCAGACAGTGCAAATCTTGTAAGTCTTGCAAATGCAGTTATCAATTACAGCAACGCTGCTGCAAAATTGTTTGCTTAAAGGAGGGCTTTTGATATGAAAATGAATATGTATAAAGAGCCTGAATTTAAGGTTGTAATGACTGCTAACGAGGATATTATTACTGCTTCAACAGCGTCTAATACGCTTGATACAGTAAGCAGCGCATGGGACCCGAGCCAGAGCGGTTCAGGTTCAGGCGGAGTAGGCTTCGGCCTTTAATATCTGAAATAAAAAAAGATAGCCGCAGGGGAAACCCTGCGGCTGTTTTTTTATTTCTTTGTTCTTACCGCTTTTACCTTTGACCATTTGCTGTAAACTCTTTTTCCTTTTACAACTTTATAGGTCCTTATGCGGACGTAATACTTTTTATTGGCTTTAAGTTTTTTAATCGTCTTTTTGGTAGTTTTTGCTTTTTTGACGCTTACCTTTTTAACGACGTACTTTTTGCCTTTTATTTTTTTCTTGAACTTTTTATTTGTTGAATACTGAATCTGATAACCGCTTACGCCTTTAATCTTTTTCCACGTAACCTTAAATGACTTTTTGCCTTTTTTAATCTTCTTGATTTTTGTGGCTTTTGGTTTCTTTACTTTTGTTTTCGGTTTGGTTGTGGGTGTTGAAGGCTTTGAGGGGTTATCCGGTTTGCTTGTATCCTCTTCGGTGAACGGGATTTTCTCGGTTTCAAATTCCGAATCGGTTGTCGGTATTTTGAGCTTTTTAATGATGACCGTTTTTCTGCTGAGCTGAGCGTTACATACCGAGCAGTAAATAACCTCTTCATATGAGCCTTCGTCGTCATATGTCGCGTCGATTCTGTTTTCCTCTGTCGGTTCAGCCGGTGTGTGACCGTTTGCATCAACAAAGTCCGATTTGTAAGTATCGCTGCAGCGCGAGCAGGTGTAAGTCGTGTATCCTTGTTCCGTACAGGTCGGAGCGGTTACGGCAGAAGCGTAATCGTGATTAAGCGCGTAGATAACTTCGCCGCCGCGGGTTTCTGTTAAATTGCAGCGGGAGCAGGTGTGTGCTTCAACTGCGTTGCTTCCCGCGGTAGTACAGTCTGCGTCAACCTTGGGAGAGGTTTCGCTCCAGTCGCCGAAATCGTGACCGAGCGCGGGAACAATTAACGTTTCGCTTACGGGGCATGTTCTGCAATGGCGCGTTTTCATACCCTCTTTGGTGCATGTCGGCTCCGTTGTTATATCCCAGTCGGTGAAACTGTGCTCGTGTACTATTGCTATCGGGGGAAGCTCGTATTCATCTGCAGCAAATACAGTTGAAGAAAGAATCATACTGAAAATAACAATAAAACTTATAATTACTGATACTTTCTTTTTCATTAACTTTCCTCCTTAATTTATAGGAATTGCGGGCATTTCAAATGAACCGGATTCGCCGCCCGGCGTGTCGCTTTCTTTTTTGCCGCCGTCTTTGCCGTCATCTTTGCCGTCTTTGTCTTTGTTGTTTTTCTTATCTTTGTCTTTCTTATTGTTTTCGTTTTTCTTATCTTCTTTTTCAGCGCTTTCGCCGTCTTTGGAGTCGTTTTGCTTATCCTTTGACGGCGAGCCGTCGGAATTGCCGCTGCCGGGAGTTACACTGCCGCCCTGAGGCGGAGTGGCTTCAAAAGTAACTCCGCTTCCTTCGCCTTGCTCTGTAACGGTGGGAAGAGTGCTTTCCTTATTGTCGGCGGCTGACTGAGTTTCGGAAACGCTCTGATTTCCTGACGTTACGCCGCCTTCGTTTTTGCCCTGCGTTTTTGAACTGCAGGCGCTTAGCAAAAGAACGGATATTAATAATAACGCTATTGCTGCTTTTTTCATTTTTTCGCCTTCCTGTTTTTATTATCCTTCGCTCTGTAATGAAGGAAGGGGGATATGTGTTTATAAATAAGTGCCGTTATCGTTGTTACAATTAAAAGTTTAACAAACGTAATCGGAAGATTGAATATTGCAATTGCTTTGAGCATTCCCGTAATATCGGGAAGAATACTGCTTATCCACTGCGGAAGATGGCTTTTTATCTCTATGTAACATTCCTGATATGACGATAAGAGGTTTGTCATTGTGAAGCCTCTGTCGGAGTAAAACTTTTCAAGCAGGGGATATGCAATAAATCTTGTAATTAATAACTGAGGAACTGCCGAAACGAGCGCTCCTGCGATTCCGCTTTTAAATATTCTTGTTCTTCTTGATGTTTTGCTGTTATGATTAATCTTTTTATCGCCCGAGAACATACTTCTTGAATAGATAAGTCCGGCAATAAAAACGAACGTAGAATTAAGAAGAATATTGTTAAAATCCGAAATGATATAATTCTGATAGATTGATATGTGAATTAAGTTTTTAATTATACATACTACTACGCCGAATATCGGGCCGTATGCTATTGCCGCTATGAGTTCCGGGAGTGCGGAAAACTCAACCGTGAAAATTGACGGCGTGTAAGGAACGTGGAAAGGTAAGAACTGAAGCACTGAGGCAAACATTGCAAGCAGAACAAGACAGATTGACATTCTTATATATGCCTGCGATTTTTCGTGCTTTAAGGTTTTTTTAGCTTCCTCGCGGCGGTAAAACTGCTTTTGTTCCTCATTGATTTCGCCCTCTTTGAAAATATCAACCGCGCTTCCCTTGCTGGTTATATGCTCGTTAGGGATATAGTCTTCCTCATCAGCGGCAGGGGAGATTTCGGGTGTTTCTTCGGCTTCGTCGGGGATTTCTTCCGAATAATAAAGCTCCCTCGCGCGTTTTGGCGTTATTACACTTGCACGGTAGCCGTCCTCGGGTTCACTGTCGTATTCTTCTTCGTAACCGTCTTCTTCGGTGTGTTCATCTTGCGCGGAACGAAGGTATTTTGATTTCGGCTTTTCACCCTTTTGACGGATGTATTTTGAAACGGGTGTTGAGGCGTTGCGCAGGTATTTCGATTTTTTCTTTTCTCTGTCTTCGCTCATGCTTTCCCCCGATTTCTTCAGTGTATAATAATCTATAATAATTATAACATATTATATGCGTTTTTACAAGATTAAAAAAACTGCTGCAGCGCAGCAGTTTTTTATACCATTTCCTCGGGTTTGAACACCCTGGCGAATTCTTCCTCGCTCAGAAAACCGAGCGATACGCACGCCTCTTTCAGCGACAGGTTTTCGCTGTACGCCTTCTTTGCCGTTTTCGCCGCGTTTTCATATCCGATATAGGGATTGAGCGCGGTGACGAGCATAAGCGAATTATAAAGGTTTTCGTGCATTTTATCACGGTTTGCTTTTATACCTGCGGCGCAGTTATCGTTAAACGAAACAATTGCGTCGGAAAGGAGCCTTGCGCTCTGAATAAAGTTATAAATCAGAACGGGCATAAATACGTTGAGTTCGAAATTGCCCTGACTTGCGGCAATTCCTATCGCGGCGTCGTTACCCATAACCTGAACGGCAACCATCGTCACCGCTTCGCACTGTGTGGGATTAACCTTGCCCGGCATAATTGACGAACCCGGCTCGTTTTCGGGAATTGTTATTTCGCCGAGCCCGAGTCTGGGACCGCTCGCAAGCCATCTTACGTCGTTTGCAATCTTCATCATATCCGCCGCAAGCGCTTTGAGAGCGCCGTGAGCGAATACAAGCTCGTCCTTCGAGGTCAGCGCGTGGAATTTGTTTGGCGCGGTGATAAAGGTCTTACCCGTAATTTCGCTTACCGCCTTTGCAACGGCTCTGTCAAATCCCTCAGGGGCGTTTAGCCCCGTTCCGACCGCGGTTCCGCCGAGCGCGAGTTCCCTGAGTTCGGACAGCGCGTTTTCAAGAAGTTTAACGTCCTTTTCAAGGCTTGTTCTCCAACCGCTTATCTCCTGAGAAAACTTAACGGGCGTTGCGTCCTGAAGGTGAGTTCTTCCGCTTTTGACAATGCCTTCGTGAACCTCTTCAAGCTTTTTGAAAGTATCAATAAGCCTGTTCACTGCGGGGATAACCTTATCCTCAACGGCATATACTGCGGCTATGCTCATAGCGGCGGGGAAGGTGTCGTTTGACGACTGGCTCATATTTATGTCGTCGTTGGGATGAAGGAGTTTTTTACCCGCAATCTCGTTGGCGCGGTTTGCAATAACCTCGTTGGCGTTCATATTGCTTTGAGTGCCCGAGCCCGTCTGCCACACGACGAGCGGAAAATGCTCAAACAGTTTTCCTTCAATAACCTCGTCGCACGCCTTTGAAACTGCGCCGAGCTTTTCATCCGTCATTTTTTCGGGCACGAGGGCGTTATTTGCAATTGCCGCCGCCTTTTTAAGTATGCCGAAAGCGATTGTAATTTCCCTCGGCATGGTTTCAAGCCCTGCGCCGATTTTAAAATTATCCTTTGAGCGCTGAGTCTGCGCACCCCAGTATTTATCTGCGGGCACCTTAACCTCGCCCATAGAGTCGTGTTCAATACGAAAGTCCATAGTTTACCCCCGTAACAATTTATTTTACTAATGAATATTATATATATAAATATTTTAAAAGGCAATACCTTATTATTGCATTAACGCAAAAAAAGTGATACAATAATACATATTTTTCGTTGGAGGAGTTAGGATGTCCGACTATTTAAAAATGACAAAAGAAGAACTTAACGCAGAAAAAGAAACGCTTCTTAAAAGATTTGAGGAATACAAGTCAATGGGCCTGAACCTTGATATGTCAAGAGGTAAGCCCTGTAAGGAGCAGCTTGATTTATCAATGGGATTACTTGACGACCCCGATTATACGGTTGACGGAATTGATTTAAGAAACTACGGAATTCTTGAGGGAATACCGTCGTGCAGAAAACTTTTCGGCGACTTGCTCGGAGTTGATATGAAAAATATCCTCATAGGTCCCAACGCAAGCCTTTCGCTTATGTTTGATTATATTGCGCAGTGCTATTCCCACGGCGCGTGCGGGGGCACCCCGTGGAGCAAGCTCCCCGAGGTAAAATTCCTTTGCCCCGTTCCCGGATACGACAGGCATTTTACAATTCTTGAATACTTTAATATCAAAATGATAAACGTTGATATGAAGGACGACGGCCCGGATATGGACGCCGTTGAAGAACTCATAAAGGACGAAAGCGTAAAGGGTATGTTCTGCGTTCCCAAGTACTCGAACCCGCAGGGAATTACCTATACCGACGAGGTTGTTGAGCGCATAGCGGCGCTTAAACCCGCGGCAAAGGATTTCAAAATTATCTGGGATAACGCCTACTGTATCCACGAGATTTACGACGAGGGCGACACTCTTCTCAACATCTTTGACGTTCTTCCGAAGTACGGTAATGACGATATGGTAATCGAGGTCTGCTCAACGTCTAAGATGACCTTCCCCGGCGCGGGTATATCAGCCCTTGCCGCGAGCGATAATAATATTGCCGATATTAAAAAAAGACTTAACTGCCAGACTATAAGCTACGATAAAATGAACCAGTACCGCCACGTTGCGTTTTTTGAAAAGGTCGGCGGAATTGCAAAGCATATGAAAAAGCACGCCGATATTATGAGGCCGAAGTTTGAAATGGTTCTGGCTCATCTTGAAAAAGAACTCGGAGGAAAGAATATAGCAAGCTGGATTAAACCGAGGGGCGGATATTTTATCAGTCTTGACGTAATGAACGGCTGTGCAAAAAGAGTCGGCGAACTCTGTAAGGAGGCGGGCGTTACGCTTACAAACGTCGGCGCAACCTATCCTTACGGACTTGACCCCGACGATAAGAATATAAGAATAGCCCCGTCGCTTCCTCCCGTAAAGGAACTCGACTTGGCGGCTCAGATTCTCTGCGTAAGCGTTCAGCTTGCCGCAGCAGAAAAACTTTTAAACGGATAGAATAATATGAACATTGGCTGCTCAACCTCCTGCTTTTATCCCGTTGAAACGGAAAGGGCGCTTAAAGAGGTAATAAACTTAGGTTTTGATAAAACCGAGATATTTTTTAATACAAGCTCCGAGCTTGAAGAGCCGTTTGTTAATGAACTTAAAAAGACGGCGGACGACAACGGGGTGAGGGTACTTTCCGTACACCCCTTTTCTTCGGCGCTTGAAAATATGTGTATCTTCGGCGAGTATCAGAGAAGATATGACGATTTTATCGGTATTTATCAGAAACACTGCCATGCAGCCGCGGTGCTCGGAGCCGATATCCTCGTAATTCACGGAGCGCTTCAGAACAGAAAAATTCCGCTTCCCGATGAGCTTTATTTTGAACGTTTTTATAAGCTTATTGAAATCGGAAAGGCGGAGGGTGTTCTCGTATGTCAGGAAAACGTGAATCGCTTTAAGAGCCAGCACCTTGACTTTATGAAGAGAATGAGGGACGCCATCGGCGATGATTTTAATATGGTGTTCGACGTAAAGCAGGCTATCAGAGCGGGCTACGACCCGTTTGAGTTTTTAAACGAGATGAAAAATGAAGTCGTTCACGTTCATCTTTCGGACAGTCTTCTGCCCGATAGCGACTGTCTTCCTCCCGGCAGGGGAAACTTTGATTTTAAACGCCTTTTCGCCATCCTTGATAAAGCGGATTATAAGGGCGACTACGTTATTGAAATATATTCAAGAGGTCTGGACGTAAAAAACGAACTTGCTTTCAGCAAACGTTTTTTTGACGGTATGTAATATGAATAAACTTTCAGACAAAACAAAGGGAATAATCTGTATACTGCTTTCTGCGCTGTGTTTTTCGGGAATGAGCTCGTTTATCAATCTTTCGGGCGACCTCCCGACACCGCAGAAGGTTTTTTTCAGGAATCTTGTAGCGCTGTTTTTTGCAGGCGCTGTTTTAATAAAAAGACGCGAGCCTTTTAAACCCGTGAAGGGTACAATGCCGTTTCATTTTCTGCGCTCGGCGGCGGGGTTGCTCGGCGTGTTCGGTAATTTTTACGCGACCACTCATATGGCGCACACTGCCGACGCGGCTATGCTCAATAAAATGTCACCGTTTTTTACCCTCGTTTTCTCTGCAATCTTTTTAAGAGAAAAGGTAAAGCCCAAACAGGCGCTTGCAATCCTCGGCGCTATGGCGGGCGCGATGCTTGTTATCAAGCCGTCGTTTAATAACGTCGAGATTATTCCGTCGCTTGCCGGCTTTTTCGGCGGACTTTGCGCAGGAGCCGCTTATACCTGCGTCCGTCATATGGGCAATAAAGGCGAAAACGGGCGCTTTACGGTGTTTTTCTTCTCGGCGTTTTCCGTTGCTGTAACCGCGCCTTATCTTGTTTTTAATTATCATCCCATGACGAAAAGGCAGCTTATATATCTTCTTCTGGTCGGCCTGTGCGCAGCCGGCGGCCAGTTTGCCATTACCGCTGCGTACACTTTTGCGCCGAGCAGGGAAATTTCTGTTTACGATTATTCAAATATAATTTTCACCGCAATAGAGGGCTATCTTTTCCTCGGACGTCAGATACCCGATATTCTGTCACTTGTGGGATACTGCGTGATAATTTTGATGGCCGTTTGGATGTATTTCTACAATAAAAAGGAAACACCTCTTGAAATTCCCAAATAATGTCAATATATTGTTGTAAAGTGATTTACTTGACTTTTACTATATATTGTGTTATAATGGCTGATGTATTTTAAAAACGTGACTGAATTTCGAGGAGGTAATTGCTATGAAATGTCCGTTTTGCGGTTATACCGACAGTAAGGTAATCGACTCCCGTCCCACCGACGAGAACGAGAGAATCAGAAGAAGAAGAGAATGCCTTCAGTGCTCAAAAAGATTTACTACTTATGAGATTATTGAGGACGTTCCGATTATCGTAATTAAAAAGGATAAGTCCCGTGAAGTATTCGACCGCAACAAGATTTTAAAAGGAATGCTCCGCGCCTGCGAAAAGAGACACGTAACCGTTGCCGAGCTTGAGCAGAAGATAGGCGAAATTGAAGCGTCGCTTCAGGCTTCCGTTGACAGAGAAGTTACCTCGGCAAGAATAGGCGAGCTTATTATGGATAAGCTTAAGGAAATCGACGAGGTTGCATACGTTCGCTTCGCTTCGGTTTATAAGGAATTTGACTCGGCAGAGTCCTTCCGTGAGGAACTTGCAAAGCTTAACGATTAATTAAATATGTAGTTTAAGGGAACCGGAAGGTTCCCTTTTTTCTATATCTTGTATAGCTTAGCTGCTTTTTGTCAATATATTACGGTTGACATATACTATCTCAGGGTATATAATAAAATAAAACAAATGTTCGAAAGGGGCGGAAATGGAAAGGACGATACTTCACGTTGACTGTAATAAATTCTACGCCTCGGTTGAATGCCTTTACCGCCCCGAAATCAGGGATAAGCCCGTTGCCGTGGGCGGAAGTACCGAGAGCAGGCACGGCATAATACTTACGAAAAACGAGATTGCTTCAAAATACGGACTTACTGTCGGCGAGCCGTTATGGAAGGCGAGGGAAAAATGCCCCGACCTTATTATAGTTCCGCCTAATTATCCGCTTTATCTCCGCTTTTCAAAGCTGTGCAGAAAAGTGTACGAGGATTACAGCGAATATATCGAGCCGTTCGGGCTTGACGAAAGCTGGCTCGACGTTACCGGAAATCAGCAGACGGGCGAGGAAATTGCCGAAGAGATACGAAACCGTATAAAAACCGAACTCGGCATAACCGTAAGTATAGGCGTGAGCTTTAACAAGATTTTTGCAAAGCTCGGCTCCGATTATAAAAAGCCTGACGCGATTACGGTTATCAATAAAGAAAACTATAAAAAAATTGCATGGGAGCTTCCTGCGCGCGATTTGCTTTTCGTAGGGCGCTCAACCTCTAAAAGGCTTTCTTATTACGGTGTTGATACGATAGGCGATTTAGCGAGGTGCGACATTAACTTTTTAAAAAGCATACTCGGCAAAAACGGCGAAACGCTCTGGCTTTTTGCAAACGGACTTGATTCGTCAAGAGTACGCCATAAGGACGAGAGCGACGATATAAAGAGCGTCGGAAATTCGACTACCACGCCGCGTGATTTGGTTGATGATAACGACGTAAGAACCGTGTTTCGCGTGCTTTGCGAAAGCGTTGCAACGAGGCTGAGAGAGCAGGGGCTTAAAGGCAGCTGCGTTACTATCAGCGTCCGCGATACCGCGCTTAAAAGTTTTACCCGTCAGCGGAAGCTGAAAGCCGCGACAAACGTGAGCACCGAGATTTTCGACTGTGCCATGCAGCTTTTTTGCGAGAATTACGACTGGGGCAGCCATATCCGCTCGCTCGGAATTTCCGTGAGCGGCTTTGAAGAACTTGCCGAACAGTTTGATTTATCCGGAAACGTTGAAAAACGCGAAAAACTGGAAAGGCTTGAAA
>CAJOER010000003.1 GCA_905233805.1 uncultured Eubacterium sp. | reverse complement strand
GGATTTCGGTCCTGCCCTTTATTTTCAGGGTTTCGATTTTTTCGCCCACCTTCATGGCTACTCCCGAGAGTTCAAAGCTTTCGCCTTTCAGGCGGCTGATTCCGTCGAGGATAATATCCTTACAGGGCGAGGCGCCCGCGTATGCAAAAATTGATGACATATAATCACTCCGTTTTAATTTTTATTAAGTTTTGCCGCGATAACGCTCATATCGTCGGGCTTTGAGTTTTTTGAGAGTTCGAGCGCATTCTCGAGTATGTAATCCGCCGCTTTTTGCGGGGGCATGGGCGCCGCTTCGTTTAAGAGATTCAAAAGCGCGTCCTCGCCGATTTCGCTTATCCCGTCGCTCATAAGAAATATAAGGTCGCCGAGGGAGAGGACGGCGGTGCGCTTTGCAAATTCAATTCCGCGCAGGATACCGGCGGGCATTGAAAAAAGTTCGCATTTTGTAACGCTGTCCCCCTTGATGATATAACTTGCAGGGGCGCCCGATTTCATAATCTCACATTTTCCGGTAAAGAGGTCTATGTTTGCGACGTCGAGGGTTGCAAGGCTTTCGTCGTTGCTTTTAACAAGCAGGGCGCAGTTTACGACTTTAAGCGCGGAGTCGAAGCCGAAGCCCGCGTTAATGAGTTTTGAAAGCAGCCCCGCGCCCATAGCGCCGTCAAGCGCCGCGCGGGAGCCTTTGCCCATACCGTCGCTTATTATCAGAATTGAGTGGCCGCGGCTGTCGTTGATTATCTTGACCGTATCGCCGCAGAGCCGTCCGTCGGCGCTGTGCTGGGCAAAGCCGACTTCAAGGTGATAATTTGCTTTTTCGCTGAACGAAAGCATTGTTTCATCCTTGAAATTAGTAATAATTCCGTCCTCAAAATAGCGGGAACAGATTTTTCCTATTTCGTTTTTAATTACGGGCTTTTCGAGTACGGGGGAAAAGGTGTCGAGAAGGATTTCCACCCTCACCCTTGAATATTTATCCTCAACGACGGAAACGCTGTCGGGGAAAATATCGTAATGCGAAAGGAGCGCCCGTATTTTTGAGGAGGCGGCGGAATCGAAAATCTCCGCCTTGTCAAACTCAAATGCAAGGTCGCCGAGCATATCCGAAATTGAGAAAAACTGGTCCGAGGCAACGCGTCGGAGCTGGTTCGTTTTTTCAAGTATGAGCTCGCGCGAAGCGTATTCGTCCTCGCTGATTTTATCTTTAAGCCGCTCGTTTTCCCTGCGGGTTATCTCGTCAATTCTTTCGCTGACCTGCTCGACGCTTTCGCTTATCGCCTCCATAGCCGCGCCCGCAAAGCGGAGCTTTAAAACAAGGCTCTGGCGCAGGGTGCCGTCGGGCGGGGAGTCAAGCTTGTTTTCGCCCAGAGTTTCAAGTTTTGCAACTACTCTTTGCGGCAGGAGCATAAATATAAGCGCGCCGCACAGCGAGTCGCAGAAAAGGGGAAAAGACACACTGCTTTCGCTTGCGATACAGAAAAACGCACCTGTTGCAACGAAGGCCGCCGCCGAGGCGAAATATGAGAGATTTGAAAAAAGTGAGGCGGTCATAAGCGAAAATGAAAAGGCGCCGACTATAAAAAGCATTTCGCTGCTTTCAAGCGAGATTGCAAAGCCGAGGCACACTGCAAAGACAAGCCCCCACCTTTCGCCGAAAAATCGCAGGGCGCAGAGCATAACCGTAACGGCAACTATACGCGCGGGGGTAAAAACGAGTGTCTTTATCCCGGACAACGTCATAAGCAGAAGCGCCGAGGAAATCACTATGCAGCTTATGTCCGACAGGGGCAGGGCGCGAAAGCGAAGGCGCTTATAATCCGAGGAGAGCGAGCGGTAAAAAAAATACGCGCCGCCTGCGCTCAGGATACTCTCCCCGAGGAGAAGGAGATAAGCCGCGGAATTTTCGCCGAGGTTAAGATTGAGAACGACGCCCGTTAACAGAGTTGAAAAGAACGCCGTGCCCACAGGGGCTAGAGGATAGACGTCCAGCCTGAGCGCCGAAAGGGCGAGAACGCAGAGCGCCGAAGTGAACACTGCGCAGATATAGCGGAAAGAATAGGCGTTAAAGCCCCCGAGCATACATCCGAGCACCGCGCCCGCGCCCGACAGTAAAAAGTATTTCTTTTTTGATACGGCAACTATTGAGGCGCAGAAGGGATGAAGCGAGGAGAGAACCCGCCCCCACCCGAACGCAAACCCGAGAACGAAATATGCAAAACAGGTGAGCAGACGTTTTGTTTCGGGATTTGAAATAAAAGTTTCGGTTTTCTTTATTCTTTCGGCAATCATTATGTTTTCCTCGGTTTTAATAATCTATGAGCGATTATATAACAGCGCTCTCGCGAAATATGTCATAAAACGGGGCGTTTTACAAAAAGTGTGAATTATGCTATAATGCCGTTGAGGTGATGAAATGAGTGTTTCCTCAAAGATATATAAGGGTATGATAAAAGCGCTTTCAAAGGTTGTTGAAGGCGGCAGTATTCCCATGCCCGATAAAAAAGAAGTGATAGAGGCCGACGAAAACGCCGAGCTTAATTTTATCGCCTGGGGCGACCCGCAGATTTCGTTCATATCCCCGCTGCGTTCGGCGAGGGTTTACGCCGCGTGCAGAGACGTTGATAACGCGAGGGGACGCTTTGACGCGCTGTTTTTACTCGGGGATATTACCGAATACGGCGCGGAGTGCGAATACAAGACAGCGGCGTATCTTATCAACGGAATAAATGATAAAATCGATAAGGTCTTTGCGGTTTCGGGCAATCACGATATAAGACTCAGGAATTATAAAAAGCAGCTTTACAGGTTCAACTGTTTCCTCTCGTCAATTAACGGCGGAGTCAAAGGCAGCGATGAGCATTACTGTTTTTCTTATGATTTGAAGGGCTACAAACTTATCTTCCTAGGCGCGGACAGAACGTGCTTTGAGGGAACACACATAAGCAAAAGACAGCTTGTCTGGCTTGAAAAAGAACTTAATGAGGCAGACGGGAGCAAACCCGTTTTCGTCTTCAACCATCAGGCGCTTAAAGGCACTAACGGACTGCCCATGACCTGGCTCGGACGCGGGAAATGGCGCGGAACGGTAGGCTGGGACAATGACAGGCTGCGCGCGGTGCTTGAAAAGAGGAAGAACGTTATTTATATTACGGGGCATCTTCATTACGGAATATCGGAATATACATACGAGGACCTCGGAAATATAAAGGCGGTGAGCGTGCCGACGGTCGGCGTTTTAAATCACGGCCCGTGCGACAAGCTTTCGCAGGGTATAGTTTTCAGCGTATACAATGATAAGATAGTCGGAAAATCGAGGGTTTTCGGTGAGGGACGGTACGTTGAAGATTCGGTTTCAAACTCTGCTTTTACGATAGAATTATAGTTGAAAAATAATAAAGTATAGTTTATAATTAAGCTATAAGTTTTTTAAAGGAGTAATTTTTATGAGCAGTAAGGATTTATATGCTCCCAAAAAGTACGTCGGCAAAAAAGAACTGTGGATGTTCTCACTTGGCGGACTCGGACAGGGAATGATTTACGCGATGATGTCAAGCTACATCAGCGACTATTATGTAAACGTTCTTCATCTTCCGCTTATGTTCGTTTTGCTTTTAATGCTTTTAGCGCGTGTTTGGGACGCTATCAACGACCCGATTATGGGTATAATCGTAGACAGGCACGAAACTAAGTGGGGTAAATTAAAGCCGTATATTCTTTTTGCGGCGGTACCCGTAACGGTTCTCACGCTTCTTATGTATTCCTCACCGAGCATTGAGGGAAAGAAGCTTATGATATTCTCGGCAATCGTTTACGTTATGTGGGGCATGATGTATACAATGGCGGACGTTCCGTTCTGGAGCATTCCCAACGTTATCACCCCGAACTCGGACGAGAGAAGCCAGGTTGTTTCGTTTGCGAAAATCTGGAACAGCGTAGGTTCTGCGCTTCCCGAGATATTCTTCTTTATTTTCGGTATAGTTCTTCCCAAGGTAATTGACGCGAGCAATCCCGAGCAGTACAACAAGAACCTTTACAGAATTATTTCCGTAACGGTTGTTGCAATCGGTATGGTGCTTTACGTCAATTCATACTTCCATATCAAAGAGAGAGCCGTACCTCCCCCGACTAAAAAGCAGCCCGGCGAAGAGTCGACTCTTAAAAGGGTATTCACATGTAAGCCCTTACTCCTCGTAATTGCAATGGGTATTCTTTCAAGCGGACGTTATATGGTTCAGGCGGCGGCAATTCACGTTGCAAGATACGCGTTTTACATAGGCCCCGATTATACTAATATGACGCTTGAAGAAAAGACGGCGGCGATTTCCGCCTCGGTAAGTACGGTTAAGACTATCTTCCAGCTCTGCGCGGTAGTAGGTATGTTCGGCGCGACGCTTCTTATGCCGACGCTTATGAAGAAGTTTGATTACAAAAAGCTTCTTATCACTACCTGTCTTGCGGGCTTTGTGGCAAGTATATTCACGACGCTTATCGCGTGGTTTACAAACAATCTTTATATCTGTATTCCGTTTATTCTTATTCAGTGCATCCCGCTCGGCGTAATTAACACAATTTCAATCGCGATGATTTATGACTGTCTTGATTATATGGAGCTTAAAACGGGACACCGCGACAACGCGCTCGGCTCGGCGTGCCAGGGACTTATCAACAAGTTCGGCTCGGCGCTTTCGACCTGCGGTATCGTAGTTGCGTACTGGATAATCAAGATTGACCCCGCGGAAATGCTCAACAGCGAGGCAATAAAGGCAGCGACGGAGCTTACGAGAAGCCAGAACTTCGCTATGTTCTCGCTTGTATCGCTTATCCCCGGACTTTCAATGCTTCTCTGTTCAATCCCGATGTTCTTCTACAAGCTTTCGGGCGAGAACAAGAAGAAAATGCAGGAGGAGCTTGCAGCTCAGAGAGAGGCAAGAGGATATTCAATCAGCGAATAACATAAAAATAAAAGCCTGTCAGCGACAGGCTTTTTTTATTAAGGATTAAGGGAGGGCGGCGCCCTCCCTTTTAATAATTTATCTTACAACTATTTTAACGCTTACGACTTTTGTTAACGGTTTATAAGCCGTAGTTCCTTTTGCTTTTACGGTAATTTTGGCTTTATAGGTACCTCTCTTGGTTCCCTTCTTAACGGTTATATTTCCTTTTTTATCAAACTTGAGAACCTTTTTGCTCTTTGCGTTTGCAGCCTTTGCGGAATATGTAACCGTTCCCTTGGCGTTCTTTACGCTTACGCCCTTGAACTTCTTAGCCTTCTTTGTAACCTCGGCTACCGTGTAGGTTTTCTTAACAGCCTTTACCGTCATGGGCTTATTAAGTTTGTTCAGCTTAGGAATTGCTTCGGTTTTTGTTGCGCCGCACGATTTACAGGTAAAGGTCTTCACGCCGGCTTCGGTATAGGTTGCCGCTTTTGTTACCTTGCCCTCATCCCAGGAATGTCCTTTTACGGGAACGAAATCGCCCTTGTAGCTGTCCGTGCAGCGAGTGCAGGTATATACTGTATAGCCCTGCTTGGTACAGGTGGGAGCGACGAGGTCCGTCTGTACGTGGTTATGACCGAGAGCTGCAACCGCGTCGCCAGTCTTGGTAGCTTCGCAGCGCGAGCAGGAATAATTTGTATATCCCGCCGCCGTACAGGTAGGAGCTACGGTATTGCCCTTAACCCAGTCGTGACCGAGAGCGTCTGAATAATCGGTATAAGTCTTTCCGCAGTTTTTGCAGGTATATACCGTATAACCCTGAGCCGTACAGGTTGCCGCAACTTTTTCGCTCTCCTCCCACTCGTGGTCGATTACCCTTATTTTAAGCGATTTTTCAAGAACGTGTGGAGTATTAACGAAATCGAAGCTGTCGAAGCTGAAGTTTTCGGGAAGCTCGTAGAGATAGTAGTAAAGCGTTCCTTCAGTACCCGGCGTGAGGTTTTCCGTGCTTACCTCAAGACCGAAGGTGCCCTCGTTGTAGCCCCCGTAGCCGAGGTCAGCGGCGTTGCCCGTCTGGGTTGTAAAGCCCGCCGCTTTAAGCGTTCCCTCGTCATATCCGTCGCTGAAGCCAACGAGCGGAGCTACGCCGTGAGCCATATTGTCGTCGCCCGTGTTAAAGCAGAAGAACAGCTTTGTGTCGGGTTCAACCGAAACGGTTTCGCCGTCGGCTATCGTTTTGTGGTTTACTATTGCCTCGGCAAGCATTGTCCAGCTGCTGTCAACTACGGCAACCTTAACGGGACACTGAACCGCCATATAACCTACGTATATGATGTTATTATATCCTTCAACGTAGGGGCGTTCATACTGGTCGCGTCCCCAGAGGGCGTTGATGTGTCCGTTATCGAGAATATCTTCTCCGCAAATGAAATTATTGCCGTCGGAAATATAGGTCTTGGTTCCGCCCTCTTTATAGGTTATTTCAAATTTGCTTCCTTCCTCGAAAAGGTCTTTTCCGTTGTAACAGAAGAAATTTTCGGTTTCATATTCGTCCGTTTCGTCGTTATGTACCGTTCTGCTTCTCCACTCGCCGTCGGTCTCTTTTTCAAAGACGAAGGGATTAGCAGGAGTATAGGCTACGCTCTGAACGGGACATTCGATTACGGTTGCGGTAATCGGAGCGCTTCCCGTCTGATAGTGAACATCAATGTTAACGGTGTCGCCCGCCTTGTAATGAACCCTGTCATTGTAGGTAACCCACGGAGTGATAACGTCGTCGGGGTCGTTTTCGTTTTCAAACTCGGTATCGTTTTTATATGTGTAGTTTACGGTGCTTCCGTTTTTGTAATTGACCGTAAGCACGTCGCCCGCTCTGAAAATCAAATCGTTGATTTCACAACGGTTCTCTCCGTTCTCCTCAAAGTTCCAGACAAGGCTGTCTGTGAGCTCAAGCGGCTTTGCGGGAGTGTAGCTTATTGAATTTACGGTTGACTGCGAAACGGTAACGGGGCAGGTTGTCTGAGCCTCGCCTATTTTTACCGTAATATAAGCGTCTCCGCCGTAAGTCCACGGGTCGGAGCTCGGCTGACATTCAAGCTCGGGGTCGTCTATATTTTCATCACGGAGCCAGTCATAAATGTCAAGGCCTTCGGAGTTCATATATCTCCAGCCGCCGTCGGTTGCTGTAAAGGTTTTCTCGTCGCCGTTTGAAAGGGTAACCTTAAGTGTATTGCCGAGACGGTAGATAAGGTCCTCGCCGTGAATATCGCCCTCGTTTACGCTAATCGCTTCAGCGGGAGTAAACTTAATATCCGAAACGTAAACGAAGGGATATACGCTTATCATTTCAAGGCGCGGAGTATTATCGCAGCGTACGTTAACTGTATAGGTCTTTCCCGCTTCAAGGTTATAGATGAAGCGGTCGTCCTTTATGCTTTCAAGCTCTGCGCCGTTATACGTTACGGAGAAGTCATAGTCGCCGTGGTTTTCGATAACCTGATGAATGAGGCTTTCCTCAAGGATATACGCACCAGAGCGTTCGGGAGTGAAGGTCAGGGTGTGCTGCTCGTCGGATATGAAGAGCACCCTTGACATCTCAAACATAGTGATTGCGCCATCGTCAACGTCGTGCTTGTCCTCAACCTGAACGGGAACCTCGGCGCGCTTTCCGAAGTAATAAACGTAAGCCTCGGGGGTTTCGTTCTTTTCGGGCGTTCCGTACTGCTCAAAGCGGAAATCGAAATATCTGTCGTTAAGCTCGTTTCCGTCCTCATCAACGGGAACCCAGCTATAGCCCCTGAAGGTATAGCTTATTTCATCACCGTTAACGGGCTTGACCTTAATAACGGGGTCAGCCTTTCTCAGATAGTTTCTGTCGGACCGATACTCGAAGAATTCCGAATCGGTCTCGCCGTCGTATCTCGTTTCGCCGTTGCAGTTTCTGAAGAGCGTAACGGGCGAAGCAAGGGAAACGGATACGCTTTCAATCGGGCTCGGTACAACGCTTACGGGAAGGTCGACGTCTGCGCCGATATATGAGAAGTTAACGGTGTAATTCTGACCTACCTCCCATTCGTTGTCGGGGCTCTGATTGTCGCGCACTACGAACTGCGGTATAAACTCAACGTCCTCTTCATCGGTTTCGGAAACCATAACGAGGTCGTCGTATTCCTCAACCCAGCGGCAAACGTAGGTTGTGGGCTCGCCGTCGACCCAGTTAACCTTAACCTTAGTGCCTTCGCTTAATACGAGCCACGGGTCAACGTTATAGCGCATATATTCGCGCCATGCGCCGTTATAGGGCATACCGACGTGCTCGGCGGTACCCTCGTAGACCTTTACATCGTTTGCGAGAGTGACCTCGATTGAATCAACGGGAGAGGGTTCAACGGTTACGGGGTATGATTTTTCAATACCGCCGAAGCCGATGGTGTAAGACGCCTCTTTATTTATATCCCACGGCTCGTCGCTCGGATAGCCGTAAGGTCTGTGCTCGCCTACGGCGTCTATTTCGTCAAGTAATTCGTTAAGGCGGTTACCCTCGTCGTCGGCATAGTACCACTCGTCGGGGTTGTTGTATAAGCCCGTTCCGCTTTCGGAATAGCAGGTATAGGTTTTCTGCGTTCCGTCGGTAAAGGTTACGACGAGCTTATTGCCCTTTCTGTAAAGAAGCGCGTCGTCGCTATAGTCGCCGTCAAACACTGTAATTACGCCGTTTGACGGACGGTAGATGAAGTCAAAATCGGTGATTCCGACGGTCTTTCTGAGCGTAAGATACTCAATACCCGTTCCGCCGTTGTATCTCCTTACTTTAAGAGTGTAGGTTTTGTCCGCGGTAAGCATAAACGAAAGCTCTCCGCCGTTAAGCGGCTCAAGAAATTCGCCGTCCTCCTCGCAGTAAAGGGTGTATTCGTAGTCATAGCTGTCCCATCTCAGCCTGTCTGAAAGGCTGTTGTCAAGAACGTATGCGCCGCTTTCAGCAGGCGTAAAGGTAAAGACGTGAACGGGAGAGGGGAAGTAAAGTCCCCTGTGGTCTTTGTCAAGCTGAAGCTCGCCCTCGTTAACGGTATCGGAGGCGATAACCTCAACGGGAACCTCGCAGGTTTTACCGTAATAGCTTATAACCGCAGCGTTGTCGGTTCCGACCGTATAGTGCTTATCGTGCTGGTTATCAAAGCGGAAGTCGAAAAATCTTTCGTTGATTTCGTTTCCGTCCTCGTCAACGGGAACCCAATGGTCGTCCTCGCAGTGATATACTACGGAGTCTCCGCTGACAAAATTAACCGTGATAGTAGGATTGCTGAACTTAAGAAAATCGTTGTTCCACCAATAGTTGTACCAGTGCTCGTCGTTTTCTTCGTCGTATTCCTCGTCGCAGAAGAATCCCTCGTAAAGCTTGATGTTTTCTTCAAGCTCGGCGGAAATGCTTTCAACGGGGTTAGCCGCTACGCTGACGTTAACGGTATCCGATTTTCCGTGATACATAACGGTTATCGGATAGCTGTTTCCTGCGCTCCACTGATGCTCGTAATCCTGCTCAAAAAGAAGGTAGAGGTCTTTTGTAAAGATTTTGTTTCCCTCATCGGAAATATAAACGGGATAATCTTCCCATTCGCCCTCGTCGTGAATCCATTTGAGGCTGAAGGTTTCGGAAGTATTATCAAGATAGGTAACCGTTATAGCGTTATCGTTACGCTCAAGGTCCCACTTTGAGAAATCGTAATATTCGTATTCGTGTCTGCCGTATTCGTCCCAGTAATCCTCGGTACGGCTCGTACCCTCGTAAACCTCAAGGGGTTCGGCGGTTTCGTAGGATATCGACTTTATGTCGGATTCGGTAACGTTTACGTCAAATCTTGTTTTTGCGTTGGCAATTTCGATTGTAATATAGGATTCCTTGTTCGTTTCCCACGGCGAGTAGTTGGGGATACAGTGCGGACGGCAGTCCATATTTTCTATGCCGCGGTTTCTGCAATAATCCTCAATGCGCTCTCCGCTTTCGCAGACGTAATCGGAATTCTCGTTAACGGTGAATACTTCGCTTTCGCCGTTTGAAAGGGTGAGGCTGATTTTATTGCCCTCGTTGTAAATGAAATCGTCGGTAGCTACGTCGCCCGCATAAACGCTGTTTCCGTTTGCGGGGGTGTAGGTAAAGGAGGATACCGCGGCGGTTTCTCTTACGCAGAGATATTCAATGCGCATCTCGTCATCGCGGTTGTTCATTACGGTAAATTCATAGGTCTTTCCGCCCTCAAGGCTGAAGAGCAGCGGGTCTTCGCTTATGCAGTCAACGTTCTCTTCGCCGCAGGTCATACTGTATGAGAATTCGCCGTCGTAAACAATTCTGTCAATAAGGCTGTCATCAAAGCGGTATGCGCCGTCGTGGTCGGGGGTAAAGGTATAGGTATGCTTTTCATCTGAGTAATAAAGCGACTGAACGGTTTCGTCAATATTCAGTTCACCCTCGTCAACGTCGCCGCCTTTGGCTACGGTTACGTTAAAATAATCCTCTTTACCGTAATAGCCGAAATAAGCCCTGTTTTCAGAGCCGACTGTGTAGTGGTCTCTGCCCTGAAGAAAGTTATATTCAAGCCAGTCGTCATTAATCTCGTTTCCTTCCCCGTCAACGGGCTTCCAGTTGTCTTTCGTATAGGAATAGGTTTTCGTCGTTCCGTCTGAGAAATTAACGGTAATCTGAACGCCCGCGTAATGGAAATAACTCTCGTTGGTCCAGTAACGGAAATAATCATTGTCGTTTTCATCCTTTTCCCAGTTGCCGCAGACGTTTTCAAAAAGAACGATATCGCGCTCAGAACTTACGGAAATTGAGTCAACGGGGTTCGGTATAATTGAAACGTTATAGCTTACGGAATACTCGCTTGAGCCGTTTTTATAAATCAAATCAACGGGGTAGGTGTTGTTTACCTCCCATACGTTGTCGGGGCTCTGGTGAGTATCGACGCTCAAATCGCTTCCGACGTCGAGGATGTTGCCCCTGTCGGATTTATAGCCGAGCTCAAACCAGTCCTCCTCCTCGTGGATATCACCGCAGGTGAAAACCTCTTTTGAGGAGTCGCTGTAATTAACGATAATCTTATAGCCTTCCCACATTAAGTCCCACTCGTTATACTGGTAGTACTTATAGGTTCTGCCGTCCTCGGTTACGTCGTAGGCGTGGCAGTCCTCATAGGTAAAGCAATCCTCTGTCGGTTCAAACTCAATGCCCGTAATGTAAGCGGCGTATGCGCTGAAATCTATGCCCGCCGTTACAGTAACAAGCATTGCAACAGAAAGAATAATACTGATTATTTTTTTCATAAACTCACTCCTTATTTCTTTCAAACCCTATATAGAGCATACATAGGGAAAACAGTGTATAATACTACCATTTTATATTAGCATATAAAAGTTTTAAAAGCAATAAAAATAAATGGACGGACATTTTGTTAAATAATTGTCATAATGTTCTGAATATTTTGTGTATTCTGTAAAAAATGCAATTTTTTCTTGCATATCAGGGGCAAAAAGTATAAAATAAATAATGCAAATAAGCAATAATTATTAATATTTTTAATGGAGGTAGATTCCAATGGTAAAAGTTGCTATTAATGGTTTCGGCCGTATCGGACGTCTTGCATTCCGTCAGATGTTTGAGGCTGAAGGTTACGAGGTAGTTGCAATCAACGACCTTACCGACCCCAAAATGCTTGCAAATCTTCTTAAGTACGATACCGCGCAGAGAGGTTACTGCGGTTATATCGGCGAAGGAAAGCACACGGTAGAGGCTGCCGACGACGCTATCATCGTTGACGGCAAGAAGATTCCGATTTATGCTAAACCCAACGCTGCCGAGCTTCCCTGGGGCGAGCTTGACGTAGACGTAGTTCTTGAGTGCACAGGTTTTTACTGCTCAAAGGATAAGTCACAGGCTCACATTGACGCCGGCGCTAAGAAGGTAGTTATTTCCGCTCCCGCAGGAAACGACCTTCCGACTATCGTTTACAACGTAAACCACGAAACTCTTACAGCTGACGATAAGATTATCTCTGCTGCATCATGTACGACTAACTGCCTTGCTCCCATGGCTAAGGCGCTTAACGATTACGCTCCCATTCAGAGCGGTATCATGTGCACAATCCACGCTTACACAGGCGACCAGATGATTCTTGACGGTCCTCACAGAAAGGGCGACCTCAGAAGAGCAAGAGCCGGCGCTGCCAACATCGTTCCCAACTCAACGGGCGCAGCTAAGGCAATCGGCCTTGTAATCCCCGAGCTTAACGGCAAGCTTATCGGCGCTGCACAGAGAGTTCCGACTCCGACCGGTTCAACAACTATTCTTACCGCTGTTGTTGAAGGCAAGGACGTAACGGTTGACGGAATCAACGCCGCTATGAAGGCAGCTGAGAGCGAGAGCTTCGGCTACAACACCGACCCCATCGTTTCAATGGATATCGTTGGTATGAGATACGGTTCACTCTTTGACGCAACTCAGACTATGGTACTTCCCATCGGCGACGACAAGTATGAGGTTCAGGTTGTATCCTGGTACGATAACGAGAATTCTTACACCTCACAGATGGTAAGAACAATCAAGTACTTCGCAGAACTCGGCTAAATAAAACAATAAAAACGCTGCTCGAAAGAGTAGCGTTTTTTGCATCCAATATAGCGCGTTTTTTGCAAAAAGACTTGACAAAAGCAGAAAAATATGCATAGTAAGAAATGAGTTCAGGCAAACTGGAACCGCTTCCTCAACGCAGATTTACCCGAAATAGCACAGCAGAGTAAGGATGAAATTAACGGACTCAACCTCTTTGCATATTGCTGTAACGACCCCGTAAACAACAGCGACCCGAGCGGGTATGATATGGGTGGTGTAGCATTGGCGGGTGGAGCTGCTGCGGCATATTCCATATTTATATATGTCGTATTCGTTATCGTAATTGTTGGCATTGTAGTAATAAACTTACAAGGACAGACTCCAACTATTTCCATTCCTGATATTGATTTTGGAAATGGTTCATCTTCAAGTGGACATGGCTATCCAAATAAAGAACAGAAAAAAATACTTAAAAAAATACCTAATAAGCTGAAAAAGGGAAATAAAGTTGATTTGAAGAAATTCAATAAACAATTGAAAAATGGACAAGGACGGCAAGCAAAAAACGGTTGGAAAATTGTTAAAGATACAGCTGAACACGGAGGCAGAAAATGGAAATTGCTTGACAAAGCAGGAAAAAGAATAGCATCATTAGGAGAGGATGGTAGTGTACTTGCAGGATAGTTTTTGGAATAAAATAAATAACAATTTAGCCACGTTTAAAGATTTGGAATCATATATTTACAATAAAGAATATATAGATGCAGTCTATTCACGTAATATGGATACATTACTTGATTATTCTGATAGTCCTTATAACTCAAAACTTTTTAATTATTATTTTGAATTTGATAAAATCAATTATTTAGGAAAACATAAAGAAATCTATTTTCAGATGTATTTAGACGGCGATCTGACGCTTAATGAATACTTAACTTATGAGAATCGTTTTATTTTATTTTTAAGGTACTTGAATAGTATTAGTCGGTGTTTTATATATTGTGATTTTTTTTCTAAATTAGATAATAATTATCCGTTTTTAGAAAGCAAGGATGTATGCTTCAACAAAAGTGATTTAATTAGTTTTTCAGAAAAGCTAAGTGAAATAAACAGTATTAATATTTATGAACAATTTTGTATTATAGCTACTCGTGAAATAGGGAGAGTAATTTTTGTATTCCCTCAAGTTCAAGTTGTTTTAATAGCTTCTGGGCTTCATGGAACGATTCTTTCTGTCAACCCAATTATATTACAAGGAATGTTTTCTGTACTAACATTAAAAAAAACAGGAGATAAACTCCTTGAGAAACACATAGACAGAGGGAATAAATGTGGCGGTTCTCCGTCCCGCGAAGAAAAGCAATAATAAAAGTGAGTCAGGGTTTTACCCTGTCTCACAACTAACGGATACGGAAACCGACGGCAAGCTTATCGGCGCTGCTCAGAGAGTTCCGCCCCGACCGGCTCAACAACTATTCTTACGGCTGTTCAAATTATCCGAAATGTAAATACACACAAAAGAAGGACGAATAAAAAACGCTGTTCCTTAGAACAGCGTTTTTTATTTTGTTTATTTTAGTTTTTAACCATAACCACGTATTTCTTAAACGTGTGGTTTTTGTCGCCTGACAAGCTGTCGAGAACTATGCTGTTTTTCCAGAAGCCGAGGCTGTTTCCGCCCGTGGCGTATTTTTTTCTGTAAGTCTGGAAATCGGCCTTATCGCCTCTTACGGCGGCGAAGTAATTGCCCTCTTTTCTCATAGTGATAAGGCAGGGCTTGTTTTCAGATACGCATGCGCTGTAAATGTATGCTCCGCACTCTGCGCTTTCAAATTTCCAGAACTTCTGCTTATCAACGTCGGCACGGAAGAAATTCATCTTATTCAGCTTATCGCCTTTAGGATAACCGATATAAAGAATATTATTTTCCATTCCGAGAAGGCGCGCGCCGGTAACGTCAAGGCCGACGTATCTTCTTTTAAGCTCGCCGACATTGAAATTGTAACGCATAATGTCCTTGCCCTTGAGGAAATAGAGCATATTCTTATACATATACATATCGGATTTTACGTTTTTAGCGATGAGCTTTTTATTTTCGCCCTTGGTTGTCGCGCTGTAAAGCTTTGAGCTTTTGAACTCGCCCGACTTGTCAAACACTATAAGATTATAGATAAGACGGGAGCCGCAGATAATAAAATTAATAGCGGAATAGGTGTTCTTTTTAACCTTGACAATGGTCTTGGGGCTTTTGCCGTTGAGCTTACGGCGCATAATCAATCCGTCCTGAGGGCAGGTGTAAAATACGTAATTACCTTTAATAGCAAGTCCCGAATACTCGTCGGTTGCGAAAATTTCCTTGCCCTTTTTCGTGAGGGACTCGGAGTAATAAACCTTGAAATCGCCCTCGTCGTTATCGTAAACGAGCTTTGCGGTTTTATCGCCGCGGTAGTTAAAGGCTGCGCACTGCGAGTTGAACTGCTGCTTCTGGGAATCGTATTTTACCTTCGTTTCAGCCGCAAGGGCGGTGAGTCCCGAATAAAGGGACAGGGTAATTATAATAATACTTAATAAGATGGATAATACTTTTTTCATTTATTTTCTCCGTGGGTTTATTCTGCTGCGGCTGCGGCTTCTTCTGCCTTTGCAAGAGCTTCGTTATCTATTCTTACCTTTTCATAGATAGGCTCAAGCTTTTCTTTAGTAAGCGGATAGCCGAAGCGGTAAAGCAGCCATATAAGAGTATAGGTAATAGCGGGGATTAAGGTACAGATAGTGAGAATCTTATCGCTTGTACCAGGAACGTATCCCGCATTGGACATCTTGGTTACGTCATAGTGGGCGTACTTTTCAAGAAGCATAAGTCCGCCGTAGTCGGCAATAGTCTGGCCGAGCTTACGGGAGAAGGTATAAACCGCGTAAATTGCGCTTTCGCTCTTGATACCGGTTTTGACGTACTGATAGTCGATAACGTCGGCAACAACGGCCCAGTTCGTGATAGAAACGAAGGAATAGCCGAAACCGATAATGAAGAGAGTCGCCATAAATGCGATAATCGTAAACTTGTCGCCCTCGGGACGGAACTTGCCGAACGCTCCCATAAGGAAGCAAGCGATAGCCGCGAACGCCGCGAACATTGAGCCGAAGCCCGCAAGCTCTTTTTTACCGAACTTTCTTGAAAGCGCGGGCGTTACGAGAATCATAAGCGCCATCGGGAAGTACTGGGCAACAGTACCGATAACCGAAAGGTTTGTGTTTACAAAATAGTTTTTGAACAGATACTGGTTAAGGGAAGCGAACTGAAGCTGGCCGCTGATGAGCACGCCCGTAATCGCAAGCACGATGAAGGGACGGCTTTTGAACATCGCCTTATAAGCCTCTTTCATATTAACGTTCGGCTTAGCCTCGGACTTAACGCGCTCCCTGGTAGTTGCGTAGCATGCAAAGTAGAATACGATAGCGCAAACGCACATAACCGCCGCGAAGGTAAACATACCCTTTGCGTCGGCAACCTTAACGGTCGGGTCCGCCTCGTTCTTCTTATAGATAATGAACGGAGCTACGAGAAGGGGAGCAGCGCCGCCGATACCGCCGCCGATTGCACGGAAGGTTGAAAGAAGGGTTCTTCCGTTGGGGTCGTCGGTAATAACGGACGCGAGCGAGCCGAAGGGAACGTTAATTCCCGTATACATCATACCGAAGGCGATATAGGTAATATACGCGAATACAAGAACGATTGCGGGGTTATTGCCGACCTTCGGAATGGTCGTGAAATTATAAAAGCACAGAAGCTGCGCCACCGCAACGGGAATTGCAACCCATTTAAGGTAGGGGCGGAACTTACCGTCTTTTCCGGGAGGGCGCTTTGCTACGATACCGCCCCAGAGCGGGTCGTTGATTGCGTCCCAGAGTCTTGTTGCAAGGAAAAGAGTTGCAACGTTACCCGGAGTAATTAAAAGAACATCAGTATAGAACACCTTAAGGAAGGAGGATACGTAGGTTAATACGAAAAGGTTACCCGCGTCGCCGAGGGCGTAACCCATAGCCTCTTTAATTCCTATTTTGTTCGGATGCTGATATTCGGGAGCTTTTTTATTCTTCTTACCCAAAATAACATCTCCTCAATAATTTGATAAGTTTATTATATCATAGAGGTATTTATATTTCAATAAATAATATAGGTTGACTTTTTATAAATAATAGGTAAAATATAAATGCAGTAAAACAAAGGAAGAAAAACTATGCTTGAACTTAAAAACGTTTCCTTCGACGTTCCGCAGGAGGAAGGCCAGAAAGAGATTATCAAGGACATAAGCTTAAAAATAGGCGAAAACAGGCTCGTTGTAATAACGGGTCCAAACGGCGGCGGAAAATCAACGATGGCAAAACTTATTGCGGGAATTGAAACGCCGACGGAGGGCAGAATATATTTTGACGGCGAGGACATTACCGAAAAGAGTATTACCGACAGGGCAAACCTCGGCATTTCCTTCGCTTTTCAGCAGCCCGTGCGCTTCAAGGGAATTCAGGTAGTCGACCTCCTGCGCCTTGCGGCTAAAAAGGATATGTCAATCGCCGAGGCGTGCGAATACCTTTCAAGGGTAGGACTCTGTGCAAGGGATTATATCAACCGCGAGGTCAACGCAAGCCTTTCGGGCGGCGAGCTTAAAAGAATTGAAATTGCGACGGTGCTCGCGAGAAATACAAAGCTTTCGGTTTTCGACGAGCCGGAGGCGGGAATTGACCTGTGGAGCTTCAATAATCTTATATCGGTATTTGAAAAGATTAAAAAAGAGAGCAAAAACTCAATTCTCATCATCTCTCATCAGGAGAGAATACTCGACATAGCGGACGAGATTATCGTTCTTGACAGCGGAAAAATCACTAAGCAGGGAAGCAAGGAGGAAATTCTTCCGACGCTTCTCGGTACCGATTCGGCAGTCGGCACGTGCTCGATGCTTGATAATTAAGGAGGTGCGGCATGAATAAGTGGGTAGACGGTATTCAGAGCAGACTCCTTGAAGAGATTGCGGACCTTCACGGCGCGCCGAAGGGGGCGTACAACATCCGCGCAAACTCTCAGCTTGCTGCGAGAAATACGACGGAAAACATTGATATTCAGACCAAGGCGGACAAGCCCGGTATTGATATAAAAATAAAAAACGGCACGAAGGGTGAAACGGTTCACATCCCCGTAGTCGTAAGCGAAAGCGGAATTAAAGAGACGGTATATAACGATTTCTTTATCGGCAACGACTGCGACGTCACGATAGTTGCGGGCTGCGGAATAGATAACTGCGGCGCGCACGACTCTCAGCACGACGGTATTCACCGCTTCTTCGTGGGTAAGAATTCGCACGTAAAGTATGTTGAAAAGCATTACGGCTCGGGCGACGGCAGCGGAAAACGCATACTTAACCCCCAGACCGAGGTCTATCAGGAGGAGGGAAGCACCGTTGAAATGGAAATGGTGCAGATTAAGGGCGTTGATTCGACAGTAAGGACGACTCTTTCCGAGCTTGACAAGGGGGCGACCCTTCTTGTGCGCGAGCGCCTTATGACTCACGGAAATCAGAAGGCCGAGAGCGTATATACTACGAAGCTCAACGGCGAAAATTCGAGCGCGGACGTTATCTCCCGCTCGGTTGCGAGGGATAATTCGTACCAGAAATTCGACTCGATTATAGTCGGTAACGCAAAGTGCAACGGACACACCGAGTGCGACGCGATTATTATGGACGACGCGAAAATCCTTGCGGTGCCTCAGCTTGAGGCAAACGATATTGACGCGGCGCTTATTCACGAGGCGGCGATAGGCAAAATTGCGGGAGAGCAGATAATCAAGCTTATGACGCTCGGACTCACGGAGCAGGAGGCGGAGGAGCAGATTATAAGCGGATTCCTTAAATAGTCGCTGGTCACTGGTCACTAGTCACTAGAAAACAGGCAGGTTGAACCTGCCTGTTTTTTATAAATTATTTATCATTGATAGGTGGTTTAAGTAGAAATCTTTTATGCTGAACCTTATTGTAAGGCCGCCCTGAAGGGAGAGATGGTCGCCTTTGAAGGCTGGCATTATGTTCCACTCGCCCGTTTTTACCTCGCCTTCTGCGTATTCCTTCTGCGGTGCGCCGAAGGGAGCGCGGGCGGAGATTACGTTGACGAGGCCGTCGTTATCGAGCCACTCCTCTGTAATCTCAAATCCGCCGTCGGTTTTGCCCGTATACATACCGATAAGGCGGGCGGATTTTACGAACAGAGTCTGAGTCAGTTCTGAATCGGGGCGGAAGGTTCCGTCCTCGGCTTTAACCGTTGCGGAGCAGGGACAGGAGAAATAATATACGTTTTCAAGTGTTGAAATGCTCTTGTTGAGTTCAAGCGCGCTGTCAATTTTCAAATCGTAATTAGCGTAGTCGCTTTCAATTCTTCCGTTATTGTTTTCCTGCGTTGAGGCGCTGACCATGTCGCTCATTTTCTTCTGCCAGAAGGTAAGTTCCCCGTCGATATTATTTTCACCGTTATTTGCATTATAGGCGGAGGTTCCGTTGTGGGGCGCGGCGAGAGCGGTAAGCGAATATATCCAGTCCGCCTTGCCTCCCGCAAAGAGCGGGGAAAGTTCGCTTTTATCGGTTGCGTTTCTTTCAGCCTCGCTTCCGTTTTTCATAAGCTCGGCGAGAAGGCGAACCGTCGCGCCGCCGAAGGAGTGGCCGATAAGATTAATCTTGTTTTCGCTGTCCCACTTATCAATAAGCGGCTTTTTGCTGAAATCGCGTCCGTAGCGGGCGTGCTTGCAGCGCTCGGAATGCTCTTTTCCGTAATCAACAACGCTTCCCGTAAGCTGGGCGTAAAGCTCGCACGCTCTGTCCCACGCGGAGCCGTAGGGGTCAACCGAGGCGGCGTAGCACTCAAAGCCCTGAGAGTTCAGGTATTTAAGCAAATCGCCGTCTTTCATACCCCAGTATTTCAGAAATTTATTCTGAAAATCATAACTGCCCCAGCCCGAAAGGCCGTGAACGAATATGTATTTATAATTCGTTTTGAAATCCTCTTTATTTACCTTTACGCTGACGGGTGCCGCGCAGGAGGAGATAATCAACGCAAGGGCAAGTAAAAGAGGAATAATTCTCAGCTTTTTCATTTTATTCTCCCAAAAATTTAAGGAGAGCGCGGCTCTCCTTATAATTCGTTTACTATACTCTGCTTGTCCGTTACGCCGACGAAGGTTTTAACCGGCTCGCCGTTTTTGAATACCATAACGGTCGGGATTGACATAATGCCGAAGCGCATAGCGAGTTCTTCAGCTTCGTCAACGTCGCATTTGCCGACGGCGATTCCCGCGTTTTCCTCGGCGATTTCGTCGATAATCGGGGACATCATTTTACAAGGTCCGCACCATGTTGCAAAAAAGTCAACGAGTACGGTTTCGTTATTCTTTACGGTTTCATCAAAATTGTCAATAGTGATTTCTAAAATTGCCATAGTATTACTCCTTCTTTTCTTTTAAATATTTGATTGCGGAGAGGGCGGCTTCGGCGCCTTCGTGGACCGCCTTGCTGATTTGGAGCAGGCCGCCGTTGATGTTGCCGCAGGAGAAAACTCCCGGGACGTTTGTTGACATATCGTCATTTGCCTTAATGCTGTCGCCGTTTAGCGCAACGCCGAGTTTTTTTGCAAAGTCCGCGCCGCCGGCGGTTCCCTGAGCTATGAAAACCCCGTTGACGTCAAGGCTTGTCCCGTCCTCAAATTCGACGGCGTTCACCCTTATTTCGCCCCTGATTTCCTTAATCTTCTTTGTGATGATTTCATATTTATCGGTATCGGGGGCGGGGAGCCCGTCAGTTAATATTATAAGCTTTTCTACGATATTTTCAAGGTCGCCCGCTTCGGAAAGGGCATAGTCACCGTTGCCTATAACCGCAACGGCCTTTTTTCTGTAAAAGAAGCCGTCGCAGATTGCGCAGTAGCTGATACCCTTGCCGTCAAACTCGTCAATGCCTTTAATATTCGGCCTGAGTTTTTTATTTCCCGTTGAGAGAATCAGCGTCTTGCCCTCATATTTATTATCCGCACATACTACCTCGTAATTCATTTCGGGGGTTGCGGAAATGTGGAGCGCCTCTTCGTTTTTTACCTCGACGCCGAGCGCCTTCGCCTGGGCTATTCCGTTTTCGTAAAGCTCTTTTCCCGTGATACCGCCCTCAAAGCCGTAATAGTTTTCTATCATATGGGCTTTTTCAAGCTGGCTTTCGCCGTGGTATAAAACGAGAACGCTTTTGTTCGCGCGTTTTGCGTAGAGCGAGGCGGAAATTCCCGCGGGGCCCGCGCCTATAATTATTACATCATACATAATATCACCGTTTTTTGAATGGAGAATTGAGAATGGAGAATGGAGAATTGCGGGTCTTGCAGACGGCAATTATAACGGGTGAGGATTATTTAGTGACCGGTGACTGTCTCACAGAAGCTCTTCGACTTTGGCTTCGATATCTTCGGGCTTATCGCTCGGAGCAAATCTGCCGACGATATTTCCTTCACGGTCAATGAGGAATTTAGTGAAATTCCACTTAATACGCTTACCGTTGCTGTTTTCTTTAAGGTATTTGTAAAGCGGGTCGGCATCGCCGCCGTTTACCTTGATTTTCTTAAAGCGGGGGAAGGTTGTGTTGTACCTTAAAGTGCAGAATTCGTCAATTTTTGCGTCATCGCCGGGCGCCTGAAAAGCAAACTGATTGCAGGGGAAATCAAGAATTTCAAATCCCTTTTCACAGTATTTGTCATACATATTCTGTAATCCTTCATACTGCGGGGTAAAGCCGCAACCCGTAGCAGTGTTGACGATTAAAAGCACCTTGCCTTCATACTGAGAAAGCGTAATTTCTTCACCTTTGTTTGTTGTAACCTTATAATCGTAAAGTTTCATTTCGTTTTACCTCCTGATAGCGTAAAATTAAATTGTGTACAATTTATTTCAATTACATCATAGCACAAAGTCAGGGAATTGTCAAGAATTATTTTTTGAGGGATAGTTTATTCAACTGAAAACTATCTTGCATTATATATCACTTTATGATATTATATCAAAATATTATTGCTTTATTACGCTAAAACAGGAGGCATTTTATGACTGGAGCACAAATAGGAATTATGATTTCCATCGTAATTTATCTTGCGGCAATGGTAATCATAGGATTCGTTTTTTCAAGAAGAACAAAAAACGTCGGGGACTTTTATCTCGGCGGACGTAAGCTCGGACCGCTTGTAACTGCTATGAGCGCGGAGGCGTCGGATATGTCGAGCTGGCTGCTTATGGGACTTCCCGGGGTAGCGCTGCTTACGGGTATCGCAGACGCGGGCTGGACTGCAATAGGTCTTGCAATCGGTACGTACTTAAACTGGCTTTTCGTTGCAAAAAGACTCCGCAGCTATTCCGAAAAAATCGGAGCAATTACGGTTCCCGATTACTTTTCACTCAGATATAAGAACAAGGCTCTGATGGGAATTGCGGCGCTCGTAATCGTGATTTTCTTCGTTCCGTATACGGCGTCGGGCTTTGCTGCGTGTGGCAAGCTCTTCGGTACGCTTTTCGGAATTGACTATCATCTTGCAATGGTTATTTCGGCGATTATTATAGTCGGCTACACTTC
>CAJOER010000002.1 GCA_905233805.1 uncultured Eubacterium sp. | reverse complement strand
AAACTACGCTGTCATATGAACCCGTTGCAGTGCAGGTTGCGGCTTTTTCATTTTCTTTTACCGCTTCAGCAGGAGTATGTGCGAGCTTTTCAACAGGCTCTGTATATGTATCTCCGCATACGGAGCAGGTAAAGGTCTTTATTCCCTTTGCCGTACATGTCGGTAATTTTGTTACAACGCCGTTATAATCATGGTCGTTGGTTTTTTCTGTATAGTCCGCTCTGTAAGAATCACCGCAAACGGAGCAGGTATATGTTGTATAGCCTTTATCTCTGCAGGTCGGAGCAGTTACAACAGGCGTATACTGATGCTGATTTGCAGGAATTACGGTCTGTTCAACAATAACAGTACCGCATACCGAGCAGTGACTGCCTTCTGTAAGTCCCGACTTTGTGCAGGTAGCGGCAACTGCTTTATCAGTAACCGCCGTATGCGCAAGCATATCTATATCTTCTGTGTACTTATCGCCGCATACTGAACAGGTGAAAGTCTTAACGCCCTTCGCCGTACAGGTTGCGGGAGTAGTAACTGTTGACTTGTAATCGTGGTTTGTAGTTACCGCTGTAAAATCGCCCTTGTAACTGTCGCCGCATACCGAACAAGTGTAAGTTGTATATCCCTGCTCTTTACAGGTCGGAGCAGTAACAACGCTTGTATATGTATGTCCTTTTGCTTTTACAACATCCTGCTCAACAAGAGTAGTTCCGCATATCGAACAATGACTGCCTTCGGCTAATCCTGATTTTGTACAGGTAGGCGCAACCGCCGCGTCCGTTACAGGCGTATGCTCAAGCATATCAATATCTTCCGTGTACTTATCACCACAGTAAGAACAGGTGAAAGTCTTGAGACCTTTAGTAGTACAGGTTGCAGGAGTTGTTACAACCTCTTTGTAATCATGTTCAAGCTCAATTTCTTGGCAGTAATCGCACTGTGTGCCGACTTCTTCATCATATGTTGCAACGATTGAAGAAAGGCTGAAGCCGTAATATACGGTTGAAGCATTTGAAGTGAGCTTAATGCTGAAGCTGTCACCCGAAATTGTAATCGTCTGATTAGCTAATGTAGTTCCAGAATACTTGCCTATTTGAGTACCCGCGCTATTGTAAATGTATATGTAGTCGTAGCTTGCCTGAGTCTTCGTTGAAGACGAGAATGTAATAGCAAGCTTCTTTGCGCCTACATATGTAAATGGGTAGGTAACGGAAGTATTATTAGCATAATTGTGCGCTGATTCGGGATAAGTGCTTGAAGGTAATGTTTTTGTTCTTTCCTCGGGATGAACTCCGTTAATATTTGAACAGGTAATTGTTTTAATCTTGCCGTCATCACTTACGTTTTCAACAAATGTATGACCTGTTTTTTTCAGCACCTGCTGTTCTACTAAAACTGCACCGCAAACTGAACAGCGGCTGCCTTCGGTTAAACCGGTAGTTTCACATTTCGGCTCAACCGCAGCTTCAATCTCGGGAGTATGAGCCGCCTTTGAAATAACTTCAGTGTATTTATCTCCGCAAAGCGTACAGGTATATTCCTTTAATCCTGTCGTTGTACAAGAAGCAGGAGTTACAACGATTTCTGTATAAGTATGATTGTTCGTAGCCGGAATATCCTCAGTATAATTATCACCGCAGATGGAACAGGTATAAGTCTTTACGCCCTTTGCAGTACAGGTTGCGGGAATAGTAACTATTGACTTGTAATCGTGGTTGTCCGTTACGGCTGTAAAGTCGGCCTTATAACTTTCACCACAGTTTGTACAAGTATAAGTTGTATATCCCTGGTCCTTACAAGTAGGAGTGGTAACAACGGATGTATAAGTGTGTCCCTTTGCGTTAACTACTTCCTGTGCTGCTATAACATATCCGCACACAGAACAGTGACGCCCTGCAGTTAAGCCTGCATTAGTACAAGTTGCCGCAACAGCATTGTCATCAACAATAGTATGAGCTGTCATCTCAAGTTCTGTTGTATAAGTGTCGCCGCAGGTTGAACAAGTATATGATTTAATGCCCTTTTGCGTACAGGAAGCAGCCGTTAAAGTTTTTGATGTATAGCTATGTCCTTTGGCATTAACTACCTGCTGTGCAGTTAATACAGCTCCGCAAACAGAACAATGACTGCCTTCCGTAAGTCCTATCTTAGTACAGGTAGCCGCAACAGCATCGTCTGTTACAGGCGTATGTCCTTTCGGGTCAACAACATTTCTAATAACGACATTACCGCAGGTTTTACAATACTTAACCTTTTCTCCCTGAACGGTACAGTTTGCTTCTGTTATTGTTGTCCATTCTTCATCGGGAGTATGAATAGTAACATTAAATGTAGTTTCTTTTTCATCGTAGCTTACGGTTATCGGGTTAACCTCGTTTGTGTCGCCGAAACCGGAAAGCGTATAGTTTGTAATCTCCTTAATCTTTCCGTTGTTGTATTCCGCTTTAACAACAAGACCTGTTGTATCAAGTTCTTCGTCGGGAAGATAGTCAACCTTGTCGGGAGCAGAAGTAACGACAATTCTGTCCATAACAACAGGAACAACCTCAACGTCAAAGGTTGCGGTCTTTCCGCCTACTGAATAGGATATTGTCTGTGTTCCTACTGTATTAATATCGCCGCCGCTTGTCATATCGGCTGTAATATCAATATCATCATAAGTTGTATCGGAATAAGTTATTCTTGCAACGCAGCCCGTAAAATCAAATTTTGTGCCTTTAACAAATGTTGTTTTATTCGGCTGTGACTGAATAACTAAACTATCAATATTAGTTTCATCTTTAACAAGAATATCAAAGGTTGCCGTTTTATCCTCATATGTAACGATAACGGTCTGAGTGCCTGCGGTTGCAATATCATAGCCTGAAAGCATATCGTCTTTCATCGGCACGTCTTCAAACGTTCCGTCAATGTATTTTACATTCAGAACGCCATCAGCCGCTTCAATCGCTTCATTCGTTACATAAACCGTTTTCTTCGGCTGCTTTTTGATGGTTATTTTTTCAACTGTTTTTGTGTTCGGTATCCTTAACTGAGGATAAGGATAATCGCTGTCTTCATCAATGTACCATACGTTATCAAAGTCAAAGCCCTGATACATAAAGTCCATTTTCATTTGTTCTTCGGTGAGAGGAGTGCATCCTGCTTGAGAACCTTGTCCAGACAAATAATAACAATCGGTTGCCGTTCCACCAGGTGTGCCTTTTCTACAATAAGATGTACTAATGGCTCCTCCATTTCCACTTATTCTTTCAAAACTGTAACAGTTTTGGATGTTACCCCCTCTTCCAGTTATACCACCTCGTCCACCATCTATAGAATAACCACTTTGGGGAACAACGGTCAGCAATTCCGATTGTGAATATGAACAGATAATGCTACCACTGTTGCTTCCTGAAATACCACCTTGATAATAATATGCATATACAGAATAGCCTTGACCACTTACATAATGGCTGTATGCGGTAGCCGTTAAAGAACAATTAGAATAACAGTATTTCATTGTTCCATTATTAACTGCACATATTCCTCCAGTATAACTGGCATTTTCATTTGAACCTATGTTAGCTTTTGCATCAATTGTTCCATCAATAGATTTACAATTGATAATATTACCGGAATTAATAGCAACTAATGGTGCATGATATCCATTTTTAAATGAAAAATCAAAATTGGACATAGTTAGGTTCTTTATTGTTCCAGAACTTGTTGCAAATAGTCCTGAAACAGGATAGGTTCTATTTGACGAATCTTTTGTACCTACCGAAGATAGGTTTAATCCTGAAATGGTATATCCGTTTCCGTCAAAAACTCCAGTAAAACCTTCAGTAATTATATCATTACCATCTGTTGTGCAGATTGGTCTCCAACCTTGTTTATTATAACTCCATTCGCCGTTTTCCGAGGTAGCTGCGGTTAAGTCTATATCGTTCATCAATATATAGTTACCGTCAAGGTCATAACGGATTCTGTATAAATCGCTTACAGTTCTGATTTCCGTAAAATCATCCGCTGCATAAGCCGATAAATCCAGCCCCGCCGTAACGCTCAACAGCATCATTAGTGATAAAAATAAACTTATAAATTTTTTCATAGCTTTACTCCTGTAATTCTCTTAAATTCTTCAAAAATTTTAATACATTCTTCTAAGTTCAACTCGGTATAACTCTTTTTTTGTATTTCAAAATACTTCGATTTGAAATCTTCAATATCTGCTTTGCCGTTAAGACTCAATTTATCAATTATTGATAGCATTGCTTCATAAAACTCGCTTAACTCGATTTCATCTGCGCTGTATTTTCCGTCAAGATATTTTTTGCAGTAGTTTTCTAACGGAACAGCAATGCATCCCCTAAACGAACCCACGTAATTTCACCCCCTCATTTTTATCTATGTATATTCATAAATTATCCTATAAAACTAGGTTTTCAAGTATCGCTTTCCATTTTTCCAAAATCGATTTAGTAACAACTATTTTTGCTGTGATTTTTTCTTTACCTTTTATTCTTTCCAAATCTTCCAAAACGATATATGTGTTGCTCTTAGTTCCCTTTACATAAGTTCGACCATGTGCAAAAGTGTTTCTTATATGTCTTAATAGAGCAGATAGTTCAGTTTCATCTTTCCTTATTTTACACACCATTCGAGGACACTTAAGACAAATATTATTACCTTCTAAATGAAACCTGTTCAAACTGTTGGGCTGAAGCTTTTGAATAAAAATAAATTGATTTTGCATTTTTGCTCTTTGCATCATTTCAGAAAAGATATCATTTACTGTTTGTTCATCTAATAACGGCCCAGAAGAGTGCACACAATCTATTTCAGGTGCTTCATACTGAAAGTATCTAACAATCCTATTGAAATTCTTAACCTTTGCATTTAAAGGAACGACAAGATATGGATGGTAGTTTTCCGCTTGGTGTTTGCATTTTTTTAGCGGCATTCTTTTTGCCATATTCTCACCCCTCAAAACAAAAAATGCGCAGCCGTTAAGCTACGCAATAAAATACATAGCTCACTTGCTGCTAAACATCATTCAACCCATCTAAAAACATGCGTGAATAAGAGCCTGTATTTTTAACATAATAAAAATACACGCACGTAGTTGCTGCAAAATTACAGCAGATGGGCTTATTTAATTTGAATGATATTTAGCAATCATATTATATCATAGTGTTTTAAAATTATCAACATTATAATTTCAAGCTAAATTTTCTATGCTGTTACTGTGAAATCGGCATATTAGCCGACCAGAATTTTTCGGACGGGGTACTGGTTGTTTCAAGAATTTCTATCGAATCAGTTCGGTTTTTCGCCTGTCCGAAGTCCCGAAGCCCTTGCAAACACTCACTTTTTAAATTTGTCAGAACCGCCAAACTGTCACGAAAACCGCTTCATGGACTTTTTGACGAAAAAGTGTGTGAATTGAAAAGGTTATTTTTTGAAGAAAATACCGCCCTGCTGTTCAAGGCAGCAGGGCGGCTTTTACATACATTCTATCATTATTTGCGTTGCCAGGCGGTAGCCTGTTTTGAAGGTTTCTTCGTTAATGACAATGGATAATTCATTCGCCGCAGTGAGATATTTTTCAAATATTGCTTTTTGTTCTTCGTTCAGCGTTGCAGACAATTCTTCCTGCAGTCTGCCGACAAGTCTGAGTCCTTCTTTGTACCGCATATTGTTTTTCAGGCTCTCTGAATCCGTTGGCTCAATATTGCCGTTGTATAGATTTTCAAGTACAGTCATATTATCACCGCCTTAACAGTATCCGATATAGAGCAGATACTTATCGCTGCTGTCAGTATGCACCCAGATGCATATTCCTTCAAAGCCTTCGAAATTCTTATAGCGATTAAGCCGTGATTTGATATCCCGCTCAACAGCCTTTTTGTTTTTCGTTGTTACGGTTATCGGATTATCCCAGCAGTCCGTTGCGGTCTTATCGTATTCAAGCCCGATTTGCTTTGCGTAAGACTTGGCATATTTTATGTAGTATTTTATGTCTATGCTCCTGACCTTATGATATTTGAAGTTGCCTGACCACTTACCGCACGAGCACGACCACGCTTCGTAACCGTAAGGACAGTGGCGTACATATTCGTCTCAGGTGATTTCGCCGTTCTCATACTGACGGCTGTATTTTTTCATAACCTTGTTTACATATTTCCTGAGCGCTTTCTTTGACTTAAACCATTTGCCCATATTGCCTTTCGGCATACTGTGTTTATGCTTTTTCTTCTTTTTATTCGTGTGGGAAGAAGATTTCGCTTTTACGCTTGAAGTAATTGTCTGCGGCACTGTGGCGTGAGTTTTCGGAGCCGTTACACCTGCCGTCAGCATAATGATTATTGCCATTGAGATTGAAACTATTTTGGTCATATCAAGGACCTCCTTTCAACACAACAATTATCACAACCAACCGCCAAAGTCCAGACAAATTTCCGAACCCTTTAATTATTGTTTTTATCAGAAAGCGGTTTTATTTAGTATAAGAAAAGGGAATGCAATTTTGCATTCCCATCTCTTTTTCCTATTCAGTTTGAATACTCCCCTTATGATATGCACATAATAAGTGCAGAGGTGTTTTTATGAGTAAGAATAAAAAGAAGAAAAAGGAAATTATTGATTTAAGACGCTTTTTAAGAAGCGATATGACCATGCCCGACGAAAACGGCGCCTATATGGGTATGCCCAACGAATACTATTATGAGGGCATAGAAAACGAGCCTATTCAGGATGAGGATGATTATTAAAAAAACGGTTGCATCTGCAACCGTTTATTTTGTGTGTTCATCAAGCGTTTTATAATATGCGGGAAGAAAGTTTTCACAGAAGAATTTAACCTCGGGTAGGTCGATTTTCTTAATCTTTTCTTCCTGAGATTTCAGGGCAATTTCAAATTCTCTGTTGCCCGTTCTCGTTTCCTCAATGCATTTTATAAGCGCGCTGATTTTATCCGCGGCTTTGACGAGTTTCCACAGCTCTTCGTCCCCTTCTTTCTTTTCAAAAAAAGGAAGATAATCGCTTTTATACCCGTCGGGAAGCATATTTATAAGCCTCTCGCCCGCAACTTTTTCAATCTCTTTATAAACGTTTTTAATATCGTCGTTATAATACTTAACCGGGGTAGGCATATCGCCCGTAATAACCTCGGTAGTATCGTGATAAAGCGCAAGAGCAGCCGCTCTTTCGGCGTTGTAATTCCTGCCAAATTCTTTATTGCCTATCACCGCAAGGGCGTGAGAGAGCACAGCCACGGTGTGGCTGTGCTCAGCAATATTCTCTTTTGAAGAATTGTGCATAAGCGCCCAACGGTCAATCAGTTTCATCCGATTGACCATGGCGAAAAAATTGTAGTTTTTCATAAAGAATTAAAGTGCTTCGAATGTGAATCCTTTTTCGTTTGCATAGGTCTCAGCCTTTGAGCCTGCAGGAGCTTTAATAACGATTGTGTTAATGATTCCTGCTTCTGCATTGTCGTCCTCGTACTGCATAATTGCATCTTCGTTTAACGCAGTGTCCGCACCTTTAACGGTAAGTTCTTTAAGGCTTTCGCACCAGAGCGCATACGCGCCGACCTTCGTAACGCTTGCCGGAAGCACAAGACTTGTGACAGCAGTATCGGTGAATGCAGACATACCGATAGTTTTAAGAGTCGACGGGAGTTTGACAGCGGCAAGCTTCGCGCATGATGAGAATGCGCCTTCGGGAATCTGAGTTAACTTTGTTTTCGACAAATCAACGCTTTCAAAATCGGCATTTAAGAAAGTATATTTTCCGATTGTCTTAAGCGTCGAAGGTAAGGTCAAAGACTTACCTACGTCAGCGCCTAAATATGCCTCTTCTTCAATTTTAACTACCTTTGACGGAACGTTGACCTTTCCCTGGAAGACCATAAATGCCCCTTCCTCGACGGTTTTAACCGACGCAGGAACAACTACTTTTTTAGTAGCATTATAGAAGAACGCATATCTTCCTACGGTTTTTACACTCTTCGGAACGGTGTATTTTGAAAGCTTTTTATTATAAGGGAAGTAGACGAGCTTTGTCTTTTTCTTGTTGAAAAGAACATTGTCCTTTACTGTAAAATACTTATTCCCTTTTGCGACGGTAATCTTTTTAAGACCTGAGGGAAGAGCAAAGGATTCGCCCGTTATAGTCTTAAGCGGCTTGCCGAAATTTATCGTTTTAATTCCCGAATAATAGAAAGTCTCGTCGGCAACCGTTACAACCTTATTCGTCTTTAAGGTTTTAAGCTTTGAAACGTAGTAGAAGCTTCTCGTACCTAAAGTCTTAACGCTTGCGGGTACCGTAAAGCTCTTGCCTGCTTTCTTTGCGGGATAAGCTACAAGCTTCGTCTTTTTCTTGTTGTAAAGAACGCCCTTAACAGTGGTAAAATACTTGTTTTTGCTGTTAACAGTAAACTTCTTTACCGAAGACATAAACGGGTTATAGCTCATTGATTTGAGGTTTTTACCGATTTTAACGGTTGCAAGATTGGTGCAATCAATTGTCTTGTAACCGCCGCCTTCATATATTCCGCCGAGCTTTTCAACTGTATCCGGAATTACAAGAGTAGTTGTTTTGGTGTTCTTCTCTTCCATTCCCATACATTCAAGCGCTACGACCTTTTTACCGTCGATTTTTGACGGGATTGTAATCGTTTTGCCTGCGGAGTTGCCCGAAATGAAGGCGTACTGAATTGTTACCTTGTCATTTTTGATGACATACTCATAGTTTACGCCCTTAATGTGCTTTTCCATTGGTTCTGCTGCGTCAGCAGTGAATGAAAACGCGGCAAAAGAGGTTAAAAGCATAACAAGCGCTAATACAGCCGACAGTGTTTTTTTCATAATCAACTCTCCTTTTCGTTAATTAAATTTATACCAAGCTCTTCGAGCTGAACGTCGTCAATATATGACGGCGCGCCGCTCATAAGCTCGCTTGCGTTTTGTAATTTCGGGAAAGCAACAACGTCTCTTAAAGACTCCGCGCCGCAGATAAGCATAGCAAGTCTGTCAAGACCTATTCCCATACCGCCGTGAGGCGGCGCTGCATACTGATATGCGTCAACGAGGAAGCCGAATTTTGCGTCGATTTCCTCCTGAGTCATACCCAGCAGTTCAAACATTTTATTCTGCAAAGCGCAGTCGGTAATTCTCATCGAGCCCGATGAGAGTTCGGTTCCGTTTAACACGAGGTCAAACGCCTGTGCCTTAACCTTGGATTTGTCGGTATCGAGAAATTCAACGCTCTCCTGCATAGGCATAGTAAACGGATGGTGCGCCGCTACGTATTCACCCGTCTCTTCGTCGGGTTCAAAGAACGGCATTTCGGTAATCCAGAGATAATTCCATTTGTTTTCGGGGATAATTCCGAGCTCCTTAGCGGCGAGAAGCCTCAGCGCGCCCATAATCGTGAGCGCCTTTCTCGTCTTGTCGGAAATAATAAACACGACGTCGCCCTTTTCGGCGCCGAGCTGTTTGATTAACGCGTCAAGCTCGCCCTCTCTGAGGAACTTTGCAAACGAGCAGTTGGGCTCCTCCTCAGCCCAGCGGATATACGCAAGTCCTTTTGCGCCTATGCCCTTGGCGTGATTTGTGAGCTTGTCGATTTTCTTTCTTGAATATGCCTCGGCTCCGCCCTTTGCAACGAACGCCTTAACCGAGCCGCCGTCTGCAATTGCGCTTTTGAATACGACAAAATCAGTCTGGTCAGCCCAGTCGGATATATCCTGACTAAGCATATCAAAACGGGTGTCGGGTTTGTCGCTGCCGTAGCTGTTCATCGCCTCTTCAAAGGTCATTCGCGGAAGCTTTTCGGGAATATCAACGTCAAGCGTTTCTTTCATCAGCTTTTTGATAAATCCCTCGCACATATTCATAATGTCTACGCACTCGACGAAGGACATTTCAAGGTCTATCTGAGTAAACTCGGGCTGACGGTCCGCACGCAAGTCCTCATCCCTGAAGCAGCGCGCAAGCTGAATATATCTGTCAAAGCCCGCAATCATAGTAAGCTGCTTGTATATCTGAGGCGACTGCGGAAGCGCGTAAAACTTGCCGTTTTGAATTCTCGAGGGAACAACGTAGTCGCGCGCGCCCTCGGGGGTTGATTTTATCATCATAGGGGTTTCTATTTCGATAAAACCGTTATCGTAAAAATACTCCCTTGCAATCTTTGCGATATTATGGCGCATTATTATATTTTTCGTGAGCTTTTCGTTCCTCAGTTCAAGATAACGGTATTTCAGTCTGACGTCGTCGCCTACCGTATCGCTTTTTTCAACCTCAAACGGAGGCGTCTGAGCCTTTGAAATAATGCGGAATTCGTTAACCATAACCTCGATGTCGCCGGTCGGGATTTCCTTGTTTTTGCTCTCCCTTTCGGCAACAACGCCCTTTGCGGCGACAACCCACTCGGTTCTCGTCGCCTTGGCTTTTTCAAATATTTCAGCGTCCGTGGCTTCGTTAAACGAAAGCTGGATAATTCCGCTTCTGTCTCTAATATCAATGAAAATGAGGTTTCCGAGGTCGCGCTGACGCTGAACCCAGCCAAAAACGGTAATCTCCTCACCCACATTTTTCATATTGAATTCGGCGCAGTACGCCGTTCTTTTCAGTCCTTTAATTGTTTCCGCCATATTATTCTCCTATACCGAAAAGCGAGTTAAAATCAAGAGCCTCGCCGTTGATTTCAATATCCTCAAGCTGCTCTTTAAGAGTAATTGAATAGTATTCCGAAACGAATGTAACAAGGCTTATATCAGCCTGTTCGCCGTTTTTCATATTTTTGAGCACGGCTTTATTTTCGTCAACCTCGCTGTCGCCGATTACTATGTTGTATTTTGCGCCGAGTTTGTCGGCATACTTCATCTGCGCTCTTACCGAACGCTCGTTCAAATCGTAAACCACCGAGAAGCCCTCGTCGCGCATATCCTTTGCAATTTCAACGGCTTTGAGCTTTGCTTTTTCGCCTATTGCCGCTATGAATAAATCGGGAACCTCCGCCTCGGGATATTCACAGCCCTGCGCGTCCATAACAAGCGCAAGCCTTTCAAGTCCCATGCCGAAGCCGAGTGACGGAGTCTTCTGTCCGCCGAGTTCTTCAATAAGTCCGTCGTAACGTCCGCCGCCGCAGACCGTTCCCTGCGCGCCGATTGAATCAGCGATAAATTCAAATACCGTCTTTGTATAATAGTCAAGTCCTCTTACAATACGGGGATTGACAGTAAATTCAATGTTCATAGCGCCGAGATATTTTTTTACGCTTTCAAAATGCTCTTTGCACTCGTCACAGAGATAATCAAGAATTTCGGGAGCGTTTTCGGCTATCGCCTTATCCTCGGGGCTCTTGCAGTCAAGAAGCCTCATCGGGTTTCTTTCAAGCCTTTCCTGACAGGTGTTGCAAAGCTGCTCCTTATACTGCGAAAAGTATTCTTTGAGCGCCTCGTGATATTTCGCGCGGCATTCGGGACAGCCGATAGAATTAATCTCAAGGTGTAAATCGGTTATGCCGAGAGTATCGAAAATCTGCTTTGCAAGGGCGATTATTTCAGCGTCCGCAAGAGGAGAGGACGCGCCGAAGCACTCTATGCCGAACTGGTGGAACTCGCGCAGTCTTCCCGCCTGAGGTTTTTCATAACGGTAGCAGGAAGTGAGGTAACAGATTTTCTGCGGCAGAGCACCGTTTGAAAGTCCGTTTTCAAGGAAGGCGCGCGCCGCGCCCGCCGTTCCCTCGGGACGAAGGGTAATGGAACGTCCGCCCTTGTCGTCAAAAGTATACATCTCTTTCTGAACGACGTCGGTCGTATCGCCTACTCCGCGCTGAAAAAGCTCCGTGTGTTCAAACACGGGCGTTCTCATCTCTTTATATCCGAAGTTTCCGGCAACCGAAAGACAGGTTGCCTCAATATACTGGTTTTTATGTACCTCTGACGGTAAAACGTCATTAGTGCCCTTTACGGCCTTCGTTATCAATGCCATAATGTCTCCTATATGTGTTATGCGGAGCAGTAACGCTCCGCATTTTATTTATCTGTTATAGCGTGGATTAACAATTTCTCTCCACTCAAAGTCGCCTCTTTCAACGCCTCTGATAAGCGCCTCGGCGGTAGCAATATTAGTTGCAAACGGAATATTGTGAACGTCACACAGGCGCAGTAAGTCGTTATCGTTAGGCTCGTGCGGTTTTGCCGAAAGCGGGTCGCGGAAGAAGATAAGCAGGTCAATCTCGTTACACGCAATACGGCTTGCAATCTGCTGTCCGCCGCCCTGAGAGCCGCTTAAAAAGCAGTTGATATCAAGCCCGGTTGCCTCTTTTACGAGTTTGCCCGTAGTTCCCGTCGCGCATACGTCGTGGCGGCTTATTATTCCGCAATACGCTATACAGAACTGAACTAACAGTTCTTTTTTCGCATCGTGAGCAATTAAAGCAATATTCATATTTCCCTCCTGTGGATTATTCGCCCTGGGTTTACCGATTAGAAGATTATAGTCTTATATTATCATAAATAATAAATCAAAACAAGTATTTTATAAAAGCGTTCCGTCCTTCTGGGCTTTTTTCTCATTGGTGTTATGAGAATAGTAGTAGTCAATAATTGAATAGGTTATCTTGGCGGTTGAAGTACCCGAACCCGCAAGTTCAATAACCGAAGCAATACTTAATTCGGGGTTGTTATACGGAGCGTAAGTAATAAGAAAACCGTTATTGTGAATAGCGCCGTTTACCCTTACCTGAGAGGTACCCGTCTTACACGCAACCTTGGTTCCGAGCGAGTAGAAAACCCCTGCCGGACCGCCCTGAGTCGCAACAAGCCTCATACCTTCCTGAACGATACTGATGTTATTTGCGCTTACTTCAAGCGTTTTAAGCGCGTTAGAGCCGGTTTCGCTTACAACTCCCGTTGAATTCGAAATTCTTGATTTTACGAAATGGAGCTGATATCTTGTTCCGCCGTTTGCAATTGTAGCGCAGTAATTGCAGAGCTGAAGCGGCGTGAACAGGTTGTCCGACTGACCGATAGCCGCCTGAACCGTATCGCCGGGACGCCAGGTCATATCAAATTTCTTCCTGTATTCGGGACCTGCCAGAATTCCCTTTGCCTCGGGGATTTCAACTCCCGTCTTCTCGCCGAGGCCGAACATTGAACCGTAAAGATTCATTCTCGCAATTCCGAGCCTCTGCGCAGTATTGTAAAAGAAGATATTACACGAATCCCTTATCGCCGTTCTTACGTTTTCGCCGCCGTGGTAATCGGTACACTTAAATTCCATATCGCGCACCTTGAAATACTTATTGCACTCAAAATACGTGTCTTCGCTGATTACGCCCGACTGCAGACCCGCAACCGCCATCATAGGCTTGAACGTTGAGCCGGGGGCGTACGTACCCATGGCAAAACGGTTATAAAGCGGAGTGTTTTTATCTTTCACAAGTTCATTATAATGCTTGTAATAATCGTCAAGGTCAAACGCGGGATAACTTGCCGCGGCAAGCACTTCGCCGTTGTTGCAGTTCTCTACCACAACAGCGCCCGTTGAATTATAATAATCAACGCCCTTACAGGTTGTTTCAAGTTTCCTCTGAGCGACCTTCTGTAAGTCCTTGTCTATTGTAAGAACAATTGTATCGCCCTGCGCGGGTTCCTTCGTAATCTCTTCGGTAACGTTACCGTCAGAGTCAATCGTTACGGTTTTTTCTCCCGCCGTGCCTCTGAGGAATTCCTCCATAGCGGCTTCAATTCCCGACTCTCCTATTTCGTCGGTAATGCTGTATCCCTTGTCTTTAAGCGCGGCAAATTCTTCGGCGTTAATCTTTCTTACCGTTCCGAGTATATGCGGCGCGAGGGTTGAATCGGCGTACTCGCGGTACGCTACAACCTGAACGTCCGCGCCCTCGTAATAATCGTAGTTTTCCTTAATTTCGGCAATCGTTTTGTCGCTTACGTCATCGGCAATCGCAACGGGATTTGAAACCGAAAACAAAAGCCTCGTAAGTTCGTATCTTATATTGCCTATTTCAAGCGCAGTCCTGTAATCACCCTTTTCGGCATACGCTTCAAGCCCGTATTTTTCAATCATGGCGTCAAAGCAGTTCTGAGCGGTCGCATATTCCTGCAGGTTGAACATATCCCTGCTTTTCATCGTTTTTATTGCGCTTTCAAACTTTTCGTCATCTTTTTTTGTAAAGAAAACGGGATTGTTGTTTTTATCAAGTTTAAGCGGGAGGTTATGTACGTATTCCTCCTTGTTCTTTCTGAAAAGCGTAATAAGGTTGAGAACAACTGCGTTTCTTTCATCATTGTTATCAGCCGGGGGGAAATATGCGGCGTTTAATACGACGCTGTTTCCCTGACGGTTGGTTACAAGGGGATTTCCGTTTCTGTCAACGATATCCCCTCTTGCAGCGCGAAGAGGAACAGTATAGGTTTTTACGGTATTATTCTGAGCGGCATAAATCTCGTTATTGACAATCTGGATATCATAGAGTTTATAGCCGAAGCCGAGGATAGTCGCAACAATAAGTATTACCGCGAGCGTAGTCCGCGAGCTTTTATATATCTTACCCATATTTCCTCCTTTCGCACAAAGTTATTAATCGCTCAGTCTACCGAAAGAGCGGTTTTGTTAAGTTTTGCTTTAAGCGGTCTTAAAACAAGATAAAGCGGGAATGCCATAAGCGAAGTATAAATAAACGACGGGATATAGAAGAATCCGAGTGCCGCAAGCCTGCCGTCTTCGCCCCCGATAAGAACATAGCAAATCCAGTAAATTATACAGAAAGCGAATACGGATACCGCCGACGCAATAACGCCGAAGTGATAGGTGTTTCTGAAAAGACGGGTTACAAGATATGAACTAATATAGCATACCAAAGAGAGAAATACGGCAGCAAAAATCCTGTGCTGCGAGCTTATCATATCCCATAATATCCCGCCGAAAAGTCCGAGAAACGCCGCTGCTCTTTCGTCCTCGCCGAGGCCCATAAGAACACAAACGGGTATCAGGAAAAAGCACCTTGCTCCGAATACCGAAAACCATGCGCCGCCGATATTCTGTAAAAGTGCCGCGGTAAGAATCACTGCCGCATATAAACCGTATTTAATTGTCTTATCTCTGTATGACAATTCCATTTATTCACCTAAAAATCTGTAACTACAAAGCACTGAGAGATTTCATCAATTTCAACCTCGGGTACAATTCTCGCATAAGAAGAAATATCCGCAGGCTCGTCCGCAACCTCGTCAACGGTGCCGATAACAAGGCCTTTGGGTATCTTATCGCCTATACCTGCCGAACAGATAATTGAACCGTAGGCAACGTGAGTCGTAGAAGAGAGGTTTGACATTTTGCATTTCCCATCTCTTGCAAGCCTTGCGTTACCCGTAACGTATGATATTTCACCCGAAATAATCTCATACGCGGATACGTTGAATTTCGGGTTAAGTATAGTTTTAACAACGCTGTAATCGGGGTAGACCTTATCGATTATTCCGATAAGGTTCTTTTTATAGATAACTGCGTTGCCGACCTTGATTCCGCTTACGGAACCCTTGCTGATTGAAAACGATTTATAAATATCGGCGCTGTCTCTTGCGATAACCGACGCCTCAACAAACTGATAAGACGCTTTTTCCTCTTTCAGTTCAAGAACATCCTTATACATTTCGTTTTGCTTTTTCATATCCTCATAGTCGGCAAGCTTAGCTTTAAGGTCCCCGTTTTCCTCTTCAAGGTCCCTGACTTTCTTTTCATAAGCCGCGTGGGGCTTAACGTTGCCGAAGGCGGTGTCAAAACCGTCGCTTATCTTCTGGGCAACAAAATGTAAAGGAGATAAAACCGTTCCGACCACAGAGGACTGAACAGTTTCGCTGCGCCCGGTAAGTCCCGCAAGCAAAGCGCCTGCAAGAAGGAGCGCAATTATTGCCGCAACAAGCTTAAAGCGGCTGTTGGTAAAAAACGATTTCATTTATTTCTCCGGAAAAATTATTTAAAACCTCTTTTGAGACATACCGACGTTCCGAGAGCAACGCAGGTTTCGGGAGCGTTGGGAACGATTACGGGTATTTTAATATCCCTTTCGAGTTTTTCTTTAAGGCCTCTGAGCTTGGCGCCGCCGCCCGTGAGATAGATTCCCCTGTCGAGTATATCAATTATTTCGTCAATAAGCACGTTGATTACTTCTCTTATATCCGCCGAGGTTATCTCCGCAGAGCCGGGAAGCCCGTCCTCAACGCGCCTTCCCTTAATCTCCATAGCCGCCTCGCCGTCATATTCCGAAGCCGAGCCTATTTTCAGTTTAATGTCCTCGCCCGTCTTCTCTCCGACAAGAAGTCCGTGTTCTTTTTTAAGGTAGTTTACAATCGCCTCATTAATTGCGTCGCCGCCGATTTTTACGCTATTGCAGGAGGCTACGCGTCCGAGGGTTACAACCGCAATATCGCAGGTTCCGCCGCCGAAGTCGATTATCATTGAGCCGGTTGCCTCATATACGGGAAGCCCCGCGCCGAGAGCCGCCGCCATAGGAGCTTCGACAAGTTCAACGTCCTGAGCGCCCGCCGCTCTCACGGCGTCCTCAACCGCACGGCGTTCAACCTCGGTAACTCCCGAGGGCACGCTAACCGCAACGCTCGTTTTGGTGAACATATTTCTCTTGCTTGAACGCTGCATAAAGCTGTGGAGCATATCGGCCGTCATATCAAAATCGGCAATAACGCCGCCTCTAATCGGCATTACGGGGACAATGGACCCCGGCGTTCTGCCTATCATTTTTTTGGCTTCGTTACCCGTGGTAAGAACCTGTTTTGTTTTGATGTCAAGCGCAACAACGCTGGGCTCATTAATAAGGATGTGCCCTCTTTTGTCCGTAAGCAGCGTAGTCGAATTATTTAAAATCAAACTTTTAGAAATATATTATATAATATCATAATGTCAATCTCAATAGACAAATTAATAATTAAAAATTTATTAAATTATCGCCGACTGTTAGTACAACCGACGACTTCATACACTAAATATTGACAGAAAACTCATATCCCTGCTTTTTTATATCGTCAATCACTTTCGGAAGAATATCGGCGTTGGTTTTGCTCACCGCGTGAAGAAGAAGTATTTCCCCGTCGTGAGTCGACTCGCAGATATTTGTAAACGACGCGTTCTCCTCAGGCTGGGAAGAAGTATCCCAGTCCGCATACGCAAACGACCAGAAAACGCTTTTGTATCCGAGCGACTGAACTATTGCAAGCGAGCGCTCGGAAAACTCGCCTTTGGGAAATCTGAAATAACTCATTGTATAACCGAACTTATCCTTTATATAGTCGTGCAGGAAGGTTACCTCCTCCTTTGCGGTATCGGTATCAAGTTCGTCCATGGAGTAGTGGTGATACGAGTGATTTCCGACCACGTGCCCCTCGTCAATCATACGTTTTATAAGCTTTCCGTTATCCTTGGCAAAGTCATACGTTACAAAGAAAACCGCCCTGACTCCCTTTTCTTTTAAAGTATCTAAAATCGACGGCGTATAGCCGTTTTCATAGCCTTCGTCGAAGGTGAGGCAGATAGTTTTTTCGCCGTTTATAAACCAGCTTGCTCCAAGGAAAGAATACTTTTCATTGAGCGAAGAAGGCTCCTCGGGCCTGCGGTGTTCAACAACCTTCCCGAACCCCCAGACAACCTTGTTTGCAGAGAGCGTAGTTTCGCTTTCGGAAATATTACTCTCAGTATTATTTTCGGTCTCCGACGGCTGACTTACGTTTACGGTACAGCCGCTGAGAAAAACCGTTATCAATAAAGAAACAATAATTTTTTTCATAAAAAAATCCTCCTCTGTCTTATTTTTTGACAGAGGAGAAATAATATTATTGTAAAAATTTAATTGTCGTGTTCGATTTTCCAGCCGGCTGAAATTATCTGGTCGTTTTTGCCGACCTGAGTTATAAGGTTTTCAATAAGCGCGTCGTTATCGGTTTTCGTTGTAATAAACGCGCGGATTTTTTTATTGTTTTCATCGTCGTGAGCGCTTACGGTTTCAAGCGTGTGAAGAAGAGCCTCCGGCTCATGCTTGATTATGTGCATAATGTTCTTTCTTACGTCGAGTTCAACATCCTCGGGGCACACTACCGAAATTCTGTAAATCGCTTCCTCGTTCATTCTCTTATCGCTCTTGTCGTACTTCCTGATTTTGTCAATTTTATGTGAAATCGGATGAAGCACAAGGTGAAGCACTACGATAGCCGCCGCAACAAGGCACGCGTAAATGAGATCGTTTACGCAGCAGAGTATTCCGACCGCTGCGCTTGCCCATACCGTCGCCGCCGTGTTAAGTCCTCTTACGTTGCCGCCCTCACGCATAATTACGCCCGCACCGAGGAAACCGATTCCCGATACAACCTGGGCTGCAACACGCGTAATATCCTTTATTTCGGCGGGGTTCACAAGAAAACTGAACGCCGTAAACGCGTACGCTCCGAGACATACTATAAGGTTTGTAAGAATACCCGCAGGATGGCGCGACACCTGTCTTTCAAGACCTATCAGGGCGCCGAGCACAATCGCAACAATAAGATGCACGAAAAAGCCTTCCTGCGTACTTACGCTGTACTGAGTCATTAATTCAACCATTATTTCTCACTGCTTTCTATACTTTTCATTTTAAGGTAGGCGTTTATAAAACCGTCAAGGTCGCCGTCCATAACGGCGGTGATATTACCCATTTCATAATTTGTTCTGTGGTCTTTTACCATAGTATAGGGCATAAAGACGTAGGAACGAATCTGCGAACCCCAGGCGATTTCCTTCTGCTCGCCCTTAATATCTTCAATTCTTTCAAGGTTTTCGCGTTCCTTGATTTCAACAAGCTTTGATTTAAGCATACGCATCGCAACCTCGCGGTTCTGATGCTGGGAGCGCTCAATCTGGCAGGATACTACTATTCCCGTAGGAACATGGGTAAGACGTACGGCAGACGAGGTTTTATTTACCTTCTGACCGCCTGCGCCCGAGGCGCGGTATACGTCCATTTTTATATCCTCTTCGCGGATTTCAATTTCAACGTCGTCGTTGATTTCCGGCATAACCTCAAGGGAGGCAAACGAGGTGTGGCGCCTTCCCGAGGAGTCGAACGGGCTTACGCGCACAAGGCGGTGAATTCCCATTTCTCCGTGAAGGTAGCCGTAGGCGTTTTCACCCTCAACAAGGATAGTTGCGCTCTTAATTCCCGCAACGTCGCCGTCAAGATAATCGAGGGTTGAAACCTTGTATCCGTGGCGCTCACCCCAGCGGTTATACATTCTGAAAAGCATTTCCGCCCAGTCCTGCGCCTCGGTTCCGCCCGCGCCCGCGTGGAAGGTCAAAATCGCGTTGTTTGAATCAAATTCACCGCTGAGCATAGTTGTAAGGGTGAGCTGTTCAATTCTCTTTTCAAGTTCGTCAACGCTCTCCTTGCAGTCGTCCTGAAGGCTCTCGTCCTCCTCTTCGTCCGCAAGTTCAATCATAACGAGGGCGTCGTCATAGTCGCGCCTGAGTTCGTCGTAGGACGCAATCTTCGCTTTAAGCGAACCGATTTTCTGCATCGTCTTCTGGCTTTTCTCCATATCGTCCCAGAAATCGGGAGCGGCGCTGAGTTTTTCAAGCTCTTCAACCTCTCCCCTGAGCGACTCGATATTAAGCGCTTCTTTTATATTGTCAACCGCTCCTTCAAAGCCGAGCAGCCTCTGTTTAAGCTCTTCGTAAAATAACATTGTATAACTCCGAATAAATTTATAATAAATAATTATATAACATTATATTGACTTTTTCAAGATTAAAAAGTATTGATTTTTTGCGTTTATGATTATATAATATAAAGACTAAGGTGTATCTTATAATTTTCAGAAGGAGAATATGATGTCAAGATACGAAAATATCGAATGTCCGGTATGTAAAAAGTTTTTTGAGGACGGGGACGATATAGTAGTCTGCCCCGATTGCGGCACACCGCACCACCGCGAGTGTTATAATTACGTCGGACATTGCGTAAACAAAGGACTTCACAAAACGGGATTTGATTTTACCGAAGAAAATAAAAAGGAAACCGATTTTGTAAGCGCCGTAAAACAGGCGGTAAAACAGAGTGAATCGCAGGAAAGTCCTGCCCCCGCAACCGTTGTAATACCTCAGTTTGCGTCCGTTTACGATTCGGATACCCAGACCATCGACGGCGAAAGCGTCGGCGACGTTGCCGCAACGGTAAGGAACAACGCTCCCCGTTTTGTAAAAATATTCAAAAAGCTCGAAGACGGAAGCAAAAAGCTTTCGTGGAACTGGGGCGCCTTCTTTTTCGGCTCGCTTTACTATTTTTACAGAAAGATTTACCGTCAGGCGGTTTCGCTCATATCGCTTACGGTAATGCTTGTTGTCGGCTCGGAATTTGCAATTTCAAAATTCGCGCCGAAAACCATGGAAATAATGACAAAGGCTGCGGAGCTTATGGCTCAGAACAATGCAACTGAAGCGCAGAACACGCTGCTTTCTCTTCAGTCTGCCACCGATTATAACAAGGCGGTAATCATTACGTACTCGTTTATGGGACTGCTCCTCATACTTCGTATAGCCGAGGCGCTTGCCGCCGATAAAATATACAAATCAACCGTAACCGCAATAATAAAGCGCGTACGTATTCAGCTTGATAACGGCGCCGCCTTCAGCTCGCCTATGGCAAATACAGAAAATATGAACCTCTCTCAGGAACAGATGAGAAGGCTCTATCTTTCGAGCAAGGGCGGAGTAAATATTTTTGCGCCGCTGATTGCGTTTCTTGCGGTTGAGATGCTTTTAAATCTGATTTAAGGGAGAAGAATTATGAAAGTAAGAAAAGCTATAATTCCCGCGGCAGGGCTCGGAACAAGAGTTCTCCCCGCTTCAAAGGCTGTTCCAAAGGAAATGCTCAATATAGTTGATAAGCCCGCAATTCAGTATATAGTTGAAGAGGCGTTCAACAGCGGAATTGAAGAGGTTCTTATTATTACGAACAGAGGCAAGGAAGCTATTGAGGACCATTTTGACCACGCCTTTGAGCTTGAAACAAAGCTTGCCGAAAATCCCGACAAAGCGGATTTATTAAAGGACGTTATCGCCCCTGCAAAACTCGGCAACGTATATTTTCTCAGGCAGAAGGAAACGGGCGGTCTCGGCCACGCCGTACTCTGCGCAAAGAATTTTGTAGGCGACGAGCCGTTTGCGGTTCTCTACGGCGACGACGTAATCATATCCGAAAACCCCGTTACTAAGCAGCTTATTGACGCGTATGAAAAATACGGCAAGGGCGCGGTTGGCGTAAAAGAGGTGCTCGGCGACGATATTATGAAATACTGCTCGCTTCACACAACTCCCCTTGAGGGCAACTGCCACCTCTGCGACGATATGATTGAAAAGCCGAAGAAAGAAGAGATTATGGGCAATTTCTCTATTCTCGGAAGAGTAGTTATGCCCCCGGAAATCTTTTCAATTCTTGAGCACACGCCCAAGGGCGCAGGCGGGGAACTTCAGCTCACCGATGCTATGAAGGAGCTCGCACAGACGAAGGGCGTTATCGCCGTCGATTACGAGGGCACGCGCTACGATATGGGCAATAAATTCGGTATTCTTCAGGCGAATATTGAGGTCGGTCTTTCCCACCCCGAAATCAAGGATAAATTAAGAGAATACCTTAATAATTTAGAAATCTGAGTAAGGAAAAACAATGTATCAATACCCCTATAATCAAAACGGGAACTATCCGTACCAAAACGGAGTGAACCCGTATCAGCAACAGCAATATAACGAATATATGCGCCGTCAACTTGAAATCAACAGGCTCCGCCGAAAAGAAATCAGCGAGCTTATTGTCAACGGCGTTGTTATAGGCGCGGCAATCCTCGCCTTCCTTTTAGTGCAGTCGGTGATAGTCGTTGCATTTCAGAAATCTTCGCTTTACTCACTGTATGAGGAGTCGGGAATATTCCAGAACGCGTTTAACATAATTACCGTTCACGTTCTTTCCCTCGGCGTTCCGTTTTCAATTATGGCGCTTATTCTGAAAAACCGCTTCATCGGGCCGTTAATTCCGACGAAAAAGCTCGGCGCGGCTAAAATGAGCGCATGGGTTGCGCTCGGACTCGGCGCGTCTTTATGTGCAAATATAATTACAAATTACGTAATCCGTTTTGTAGAGGTGCTCGGCTACGAGCTGTCTCAGCCCGAACTTAAAAAGCCCGACAGCGTTCTTGCAATTGTGGTTTCATTTTTCGCAATTGCGTTAGTTCCCGGAATATTTGAGGAATATGCACTCAGGTGCTGCACGCTCGGCGTTCTCAAAAAATACGGGAAAGGCTTTGCCGTAGTTGCGGTAAGCATAGTTTTCGGCCTTATTCACGGAAATATAATTCAGTTCATTTTTGCATTTATGGTCGGCCTTGTTCTCGGCTATATCACTATAGTTACCGATAACGTTATCCCCGCTATGATAATTCACGCGGGCAACAACAGCCTTTCGGTTATCAATGACGCCGTCCTCTATTTTTCGGGGAAGCAAATCGCGACTTACGTAACCGGCGCTATAACAATTGCAATAGCGGTCTGCGCAGTAATCTCGCTAATTTATCTTCTTGTAAAAAAAGAATTTCTCCCCAAAATGAACAACGGGGAGAACAAGCCTTACGAGGTTTCGCTCGGAATAAAATTCCTCTGTCTTCTTCCGGGCTTTGCGCTTCCGTTCGGAATGCTGATTTATCTCACAACCTTCTATATTAAGCATAAATAGACTATGGAAAATAAGTATATGCGCGCCGCGCTCTGCGAGGCTGAAAAAAGTAAAAACGAGGGTGAAATACCCGTCGGCGCGGTAATCGTCAGAAATGGCGAAATTATCACCACGGGGCGCAACCGCCGCGAGAAAGAGAAAAACGCGCTCTGCCACGCGGAGCTTGAAGCGATTAATAACGCCTGTAAGGCGCTCGGCGGCTGGCGGCTCTTTGACTGCGACTTATACGTAACCCTTGAGCCGTGCCCTATGTGCGCGGGAGCAATAATAAATTCAAGGATTAAAACCGTATACTTCGGCGCATACGACGACAAGGCGGGCTCCTTCGGCTCGGTTGCGGATTTCAACCGTATTCCGTATAACCATAAACCCGAAATCCTCGGCGGAATTATGGAAAACGAGTGCTCCGCCCTCCTCAGTGAATTCTTTAAAAAGTTAAGAGAAAAATAAACCAAAAGGAACACAGCGGATTTCTCCGCTGTGTCCTTTTCTTTGTGCCCTGATACTATCAAAGTAAATAACCGAAAGTGGAAAAAGTTATTTTACTAAGCAGTCTTTTTAAACAGCAGTTCCTCATACTCGTATTCCGAAGCATTAAGTCCGCTGCAATTTTTAAGGATTACCAAATCCTTCGCGTTAATCGTTCCGTCGTTATTAAGGTCGACGTACTCAAGATACGACGGGTCGTCTCTTACAGCCGAGAGTACAATCCTGAACAGTCTTGTATCCTCGTCGTTTATTTCGCCGTCTTTGTTAAAGTCGGCACCTATGATTGCTATATTACCGCAATCAATATCCTCGTCCTCGACAACTACGGTAAAGTACCTGTCAAAACCGAAGGCGTAATGAATTTTAAGATAATATACGCCGCTTTCAAGCGTAAGCGAGAAATTACCGTTTTCATCCGTTTCGGCGAGTTTGTTGTCGCCGTTCATTATCCACGCTTTTTTAGCAGGGCTTCTGCCTGTGGTTGCGTTGCTGTTGTTGGCAATAATAACGCTTCCCGTAACAGTCTGAGTAGAAATTGTCTGTCCGCTCGGTGAGGGTTCGCCTGAATACTCATATTTTGAGCAGTGGCAGCGAGTACAGGTGTAAAGAGCGCCGCCTCTTACGGTTTCGGTAGGCGCGGTTTCATAAACTTTTTTGTAGTCGTGGCCATATGCGTCAATATGTCTTTCCTCAAGAACCTCGCTGCAATATTCGCAGACGCCTATCATATAGCCGTCGTTTTCGCAGTCAGATTCATATACTGTAATCCATTCTATATCGCCGTGCTCGCCGTTGCAGTAACCTACGTATCCCGCCTCAGCGTCAAGCTTGAGCGCAGCTTCGGTAAAGAACGCGTCCTCGTCTGTATAAGACGTATATTTAATGCCGTTCAACTTTGCGTACTCGTAGGGACTTGAAGCAAGCATCGTAAAGATTTCAACGAGCTCGTCACCCGCGAAAGCGTCCTCTTCAATTACGCTGTCCCATATATAGGCATATTCAAGAGTCGAGCAATTCTCAAAAGCACCGATGCCTATTCTCTGAACCGATTGAGGAATAACGATACCCCTGAGTGCCTCGCAGCCGCGGAACGCATCAAAATCAATAACCTCAAGTTGTTCGTTAAGAATTACGCTCGCAAGGATTGTACAGCCCTCAAAGGCGCAGCGTCCGATAGTTTTAAGTCCACTCGGCATATATATTGCCCTGAGCTTTGTGCAGAACTCAAACGCGCACTCGCCTATTGACGTTACTCCTCTGTTGAGCGTTACGCTCTTAAGGTATTCGCTCTGTGAGAAAGCGCAATTGCCAATTTTGGTTACTCCCTGCGGGAGCTTTACGCTCTTTGCGTGAGTTTTATAAAACGCCGCGTCGCCGATTTCGGTAGTACCTGACTTAACGATAATATCGGTAAGCATTCTCGGTGCAAGCACGAGCTTCGTTCCCTCGTAGAGTATACCGTTTTCAACGTAAAACGTTTCGTTTTCATCGTCAACCTTAATCTCTTCAAGGTAATCAAGGTCTTCTATTCCCGTAATTTCAGTTACGTTTTTGCCGAGGGTTACGCTTTTAATGTTAGCGCCCTTGAAAAAGCTGAAATCAACTTTGTTTACGTTGTCGCCGAAAATAAGCTCCGCGCCGTCGGTATAGCTTCCCGTACCGTTAAACGCATATTTACCGTTACTTCTTGCCGAAAACTCGGAGTTCACGTATATTTTTTCGGCGTTGATACAATCCGAAAATGCGTCCTTGTCAACTCTCGTAACTCCGCTGCCGATTTTTATTGTAAGCGCATTAACGCAGTTGTTGAACGCCTCAACGCCAACGGTATTAACGTTATCGGGGATTTCGATTTTTTCAAGCCCTACGCAGTTTGAAAACGCACGGCGTGAAATTGTTTCGGTTGACGTTCCTATTCTTACCGCTTTAAGGGATTTACAGTTATAGAATAAATCCTTCGGAATAACCGTTATTCCGTTACCGAGGTCTACACCCTCAAGCGCGGGACAGTTAATAAATACCTTTGAGCCGATAGTCGTTACCGAATCGGGAATAGTTACGCTCTTCAGGCGCGTACAGTTTCCGAATACGTCATAGTCGATAGTCGTTAAGCTGTCGGGAAGAACTACCGCCCTCGGGTTAAACGCCTGAAATACGTCGGATACCATAAGCGTTTCAATACCGTCTTTAAGATACAGCACATCAACGTTATACTGTGCATTGTCAAGAGGAATAGTTACGGGCGTTATGCCTATAATGTTTCCTTTTAAATCCTTATCTACGTCCAGATGAGAATACATATCGTAGCTTTCCGTAACGATAGCAGCGTCGGAACGGAACTGAGACCGAACAGTGGAATTATCCGTATCCGAGAGTTCATAAAAAACTATGTTTTCGTCTTTGTAGTAGTGCCACGCGAGCGAGTTTTCAGAGGTTTCGGACTTTATTTTCCCCTCGTCCGAAGGTAATGCCCTGTCTCTCTTGGTTTTTAAATTATGCCTCGTTGCGTAATCGTCGGCTGTCCAGCCCTCAAGACATAACAGCATAAGCTTTGTATTTAAGCTTCCGTCGGCATTGTAACCGAAAGCGTTATCGCTCGGATTATCCTCGTCCTCATATATTTCGGTATTCGGACTGAAAGCTTGTAATGATTCAAGTCTTTGGCAGTTTGCAAAAGCTTTTTTGTTTATTTTCCTTATTCCCTCATATCCTATTACACCTTTTACAGCTGAGCCGTAAAGCAGACCTTCACTAACTTCTGTCAATGTTTTCGGCAATATAAAATTAGGACTGTAAAAATTTGTCGTTTGAGCAAAGGCGTACTTTCCGATATGAGTAACAAAACCGGGAATCATAGCGCACTGCGCATTGTTTCCAAGAAGACTCACCCCTGCTCTAAGGATAGCCGCGTCAACGCCGCCTGTCAAACTAATCCACATACTGATTCTGCTTCTGATTATTCCTACCAAAGCATTATAAAACTCTTCGGTCATTAGCATACTTAACCGAGTTTTTCTGAATGCGTTTTCGCCTATGCTTTCAAGGTCATTAGGTAAAAGAATCATCTCAACGGGAACGCTCGTATCGTCGTCAATATACATAAAATCGTCGCAGACGGATTTAACGCCGTCTTTTACAACGAGTATTTGTACACCTTTCTGCACCATATACTCGGCAAAGGTTGACTCGTTTCCGTTGGCATCGGTAATGACGTTTGAGTCCATATAGCCGTCGCCCGATATTTCAAGGCGGTATGCGCCCTCAACCTTTTTATACTCCCACGTACCGTTTTCCCAGGTGCCTGAGTTTCCGAGCGTTACCGTATCGTCTGCAAATGCCGTTGCGCTTACCGGCATTACAGAGAATACAAGTATTAACGACAGGAGTATTGAAATAATCCTCTTCATTTTCTCTTCTCCTTTCTATTCAATAATTTCATAATCTATATCATGTTCCTCGGCATATTCTATGGGTTTAGTGTCCCTGTGTGCAAGGAACTTTAAATATCGGTAGTTATAGAAGGCGTCCTCGTCGATATATTCGGGATTGCCCTCAAATTTTACCGTAAGTCTTGTTAAGGCGTAAAGCCCTCTGCTTTCAATTCGTTTAACAGTTTTCGGGATTGTAACCTCTTTTATAACCGTGCTCATAAACGCCGCCTGCTCAATAGCGGTTAAGCCCTCGGGGAGAGTAAGCGTTTTAATGTGCGAGCCCTGAAAAGCGCCTGCGGGAATAACCGTTATCCCGTTTTTAATTTCAGCCGTTTCAAGCTTAGTTACGTACATAAACGAGTATTCGTCGATTTCTTTCAAGGTATCGGGCAGCGACTTAATCGCCATCTTTTTACAATAAGCGAGTCCGCTTTCGCCGACTTTTTCAAGCCCTGACGGCGCCTCGTCAATCTCTGCAAGCTCGTCTCCGTAGAAGGCGAAGGAGCCGATTTCCTTAACCGCGCCCATACCGCTTATCTGCGTCAGCGCCGCGCAGTCCTCAAAGGCGCTGCTTTCAACCTTCGTTGCTCCGTTGAGTTCAACCGTTTCAAGCTTGGTACAACCCTCGCAAAGCGATTTGGGAACGCTGCTTACGCCGTCGGGAACTCTTATGCTCTTTATTCCCGAATCCTTATATGCGCTCTCTCCGAGAGTTGAAGCGTTATCGCTAAAGCTTGCACTGCCGAGCTTTTCGCAGCCCTCAAACGCCGATTCTCCTATATATTCCGCATTTTGAGTATTAGCAACCGTCAGCTCTTTTGCGTTTTTAAACGCATTTTTGAATATCTTTTTAACGTCGGGCGCGTAAAGCGTTTCTATATCGCTGTTTTCAAATACGCCCGCGGCTATCGCGTATACTTCGTTTGAGTCGACGGAAGAGAGGTCAATGTTCTTTGAGCTTCCCTTATACTTCGTTATATACGCCCCTTTGTCCGTGAGGAAGTATTCAAAATCGTCGTTTGAACATTTGTCGCTGCCTCTCGTCTCCTCATCGGGACGTACCGTAATCGGGATTTTAACCACGCAGCTTTCGTAAATAACTCTGAGCGTATAGTCCGCCGTGGTGTTCATATTGAGCGACTGAGTATAATCGCACTCGCTCAGGGCAACCGGCTTTCTCGTACCGTCGGAATAAACCGCCGTGAGCGTTAAGCCGTCGTAACTCAGCTTTTCGCCGTAAACGTAATCGAATTTGAAGTTATCAAACGACGCCTCAAGCGATTTAAGCGTTACCTTTTCCGGCTTCGGCTTGTCGGGTTCCTCTATTGCCGGCGTAACCGAGGTTGTGGTATTTCTTTCGCTTTTCTTCGTTGTGCTTTCCGCCGTCGGTTCCTCCGTTGTCGGCTGAGTCGGCTGCTGCGTAGTGCTGCCGGTTGAGCCTTGTGAGGTAGTACTCTGCGTGGGAGAAGAGGGTGCCTGCGTGGTCTCCTCATCTCTCGGCTGAGTGGCACCTCCGGTTGTGCCCTGCGGGCTTGTACTCTGCAAGGTTGTAGAGGTCGCCTGAGGTGTACTACTTTCCTCTTCGGTCATACTCTCCTCCTGCTGCGAAGTAGTTTCCGTCGGCTTTGAGGTTGAGGTTCTCTCAAATTCGTCTAAATCGTCATAGTCGTGCTCTATGCCTCCGCCATTGTTCAGCTTTTCAAAGGTCTGCTGAATTCTGACTCCCGCTTCCTTAAAAAGGTTTACTCCCGTAACGCCCTCAACCGCGGCGTTAACCGTAACGCTTGACGCTGCGGCAACCGCGGCAATAAGCGCCGCTCTTGTAAACTTATTGAGCTTTTTGAAGTAACCCTTCTTACCTCCTATCGCCGCGAGGAATTCCTCGCTTGAAAAAAGCGGAACTATAACCGCGAAGGTTTTATCCCTGTCCTGTTCAATTTCAAGCAGAGCGTTTACGCATTCGTCAACAAATTCCGTATTTACTTTTTCGTCGGGCTTATTAAGCTCGTTGCTTATCATATTCCGCAAGACGGAAACGATGTCCTCGCTGTACATTGAGTTAAACGAGGCTCTGTCGATATTGACTTTCTGCATAAATCTCTCCTTTCCGAAAACAAGTCAGTTATTTAACTTATTTTCAATTATTCTGATAAGCCTCTGTCTGAGGCGGTATACTCTCGTACCAACCGCCGAAATGCTTACATTAAGCATAGCGGATATTTCTTCAAGAGAGTACCTGTCAATATATCTGAGTCTGAACAGCTCAGCATCTCTGTCCGAAAGCGCCTCGCTTATCTGTCTTGAATACTCTTCAAAGGACAGTCGGGCGTCAAGGTCTTCGTTTTCCGAAGGCAGTTCGGTTATCTCGTCAATGCTGATGTTGTTTGCGTTACGCTGTATTTCACGGAATTTCTTTTTAATAAAATTATCAGCCGTCTTAAAAAGAAAAGCCTTGGTATATGTAACCTCTTCACCGTCAAGATATTTGTTATAAAGTACAATGAAGGTTTCCTGAACGACGTCGTCTACCGAAGCTCTGTCTTTCATAAGATATGAAAGCGCAAACCTGTAAACATCGCTGTAATACTGCTTATACGCCTGTTTTAACAGCTCGTCAGCCTCTTTTTTGTATGACAAGTAACCACCCCCTTCATCGTTTATTCTTGGTCCTTTCGATTACCTGTACCATAACTAAGGTAAAATTTTACACTTTTTTATAAGTTTTTTATTCTTTTTAAATAATAACAAAAACCGTTTACAGATAATAGACTGTAAACGGTAAACTTTTTGTTAAATTATTATTTTTATCCGAGCATTGAGTAGCCGTAGCCGTTTGAGATTGCGTCAACGGGCATTCCCTGGCGGCAGTAGGGGCAGTCGTGCATGGGGTACGCCTTATAATGCGGTATGTCGTCAAGGCTGAATATCGTATTGACGTGTATGCCCTGAATCTCCTCTATTGCGCTGAAAGCGCTTGAAATTCCCGCAACTTTTCCGCCGTAGTATTCAACGCTTTCCATAGCTCTTTCAACGGTTCTTCCGCTCGTAATACAGGAAATAAGAATAACGACGTTCTGCTCCTCAATCATACGCCTGAGGTTATCTCTGAAAATAAGATTTCCCGTTCCGTCATATTCCGCGCCGAGAACGTAAACCGTGGCATTCGGGTTCGGGCTGAACATATTAGGCCTTGCAAGCTCGTGGGCAAGGTAACCGCCGAGAGTCTGCGTTTCGTAAAGACAAAGCACGGTATCAACGTGGATTCCGCTTTCGATATAATAGCCCGAAAGAAGCATAGCCGCGTCAACCGCAACGTTGTGGTTATGCTTTATATCCGAGGTTCCTATATAATAGTTGATATGGTTATTTGCCGAAACGAAGTGCCCCGGCATAACGTGAATAAAAACTCTGTCGTTTCTTGAGCTTGTAAGAGTATAGATTTCGTTCATATTATCAGCTCCCTGAAATGATTATAGCATATAATTAAGGAAAAGTAAAATTTGCTTGTTGCTAAAAGTCATAATATGTATTATAATAATATTCACTGACTTACAATATAAATTCGGGAGAATAAAACTCAATGGAAAAAAAGATTATTCCTGAAGATTTACAGTTCAACGATAACCAGATAACAAAATATTTAAAATATGCCTTTATCGCAATTCTCGATATGGGTCTGCTCTTTTTATGCAACTACGTAATGTGTTACTTTACCGAGGGCAAGGCGGTCGAAACCTTTTATTCCCCGCTTCTGTTTTCATACATACACTTAATTACGCTTTGCATAATCTCGTTTGTATTTAACTATTTGTTCGGCCTTTACCGAAGCGTGTGGACATACGCGGGAATAGACGAATTTATCCGCGGAATGGCATCGGCGTTTCTTCAGACTGCGTTTCTGTTCATAGATGACAGAATAATTTTCCGTATTCTTCTTAACAAGGCTTTCCCGAGCAGAGGATATAACGGCGCTCTCGCCTACTACGCCTATATTCTCGGATTTTTCTTTATCGCGTTTTCAATTATTGTTCCGCGTTTTGCGTTCAGAATACTGAAAAAATATCCCATCGTTTCTTTATCAAAGAGAAAAGAAAACCGCATAATGATTGTCGGCGCGGGATTCATGGGCAACTTCGTTATAGACGCCCTCAGGGCTGAAAAATACAAGGGTGGCGTACCCGTAGTCGCGGTTGACGATAACCCCCAGAAAAAGGGCAAAAACATCAACGGAATTAAAGTAGTCGGAAAATGCGAGGACATTCCCCGCATTAAAGAAAAATATAATATCGACCAGATTATTATCTGCTTCCCCTCCGCCTCCAAGGCGCGCCAGAGGGAGGTTATTGACCTTGCAATCCAGACGGGCGCAAAGGTAAAAATCAGCCCTTCGGTTGAAGAGATGTTCGACAACACCGCTTCAAAGAAGGTCAGAAACGTTGAAATCGCCGACCTTCTTTCACGTCCCGAAATTACGCTTGACAGAAAGGTCTGCCGCTATCTTATCGGAAAAACCGTTCTCGTAACGGGCGGCGGCGGTTCAATAGGAAGCGAGCTTTGCCAGCAGGTTGCAAAGTACAATCCCAAGTCGATTATAATTTTCGATATTTACGAAAACTGTGCCTTTGAACTCCAAAACGAACTCAACGACCGTTACGGCGATGAAATTGATATTTTCGTGCGTATCGGCTCGGTAAGAGATAACGACAGGCTGCGTGAAGTTTTCGACGAATTCCACCCCGAGGTAGTATTCCACGCAGCGGCGCACAAGCACGTTCCCCTTATGGAGGACAGCCCCTGCGAAGCAGTTAAAAACAACGTATTCGGAACTTATAACGTTGCGCTTATCGCCGACGAATACAAGGTTGACAGGATGGTTATTCTTTCAACCGACAAGGCGGTTAACCCGACCAATGTTATGGGCTGCACCAAGAGGATAACCGAAATTATCGTTCAGTATATGGACACCGTGAGTGAAAACACAAAGTATACCGCGGTTCGCTTCGGTAACGTTCTCGGCTCGCACGGAAGCGTTATCCCGATTTTCCAGAAACAGATTGAACAGGGCGGCCCCGTAAAGGTAACCCACCCCGATATTACAAGATACTTTATGACCATCCCCGAGGCTGCACAGCTCGTATGCCAGGCGGGAGGCCTTGCAAAGGGCGGCGAGGTATTCGTTCTCGATATGGGCGAGCCGGTAAAAATTATGGACCTTGCCGAAAATCTTATCCGCCTTTCGGGCTATTCGGTTGACGAAATCGGAATAGAAATCGTCGGTTTAAGACCGGGTGAAAAGCTCTACGAAGAACTTTCAATGGAAAGCGAAATCGAATCGAGAGAAAAAACCGAAAACGAAAAGATTTTCGTAAATCAGCCGCTTGACGTTAATAAGGAAAAATTTGAAAATATGCTCTCTGATCTTTCTCAGATAACTCCCGAAAACGTAAGAGAAGTACTTATGAAATATATAAGCAACTACAAACCCGCTGATAATTAAAAGAAAACCTCACCTTTCGGTGAGGTTCTTTTTTTACTGAAAGTCCTTTGCCGTGAGCTTTTTAGTTGCTCCGCTGTCGTTCACAAAGATTTCGGGATACCATTTTCCCGCAAGATAATACGGATTTTTCTGCTTGTTCTTATCGTACCAGACCTGCGGATAATATATCTTACTGTTTACCGTAGCGTTTTCCGCCTTTTCAAATCCGTCGTCCGCCTTAACGCATACAATAACAAATCTGAAATCAGGCATAAAGTCGCTAGGCACGCTTATGCTGAGAATATGATTTTCGTTTAAAAGCTTGTATCCCGTATCATACAGGCTTTTTCTCTTTATTCTGTCGGTAAACTGATAAAAACTGCCTTTAGTAAGGTTGCCGTAGGTGTTGTACGGGAAAACATATCCGTCGTCGTCTTCGGGCTTTGTGTTGGTGTAATAAGCGGCAACCACCCTGTATTCCTCTTCGGCGAAAAGAGTCTTGAAAACAACCTTCTGCGAAGAATTAAGGAAGCCCTTCGCGCTTGAATATACGCTTTCAATATCGCCGATGCTTTTGTCTATGGCAATCGCACGGATTTTCTGTTCTTCCTTCACGTCGCTTCCCTTTTCAAGAAGCGCGCAGCCGCTCTTTTTTTCGGAATAAACTTTTACGCTATCCGTCTTTGTGTCTTCTATCGTAAGCATTCCCGAGAACTTCTGGTTCTCGCCGTAAAGGTCGCAGAATTCTTTTAAAATTCCTGCCGGTAAAGTTATATTGTACTGCTTTTCGTACTTCTTAATATAAGCGGTTTTTGAATAGTTTGCAATTTTAACCGCGCCGACAATACCGAGGATAAGAACAAGAACCACGCAGAGAATTATTCCCGCCTTTTTAAGCCCGAACTGCTTTACTTTTTCAAAAGCGTTCATAATCGGCTCGGGCGGAGCGAAGGAAAGTTTAACCTTCTTCTCCTCCTTCTCTTCCGGCTCGTACTGTATTCTCTCCTCAGCCTCAAATACCGAAATATCAGGGGTTTTCATCTGGGTTTCAAGGTCCGCCTTTGGGGGCGCGATAGGCCTTTGAGACGCAGACTTTTCACCCCTCGGCTCAGATTCTCTGTCCTTAACCGATTTCAAAATGTCTTCAAAATCAAAATCATTATCCATAGCAGTCCGTCCTTTACTTAATTACTGTTCTTCTTGCATTTTCAACCGCACGCTGAATAAGGGGTCCCTCGTCAAGCGCGCTCTCCGCCTCCTCGACCTCGGGAAGCTTAGCCCTCGTTTTCGGGTGCTTGGGAGTAAATACCGTGCAGCAGTCCTCATAGGGCTGAATTGAGGTTTCAAAGGTGTCAATTTTTCTTGAAAGCGCAACGATTTCGACCTTGTCCATACCTATGCACGGTCTGAATACGGGCATATTAACCGCCGCGTCTGTACAGCCGAGGGCGTATATGGTCTGGCTTGCTACCTGACCCACGCTCTCGCCCGTGATAAGCGCCGAACAGTGCTGATGCTTTGCAAGAATTTCGCTTATTTTCATCATATACCGCCTCATGATTATCGTGAAATAATCCTCAGGGCACTTATCTCTTATCTGCTCCTGAATTTCGGTAAAACCGACGACGTAAGTGGTTATCGGTCCGCTGTATTTAGCAACCTTTTTCAGAAGCTGCATTACCTTTTCTTCGGCAAGCTCGGTTGTGTACGGGGGCGAGGCAAAGTGAATTGCAACGAGTTCAATTCCCCTTTTTGCCATCATATAAGCCGCAACGGGAGAATCAATTCCTCCGCTTATCAGTACTGCCGCCCTGCCGTTGGTCGATACGGGCATACCGCCCGCGCCCTTTATATTATTACCTCTTACAAAGGCATATACTTCCCTCACTTCAACGGTAACGGTAATTTCGGGATTGTGTACGTCAACCTTCAGGTGGTTGAAATGAGAGAGAATGAATCCGCCGAGTTCGCGCTGAATATCGGGCGTTTTATACGGGAACGATTTGTCGCTTCTCTTAGCCTCAACCTTAAAAGTTTTGGCGTCCTTCAAAGCCTCGCTTAGATATTCAAGCGTTACCCTTTTAATATCGTCCATATCCTTTTCGGCAACCGCCGCGCGGGAGAGCGCAGCAATTCCGAACACCTTTGTAAGCGCGTCAACCGCGTCGTCAAGGTCAGCGTTCCCGTCGACGTTTTCAACCGTTATCGTCGACTGCGATTTGGTGAAAGTGAATTCGCCGATATCACTGAGCGCCCTTTTCATATTCTTTATGAGAATATCCTCAAAAGTGTTGCGGTTAAGCCCTTTGAGCACAATTTCTCCGTTTTTAATCAGGATAATTTCTTTCATCTTTTTTATCTTCCTTGGGGGTATTTTTCTATCGTTTCGCCGAGCGCTTTTACGAGCGCGTCAACCTCTTCTTTCGTGCTGTTTCTCGAAAAACTTATTCTTATAGAATGCTCGATTACCGAGTCGCCGAGTTTCATAGCCGTAAGCACATGGCTCTTTTTGCCCTTCGCGCACGCGGAACCGCTTGAAATACATATTCCGTAGTTTGACGAAAGGTGCTGAACGAGGGTCTGGCTCGTCATAAACGACGGAACGAAAAGATTGATTATATACGGACTCGCGTCCTCTGCACTGTTAATAATCACGCCGTCAAGCGTTTTGAGCTGCGCCCTGGCATAATCACACAGGTCCTTTATTTTTTCGTTTTGCGCCTTTAAATCGGGGATAAGTTCAACCGCCTTGCCGAAGCCCGCAATAAGCGGAATTGCCTCGGTTCCGGGGCGGATTTTGCTCTCCTGCGCGCCGCCGAACTGCCTCGGTAAAATCCTTGCGCCCTTTCTGATACAGAGCGCTCCGACTCCCTTGGGTCCGTGGATTTTATGCGCCGTTATTGTAACCAAATCCGCGCCGAGTTTTTTCGGCTTTACCTCAATTTTCCCGTACGCCTGAACGCAGTCAATGTGAACGAGCGCAGGCGCCCCCGCCTTTTCAACTGCCTTTTTTATGCATTTAACGGGAAGCACGGAGCCAACCTCGTTATTGACGTACATAACTGACACGAGAATTGTGTCTTTATTTATTGCCTCTTTCAGCTGCTCCTCGCTGATTTTCCCGCTTTTGTCGGGTGCAAGACGGATTACCTCAAAGCCCTGCATTTCAAGCTCGTTTACCGCCTCAAGCACGCTTTCGTGCTCAATTGCGGTAGTAACAATTCGCTTTCCTTTTCTTCGGTTCGCCTGTACGGCGCCGAAGATTGCAAGGTTGTTTGCCTCCGTTCCGCCCGAGGTAAAGAAAATCTCCTCTTCTTCGGCGGAAAGCGACTTTGCAACTACCTCTCTTGCGTGCCTGAGTTCGGCGTTAGCGTCAAGCCCCGCACGGTGAAAACTTGACGGGTTGCCGAAGTTATCCGTCAGCATTTTATATACTTTTTCTGCAACCGCCTTTTCCGGCGCGGTTGTAGCCGAATTATCAAGATAAATCATTTTTTACTAAGTTTCTCTTTCAGTTTGAATACGGCGGCGACGGTCTTTGCGTCCTTGATTTCGCCGTTCATTATTTTATCAACGATTACGTCGAGTTTAAACTTTTTCACTTCAAGAAATTCGTCCTCGTCAAGCTCCTGCTCTTCAAAATGAATTCCCGTCGCGCCCCAGAGGCGGATAACCTCGCTCGTGTAACCGGGCGAAGGATAGATTTCTCCGAGTGAAAAATACTCGTCTGCCACTGCGCCGCATTCCTCTTTAAACTCCCTTACGCCCGTATCGAAGGGGTCCTCCCCCTTTTCAACCTTGCCCGCGGGAATTTCGTATATCGTTTCTTTATACGGGTATCTGAACTGCCTTACAAGAAGGATTTCGTCCTCGTCGGTAATTCCTATAACCGCAACTCCGCCGGGGTGGTCAACGCATTCACGCGTGGCGGTATTTCCGTTACAAAGCGTAACCTCGTCCTTGTGCACCGTAAGAATACGGCCGCTGTATATTCCCTGAACCTCCTCGGTCCGCTCGTAAAGTCCGAGGGCAATCGACTCAATATCCCCGAGCTTTTCGGCAATATAAGTTGCCCCGCTTTCAATAAATTCAAACTTGCTGCCGTAGCCCCACATTACTCCGACGCTGTCAGCCTCGCACGCCGACGCGCCCTCAATATCGTAAGACCTGTCGCCTACTACGATTGCCTCTTTCCCCTCGACGCCGAGTTCTTCAAGACACCTCGCAACAATACTTTGTTTCGGTTCGCAGTCAACGGCAAAATCCACGCCGCATACAGAATCAAAATAGCCTGCAATGCTGAACTTATCAAGCAGCTGTTCAATATAAATCGTAGGTTTGGAAGAGGCGATTGCAAGCTTTATGCCGTCCTTTTTCAGGGACGCAATCATATCGACAATTCCGTCGTAAAGCTCGCACTCGTAAAGCCCCTCGTTAGTATAGCGCTCGCGGTACTTTTTAACGAGTTCCTCCGCCTCGGTAACGCTTGTATTGAAACGCTCCTGAAACGTTACGAGAAGCGGCGGGCCGATAAAGTACGAAAGATTTTCATCCTCGGGCACCTCATAACCGAAGGATTCAAGCGCATAACGCGCACTTTTGAATATACCTTCACCCGTATCGCACAGCGTTCCGTCAAAGTCAAATATTACTGCTTTATACATAGAATTACCTCCGTTGCAGAATATTCCAAGTTAGTATTATATCATAAAATAATATAAAAGTAAAATTTTCTTTAAGTTACTTAAAGGTTACGGATATTTTTTACTTGTATATTATTTAAAATTAATGTATAATATACACATATTATCTTGGGGAAGTCTGTACAAACGCGTTTCTTCCCCCCTATCTCGGTGGTGAAAATATGCTCGGAAAATGCGTTAGAGTCAGGGTTACAAACCCTATCGGCTCTGATGGTGAGACGGGCTGCAGCTATCCGCTTAACTACGGCGAAGTTTACGGATACGAGAACCAGTATGCGTTCATTATGGGAATTCATCATCCCGTACGTAATTTTGACGGACGCATTATAGCAATTCTCTCGGACAAAAAGGCGCAGAAGTTTATCTGGATTGTAGCACCTAAAAGCACCCGTTTCATTATCAACGATATTAAGGAATACCTTAATCTTGAAAGGGATTATCCCGATTACAGAATTGAATGTCTTTATGAAAGCAGCTGCGGCGCTGTCGTTTTCAGAGATATTCACGGCGAGGTGCGGTTCCTCTTAATAAAAAACCGCCGCTCGGCTCACTGGGGCTTTCCCAAGGGGCATATAGAAAAGGGCGAAACGAAAGAGGAAACCGCATACCGCGAGGTTCTTGAGGAAACAGGAATCCACCTCAGCATTATTGAGGGGTACGAGTCCGTTTCAAAATACAAAATCAGGAACAAAATCGAAAAGCAGGTTTCCATTTTCGTAGGAACGACCAAGGACACCTCAACCGTAATTCAGCAAAGCGAGATTGAGGATTATATCTGGCTCACTTACGACAGGGCTATGAGCCTTCTCAAATTTGAAAACGATAAAACAATCCTCAGGTCAGCCTACGAATTTCTAAACGAAAACAATTATATTTAGGAGTAATATATGCAGGAAGTTTGTCAGACCATACAGCAGTTTCTTTCGGCTCACGGCGTCCCCGACTGGCTCGTTGTATTTATAATTTCGCTCTTCCCGATTCTGGAGTGCAGGCTCGGAATGTTTACGGCTATCGTGCTGCTTCAGATGAATCCCTTCGTAGGATTTATCATAAGTTTTCTCGGTAACCTTCTTCCGATACCGTTTATCCTGTTTCTCATAAACAAGATTTTCGAACTGCTGAAAAAGGTTCCCGTTATCAACAAGCCGATATACTGGCTTGAAGAGCACACGCTCAAAAAGAAGGATAAAATTGACAAGTACGGTATATGGGGGCTTCTCATTTTCGTTGCAATTCCCCTTCCCGGAACCGGCGGCTGGACGGGCGCTCTTCTTGCCTCGCTCCTTCATCTTGACAGAAAGAAGAGTTTCGGCGTTATCGCGGTAGGCGTATTTATCGCAGGACTTATTATTACGATTCTCAGCCTTATCGTCGGTGCGGCGGTATTCGGATAATTATGATTAAAGAAGCTTCTTATCTAATCAGCCTGTGCAAAGCCCACCTTAACGGCGGCAGTATCAGGCTCGATGAAAACATTGATTATGAAAAGCTGTTTTCTCTTTCAACGGCGCACAACCTCGGCGCTCTCGTTTTCTGTATAATCAATACAAGCGAGAATAAAAACGCCGTGCCCGAAAGCGCATTTGAAATGTTTAAAAGCGCTTTTTACGACGCGGTTATGCTTTACGATATGCAGGGGCGCGTTATTGAAGAGACGGACGCTCTTCTATCCGAAAACGAAATAAAGCACGTGTATTTTAAAGGCGCCGAGCTTCGCGAATACTACCCCGTACCTCAGTCAAGAGTTATGGGCGACGTCGACCTTCTTCTCTCGGAAGAGGACAGGGACTCGGCAAAAGCCGTTCTTATCGAAAACGGCTATGCGCTCGTCAACTCAAACGGTCCCGTTTACGACTACGAAAAAGACGGCGTAAAGCTCGAGGCGCACACGAAGATAATAAGCGGAAAAATCGGCACCGCCGACGTTGAACCCTTAATGAAAAGGGCTATGGACTTCGCCTCGTTTGAAGGTATGCGCGGTAAGCTTGATACGAACTTCCACTTCGTTTATCTTATATCCCACCTCGCGCACCATTTCTGGTTCTACGGCGCGGGAATCCGTCTTGTATACGACCTTGCGGTTATGCAGAAAAGCTTTGAGCTTGATTTTGATAAAATCTTCTCCATGCTTGAAGAGATAAAACTTGACGGATTTGCAAAAACGGTTCTTAGCGTCTGCGCCGAGTGGTTCGGCACGGGCGAAAAATATACTGATAATATTGAAAAAACCGAAAAGTTTCTTCTCTCCTACGGCGTGTTCGGTAACTCTAACAGAAACCGCAGCGCGGTAATTGAGAGGAAGGCGCTCGAAGAGTCGGAAAACTCCTCAGCCTTTTCGGTAAAACTTAAACTTCTCTTCCCCCCGTACGAAAAGTTAAAGGACATCCCCTACATTAAATTCATTGAGGGACGGCCTTATCTCACCCCTGCGGCGTGGGTATACAGAGCTTTTTATAACCTTAAGTACCGAAAGAGTTTTGTAAAGGAAGCAACTAAGGATATCGGCAGTGATGAAAGTAAAAAAGAGGCGCAGCGCGAGCTCGCTTATTTTAAGGAGATAGGATTATTATGACAGCAGCATTAATAGTTATTATCACAATAATTGCAGTTTTACTCGTAGTTTTTCTGACGTGGTTCTTTGCTATGAAGGCGGACGGAAAATGCCCCCTTTGTATTCTCAAGGCTTTAGGAAGAACAAAACTGCATATTGACATTAAAGACGTTGACGAGTATGACAACAGGGTATCCCCCTCGCCCATTATGGGATGGTCAAGCTGGAACACGCTGAGAAACAGAATTGACGAGGACTCAATCTATGACACCGCAAAGGTGCTTGTTGATACGGGACTCGCCGACTGCGGCTACCGCTACGTCAATATTGACGACTGCTGGCAAAGCTCAATGCGCGACGAAAACGGAAGACTTCAGGGCGACCTTGAAACCTTCCCCTCGGGTATGGAGGCGCTTTGTAAGAGAATTAATTCCCTCGGCCTTAAAATGGGACTTTATTCCTCTAACGGAACCCACACCTGCGAGGACCTTCCCGCCTCTCTCGGCAACGAAGAGCTTGACGCAAAAACAATTGCGTCCTGGGGAGTTGAATACTTAAAATACGACTTCTGCCACCATCAGAATTTAAGCGGCTCAACGCCGATAATCGAATATATCGACCTCAATAAAAAAGGTCACCACTCGCAGTATCAGCTCTTCCCCCACCAGGCTAAGTTCACGGGAAGAACAAGAGTTGTAAAGTGTAAGGACCTTGAAACGAAAAAGGGTATAGGCTTCCTCAATCACGGCGCAGGCACGGCGACCTTCGACTTTGACGTTGACGAGGGCGGAACCTACGCCATGACTATCCACAACCACAAAAGCCTGCTTAACAGAAAGCAGTATTTACAGGTTATCGTTAACGGAAAGCTCTATGAGGCTCACTTCCCCGCGGGACGTTCCTTTACTCCCGAGGCAAGACTTCAACTTGAAATCGAGCTTGAAAGCGGCGCAAATACCATTACTCTCCAGAACCCCGTTGCCTCAATGGCTGACTCGTCATATATCTGCTACAAGCGTATGGGCGACGCGCTCAGAGAGGCGTCCAAGTCGTGGGCTATATACACAAGAAGCGAAGAAAAGCCGATTACCTATTCAATCTGCGAATGGGGCTTTGCTCATCCGTGGAACTGGGGCTCGAAGGCGGGCAATATGTGGCGTACCACTATGGATATTTTCGCCTCGTGGAAGAGCATAGTTCATATTTATAACAGAACTATCAAGCTTTACGAGCACGCCTCCCCCGGCCACGTCAACGACCCCGATATGCTCGAAGTCGGCAACGGAAAACTCACCGTTGAAGAAAACAAGGCGCACTTTACCCTCTGGTGTATGATGGCGGCTCCCCTCGTTCTCGGCAACGATATAAGACTCCTTCTCGACGGCTCAAAAAAGAGCGCGGTTATTCTTGATATACTTACGAATAAGAGCCTTATTCTCATTGACCAGGACCCGCTTGTTAAACCCGCCAAGCTTATTTCAAGAAAGGGCGGAATGGATATTATCGCACGTCCGCTTTCAAACGGCGATACGGCAATCTGCTTCTTCAACAAGAGTTCAAAGCCGAAGCCGGTTGAGTTCCCGCTCGACTCGCTTAAGGACGATAAATATCTTCAGTTTAACCGCTCCGGCACGGGATATGAAATCCACGACCTGTGGAGCGGCGACAGAATAAGACACGACACTATCTCCGTATCCGTACCGAAACACGGAGTTATGGTTTACAGAATATCTATCTGAGGAGATTAACGATGTTACTCGCTATTGACGTTGGAAATACAAATATAGTTTTAGGTGTACTGGACGGTAAAGAACTCGTAACCTCGGGACGTCTTTCAACCGATATTAAACAGACCGACGAGGAATACGCAATTAAACTCAGCTCGTTTTTTAAGCTTCACGGTATCGAGGGTGTTGACAGCGCGATTATTTCAAGTGTTGTTCCCGCCCTTATCGGCACGCTTAAAAACGCGGTAAAAATCGTGACGGGCGTCGACTCTCTCATAGTGGGCCCGGGAATAAAGACGGGGCTTTCAATCAAAATTGACGACCCCGCGCAGCTCGGCGCCGACCTTGTAGTAGGCGCGGTAGCCGCTAAGGAAAAATATCCCCTGCCGATTATCATTTTTGACCTCGGAACCGCAACGACAGGCTCCGTAATCGACAAAAACGGGAACTTCCTCGGCGGTATTATCACCACGGGAGTAAAGACCTCTTTAAACGCCCTTTCAACGGGTACCGCTCTTCTTCCGCAGATTGATATTTCAGCGCCTAAAAATATTATCGGCACCAATTCCATTGACAGTATGAAATCGGGTGCGGTTATCGGAACCGCCGCCATGCTTGACGGTTTTATCGACCGCTTTGAAAACGAGCTCGGCGAAAAAGCAACAGTAGTTATTACGGGCGGCCTCGGTAGTTCAATTGCAAAAAACTGCGCCCACGATATTATCATTGATAACGACCTTCTTATTGACGGTCTGAGAATCATATTTGAAAAAAACCAGTAAGTATTGCATGGAGTGATATTTATGAAAAAAGTACTATCAATTATACTCAGCCTGATACTTGTATCGTCCTGCCTTGCCTGCGGAACGTTTACCGCAAAAGCTGACGCCGAAATTATAGCGTCGGGTTCCTGCGGTGCGGACGGATATACGCTTATCTGGGGACTTGACAGCGACGGCGTTATAACCATCAGCGGAAACGAGCAGCGTATGGCGGACTTCGTCAACAACAACTCCCCGCGTCCCGAGTGGTACGATTACAGAACGCAGATTAAAAAGGTTGTAATGAGCTCCGGCGTTATCAACGTCGGCGCCTACGCCTTTGCCGACTGTAATAATCTTACCGAGGTTTATTTCGGCACTGTTGACACTATCGGCAATAACGCCTTTGAAAACTGTACCTCGCTCAAATCCGTTTCCCTTCCGGGCAACACCAACTGGATGTATACCGCGGTATTTAAAAACTGCTATGCGCTTAAATGGGCTGACCTCGGCGATAAGTGGTGGACCAACGGAACCGTTCCGGACTGGTTCTTTGAAAACTGCTCTTCGCTTGAAGTAATAAGAATGGGTACTCCCTATACCGGATTTGAGTCGAACACCCTGTCGGGCTGCTCTGCGCTCAAAACGGTAATTACGGATAACACCTCGATTAATTCCGCGGGTTCCTATACCGTTTACAGGTCGAACCAGCTCAGCGGCGTATGCTCGAGCAATACTTATTCCTCCCAGCAGCTTACCTGGAACTTTGATATAAGCAACGCAAAGCTTTATTTCACAGGCTCGGGCGATATGACGAGCTATGAAAACGGCTCTCAGCCGTGGCAGGCTTTTACGGCAGCCGTAAATAAAGTAGATTTCCGCACTACCGATGCAAAATGCTCGGTAAGTACTACCGCTTTCCAGGGAAGAGAGTCTATAACCGAGGTTGATTTTACCAACGTTTACGCTATCGGCTGGGGCGCATTTGCTGAGTGTACTAACCTCGGCAGCGTTCAGTTTGACTCCATGCTCAACCAGATATGGAACTACGCCTTTGCAAACGACACGAGCATTGACCAGATTCGTTTCACTCAGGGTAACGACGACCTTCATATCTACCCGTGGGCGTTCAATAACTGCTCGGGTACAACCTTCTGGATTGACCTTCCCGCCAACACCCGCTACATAGACGACCACGCCTTCTGGAACACGGGCTTCAACTACGTTAAGATTTTCAGCGAAAACGTAACGATGGGCGAAGACGCCTTCGGTAACGGCGAGGGCGGCTGGGCGCAGTTCCTCGGCGTCGGCGGAAAGAGCACAGGCGTTTACGCCTGGGTTCAGACTCATCAGGCGAAGGGATATAACTGGAAATACTGGTGCATGAACGACGCTCACTCCTACACGACTTCAACCGTTGCGCCGACCTGTACGGAGCAGGGCTACGACCTTTACTCCTGCCCGTTCTGCGATGCGGAAAGCGTTAAATCAAATTACACTCCCGCTCTCGGCCACAATTACAGATATACAGGCTCAAACAGCCTTACCGTAAACTATGAATGCACCCGCTGCGGAGCAACTAATCTCTATGAAAGCGCGCTCAGCGTAAGGTCGATTTTCGACGCGGCAATAAGCGCAACGGCGGGCAATACAAAATATAACCAGCCCAACTACGACGGAAGAGCCGATTTGGACTGCGACGGCGTTATAAACGCAAGGGACCTTGTGAGAATTAACAGAATTCTTGACAGCCCCGCACTTGAAAATAAAGAAACAACCTTTGACGTAAACACTCAGTATCAGACTATTGACGGCTTCGGCGCCTCCGCGGCGTGGTGGGCACAGTCGGTAGGAACCTGGGAAAACGCGGAGGATATCCTCTCGCTTCTCTACTCAAAGGAAGACGGAATAGGACTTAATATCTACCGTTATAACCTCGGCGCCGGAAGCGAGGACCAGCAGGACTACGACCTCTACGTTGCCGACGCGAGAACTCACTGCTTTATGCAGAGTAACGGAACCTATAACTGGAATAACGACCCCGGCGCGATGAACTGCCTTGCTATTGCGAATAACCTCAACCCCGATTTAAGGGTAACGCTTTTCGCAAACTCGGCTCCGTACTTTATGACGAAAAACGGCAAGACCTACGGCGCGCTTACTACCAATTCAAACGGTAACGTTTCGGGTACCGAAAACCTCGCCTCGGGCAAGTTCCAGAACTTTGCAAATTATATGGCAACCTGCGCCGAGCACTTTATCGACGAGGGCTATAACGTAACCTCGGTATCCCCGATTAACGAGCCCGAGTGGGACTGGTCGGGCTGGTACAACGGCGACGGAACCCAGTCGAGCAACCAGGAGGGCTGCCACTTCGCCGAAACCACGGCGCGCACCTTCTATAATCTTTATATGGTTCCCGCAATTACGGGCAATTCAAAGCTCAACGGCAAGGTTGACGTTGAAATCTGGGAGTCGGGCCAGGTTAATCACAACTACTGGTGGAACAGGTTTTTAGCTCAGTGCTTCTCTTCGCAGTACAGTAATAATAAGAACATAAGAAACTATGTAGATACCGTTGCAGCTCATTCCTACTGGGCAAGCACCGCGGACAGAGAAGCCGCAGCAACAACGCTCAGAGGCAACTACTACGGGCAGAAGGTACGCTCTACCGAATACTGCCAAATGACTAACGACGCCTCCTCAGGCGTTCTCGGTCATATTCAGTCAGAGGGCGGAAGCACTAACGGTATGACTATCGACTACGGCCTTGCAATGGCGGATATTATCTATCAGGATATGACTATCCTCAACGCTATCGAGTGGGACTGGTGGACTGCCTGCGGCAAGGGAATTTATCCCGACAGCCTTGTTTATATCAGTTCAACCAACCACGATAATATCCAGCCCTCGAAACGTCTCTGGTGCCTCGGCAACTATTCAAAATTCATTGAATCCGGCGCAAAGAGAATCAGCGTTTCAACAGGCTCTCAGTTCGGAAGAAACCTTGTAACTGCCAACACATATAACTGGACTACGGATAACGATTCGGGAACAGATAAAAACAATTACATTGAAGAAACCGCATA
>CAJOER010000001.1 GCA_905233805.1 uncultured Eubacterium sp. | reverse complement strand
GCAGGTAACCCCCGCGCTCTTCGGCGCGCTTTGCGCGTCTTATCTTGCAAAGCACTGGAAGATATCTATCCTTCCCATCGTTGTTTTAACGGTAATTTTAATCTTTGCAGGCACTCTCGCTACGGGCGTCTTAATCCCGATAGGAGTAGTTATTTCTCTCCTCGGCGCGCACCTTATGTTTAAGAAAGGCTGGGTAGGACAGAAATGATAGGAAAAATTATACTTATAATAATCGCGGCGTTTTTAATTATCACCGCAATCCGCGCGGCGTTCTTTAAAATCAATCGCCCCGACGTTGAACCCATGCCGAAGGAGAGGGTTGACGAAGAGCGCGTTCAGCGCCACCTCACCGAGGCAATTCAGATTAAAACCGTTTCAAACGTCGACGAGGACAAGGTCGACTGGGCTGAATTTGATAAGTTCCACAACTTCCTTGAGCGCGAATTCCCGCTGACTCATAAAACTCTGAAACGCGAAAAGGTGTCCCTTGCCTCCCTGCTTTATACCTGGGAGGGAAAAAACCCCGACCTCGACGGTATCGCCTTCCTCTCGCATCAGGACGTAGTCCCGATTTCCGAGGGAACCTACGACGACTGGGAGCATCCCCCGTTTGAGGGTTATAACGACGGCGAATTTATCTGGGGACGCGGCGCCCTCGATATGAAAAACCACCTCATCTGCGTTATCGAGGCGGTTGAATCACTTTTGGAGGACGGCTTCGTGCCCGAAAGAACGATATATCTCTGCTTCGGCCATAACGAAGAGATTGTAGCGGGTAAAAACAACGGCGCGCACGCTATTATGGAAACGCTTAAAGCGCGCGGCGTTCACCTTGATTCAACTATCGACGAGGGCGGCGCAATCCTCCCCGCCAACGTGAATGGTATTCTTAAAGGAAACCTCGCCGGAGTCGGCATAGCGGAAAAGGGCAATACCGATATTAAAGTTACCGTCCACGCCAAGGGCGGCCACTCCTCACAGCCCCCGCAGCACACCGGCGTAGGCCTCATTTCCGATGTAGTTCACGACCTTGAAAAGCATCAGTTCAAAGCAAAAATGCTGCCCATGGTTGACGATATGTTCAACATTATCGGCAAGCATATGACCTATCCCGCAAGGCTCTTTATGTGCAACCTTCCGCTGCTTAAACCGCTTGTTCTGGCTATCGCAAAAAAAATACCGCCTGCGGCGTCCTTTATAAGAACGACCACGGCGTGCACTATGCTTGAAGGCTCTCCGGCGGCTAACGTCCTGCCCCAGACGGCAAGCGTTACGGTTAATTTCCGTCAGCTCCCCGGAACCTCTACCGAGGATTTATTTGCCCACATCCGCAAGGTTGTAAGAAATAAGGATATAGACATTGAATTTATCAAGGGCAAGGAGGCGTCGGCAATCTCGCCGACCGATACGAAGGCGTTTGAAACGCTCACCCTCCTCTCGCATCAGATGGATAAATACAATATCGTCGCGCCCTATCTTGTTATGGGCGGAACGGACACCTACCACTATGAGGACATCTGCGATAACCTTTACCGCTACGCGCCCTTTACCGTGGGAACCTCGCTGCTGCTCACAACTCACTCAACAAACGAGCGCTGTCCCGTTGACCAGCTCACCGAGGGCGTCCAGTTCTTCAAGCGCTATATGAAAATAATGGCGGGGAACGAATATGCAGAACATTAAACTCAAAGGTATGAACAACACCCGCGACCTCGGCGGAATTCCCGTTAAGGGCGGGGTAATAAAAAAAGGTATGCTCATCCGCGCGAGCCACATGCACAATGCTTCCGACTCCGCGCTTGAAACGCTGAAAAACGAATACCGCCTAAAAACGGTAATCGACCTGCGCAACTCGTTTGAAAAGGCGGAAAAGCCTAACAGGGAAACCGACGGGGTAAAGTTCCTTGAAATGCCCGTCTTTGACGACTCAATCCCCGGGCTCAGCCACGAAACGAAGCAGGATATGTCCAAGGTTCCGAGTATGATTAACCTTTACAACGCGGTTGTAAACGGCTCGAGCCTTGAAAATCTCTGCGAGGTCGTGCGCTATATCGTATGCGCCGGCGACAGTGATTTTGCAGTGCTTTACCACTGCACCGCGGGCAAGGACAGAACGGGTATGGTAACCGCACTGCTTCTGACGGTGCTCGGCGCCGACAGGCAGACGATTCTTGACGATTACCTTTTCACCAACAAGGTCGCCGTATGGAGAGCGCGCACATATAAGTTCCTCGTCCGCACAATCAAGCACAACAAATACGCTTCGTATATGGTTTACAACGTGTTCATCGCGCGTAAAGAATATATCAACGAGCTGTTTAAGATTATTGATAAGCATGGCGGCGACGAGGCGTTTATAAAGAACGTACTGAAGCTTACCGACGGGGAAATACAGGCGTTCAGGGATAAAGTTGTACAGTAAAAAAGCTTTGAGGCAACGCCTCAAAGCTTTTCATTTTCTTCTTCCGTTTCCGGATACTGTTCAATTTTAACAATGTCGCCTCTGAACTGTTCAAGGTTACCGTAGTTACCGACAATTCCTCTCGGGAGCTTGCCCTTTTCGATATAAAATTCCATTATATCTCTGTTCTTAACGGCGTACTGGTGCTTTTCGTCCGTATGTCTGTTCGACTTCTGGTCGCAGAGAATACAGTTAAGCTCCTTAATCTCCTCGCCGTCCTGTAAGGTAATGCGGTATTTTGTTCCTATTTTAGTTCCGTAGTACGAACCCAGGGCAATACAGTAGTAGCCGTCAACCATACGGATTCCCGTCTCCTCGTCGGTATAGCACTCCTTTGAATTAAGAAGCTTATACTGCGGGGTGCTCTTTGCGGTTACCGCCTTGTAGTACGCATAAGTTTTTGTTGCGCCCGTAATTTCGGGTAACTCAAAACCTTTTAAGGTAGTCGCCTCAACGGTTCGGCTGACCTTGCTCGCGTTCTTTCTGTTTGCTCTGTTTGTAACGCATTTTACTCTGTAATAATACGTAGTTTCTTCTTCAACATCGGTATCGGTATACGTGTCCGTATTAACCTCGGCGAGTTTTTCAAACTTTTCGCCGTCAGCGCTCTTGTAAAGCCATACCTTTGCAACGCTCTCCGTGTGCCTTATTCTGAGTTCAACCGAATCAGAGGCAACGTGTTTAAGTGCAACCGACGCAGTCTTAACCGCCGTTGTGAAGCTCAGTTCCCCGAGTCCTTCCATATTGGCCGCGTTGAAGATTCCGAAGCGGTAATCCGTGTCCTCTTCAAGGTCGTCAAGCGCCAGCTCGTTTTCGGTTAACGTAAGGTATTCTTCCCAGCTCTGGTTGATAACGTTGTACTTGCAGATAAGATAGCTCAGTACAAGCGTATCGCTTTCCCAGCTGAGTTTTGCGCTGTCAGTCGTAATACCGTCAACTTTAAAGGTAAAGCCTTCCTTCTCTCTAATCGGTCTGTGCATCGCGGCGACAACTCTTGAATTGTCCTCCGCCTGAATTTCCTGATTTTTAAACGGAATTCCGAAGGGAAGGTTAAGCGCAAGAGCGTCAACGCTGCTTGAAAGCGCCATTACCACAACAAGTATTACCGATACGATTTTTGCTGTTTTAAGTCTGATAAAAATCGTCTCCTTTTTGCATTTCCCTCAAAATGCGTAAACACACTATAACAGATTGTAACCCTTTTGTCAATAATTTTATTCACATTTTGTTCATATCTTACAATAAATCTTGACTTTGCGGCGCTAATGCTTATAATGATTTATAGGCATTTTGTCTATTAAATATTTCGGGGCGGGGTGAAATTCCCCACCGGCGGTATAGTCCGCGACTCCCTTTACGGGACTGATACGGTGAAATTCCGTAACCGACGGTAATTGCGAAGGCATAAGTCCGGATGAGAGAAATAATACCTTTGTATTTACCCCGATACGAGCGTATCGGGTTTTCTCTTTCCCCAAAAAGGAGGAAATTATGAAAGAACAAAACAAAAAATTCAACAAAACGCGCCTTATTGCAGGGTGCGGAATGCTTACCGCCGCCGCGGTGGTACTGCAGTATCTTGAAGTTCCGATTCCGTTTATCCCAAGCTTTATAAAGCTTGACTTTTCGGATTTGCCGGAGCTTATAGGCGCCTTCGCCTACGGCCCCGTTGCGGGAATTCTAATCGCGCTCGTCAAAAACATAGTTCACCTTGCGGTCAGCCAGAGCGGCTATATCGGCGAACTTTCAAACTTCATTTTAGGCGCGGTGTTTGCGGGCGTTGCGGGAATTATCTATAAGTATAATAAAACCATGAAGGGCGCCCTCGTCGGCGGCATCGTCGGCGCTATCGCCATGGCGGCGCTGAGCTTCCCCTCAAACCTCTTCATAGTATACCCGTTTTACTATAACTTTATGCCCAAAGAGGTTGTTTTGCAGGCGTATCAGGCAATCGTCCCCTCAATGAAGAGCATCGAGCAGTCGCTCCTCGTTTTCAACGTGCCCTTTACCCTGATTAAAGGCCTCTTCTGCGTAATAATTTCAATGCTTATATATAAACCCCTTTCCCCGATACTCCACGGAAAGGAAAGATAATTATATATTGATATTTTATATCATTTGTAGTATAATATATGAGCAAATAAAATGAATGGAGATATAATATTATGCCACTTGTAACAACAAAGGAAATGTTCAAAAAAGCATACGAAGGCGGCTACGCTATCGGCGCTTTTAACGTAAACAATATGGAGATAGTTCAGGGTATCACGAGAGCGGCTAAAAAGCTTGAGGCTCCCGTAATTCTTCAGTGCTCCTCGGGCGCAAGAAAATACGCGTCCCACGACTATCTTGTAGCCATGGTAAAGGCGGCGGCTGAAGAAACCGGCCTTCCCATTGCTCTTCACCTTGACCACGGCCCGGATTTTGAAACCTGTAAAAGCTGTATTGACGGCGGCTTTACCTCCGTTATGATTGACGGCTCCTCTCTTCCCTATGAAGAGAATATTAAGCTCACAAAGCAGGTAGTTGAATACGCTCACGCTCACGGCGTAGTAGTCGAGGGCGAGCTCGGAACCCTTGCCGGCGTTGAGGACGACGTTGTCGTAGAGGCGGGTAACGAATCCTATACAAGACCCGAAGAGGTTTACGACTTCGCAACGAGAACGGGCGTTGACTCGCTTGCTATCGCTATCGGAACAAGCCACGGCGCATATAAATTCAAGCCCGGCCAGAAGCCGCAGCTCCGCTTCGATATTCTCGAAGAGGTTGAAAAACAGCTTCCCGAATTCCCGATAGTTCTCCACGGCGCAAGCTCCGTAAATCAGGACCACATCAAGCTTATCAACGAGTTCGGCGGCGAGATGCCCGACGCTATCGGCATCCCCGAGGATATGCTCCGCAAGGCGGCTGAAATGGCTGTTTGTAAGGTAAACGTTGACTCCGATATCCGTATCGCCATGACCGCGGCTATCCGTAAGCACTTTGCCGAGAACCCGACTCACTTCGACCCCCGTCAGTATCTCACCCCCGCAAGAACCCTTATTGAAGAGGTTGTTGCGCATAAGATTGACAAGGTATTCGGTTCAACCGGCCACGCATTTGATTAATCGTTTTTTAAGGGAGGTAACCCCTCCCTTATTTTTACGCCTTTTATGCCCACATCGTCCCGCCGAAAAGCGGAAAATTGAAAATGGATAATGGATAATTCAGGGCGGGCTCTGCCCGCACCCATTTTATAATTGTCGTCTGCAAGACCCTCCATTCTCAATTCTCCATTCTCCATTCTCAATTCTCCATTCTCAATTCTCAACACTCAACGCTAAAAGTTTATACTTTCCGTATAGTTAAATTATACAAATGTTAATATTGACTTTTCCGCCCCGTTCTATTATAATAATCTATACTAAACCGAAAGGGTGATTGTTATGGCTAAAAAAGATAACGTTATCAAGACCGAGCACTTCGGTATTCAGCGTAAAATCGTCGCTAATATGACTACCGAAAGCTGGCAGAATATACCGCACGTAACCTATACCTACGAGCCGGACGTTACCGAGTTTATGACTCAGTACAAGCGTCTTAACGAGGGCGTTGAAAAAGAGAACAAGGTTACGGTTAATACCCTTATGCTCAAGGTTATCTGCGAGGGACTTAAAGCCTGCCCCGCGATGAACGCGCATATTGATTTTGATAAAAAATACGTAAGGGGCGTTATTCATACGCTCTCCGAGATTAATATTTCCATGCCCATGGTTCTCCCCACGGGCGAGATGATGACAATTAATCTTCACAATTTTGAAAATAAAACTCTCGACGATATGGTTGATTACCTCAAGGACGTTAACCGCCGTATGGCGAACACAAACCTTAACGAGGTTATGTTCGACGTATCGATGGATAATACGATTACCGGCCTTAAAGAGGGAAAAATCGCCCAGACGATTAACCGTATAATCGGCTCAAAAACGGGTAAGCACAAGGTTAAAACCCTTAAAGGCAAGGAAAAGAAGGCGTACGAGGCAATCCCCGAAAGCGACCGTCTTACAAAGCACGATATAGAGCAGGGCTCGATTACAATTTCAAATATCGGCTCCGTCTACCGTGAGCAGAGGGGCGCCGCCGCTCTTATCGAAATTATTCCGCCGCAGGTTACGGCTATTGCCGTCGGCGCGGTTCAGGATAAGCCCGTCGTCGTTGTAAATGAAAACGACGAAAAAGAAATCGCTATCCGTCAGGTACTCCCCTTCACTATCGTCTTTGACCACCGTGCGCTCGACTTCGGCGACATCGTTCCCTTTATCAAAAAGCTTGACGAGATTTTCGAGGAACCCGAGGTTATGTTCACCTGGAAGCGCGAACAGACTATCTCCGCCGAGGAAATCGAAGAGATTAAGGTTGAGCGTGTTGAACGTGAAACTAAGTTTGAAGAGAGCAAGAAGCGCGAAAAGGAAAGACGCGAGGCTGAAAAGGACGCCCAGAAGGCGGGCGACAAGGCGCTGAAAGCGGAAAAGGACGCCGAAAAGGCGCTCAAAGAAGCGGAGGAGCGCGCCGCCAAGGCTGAAAAGGAACTCGCCGAGGCTCACGAAAAAGCCGACAAGAAGGCGCTCAAGGAAGCCGAAAAGGCGGAAAAGGACGCAATCGAAGCCGAGGAAAAAGCAAAGCGCGAGATAGAAAAAATCAAGGCAGCCGCCGCCGAAAAGGTTGAAAAAGCCAAGAAAGAGGCAGAGGACAGAAAAGAAAAAGCTATCCGCGACGCCGAAAAGGCGCAGGAGGAGGCTCTCGCCAAGGCGGACAAGGCGCGCCAGGACGCCGAAAAGAAACGCCGCGAGGCCGAAGCCAAGAAGGAAAAGGCTCTCGCCGACGCTGAAAAGGATAAAAAAGAAGCGCTTGATAAGGCGCAGAAGGAAAAGGATAAGGCTCAGAGAGAACTTGAAAAAGCAAGAGCCGAGGCTGAAAAGGCAAAGGCAAAGGCCGAAGCAGCCCAGGAAAAGGCCGCCTCCTTTAACGAAGAATAAGAAAAAGAGGCAGTACTGCCTCTTTTTTGTTGACTAAAAAGATAAAATATAATAAAATATATACACAAAGAGTGAAAGGACTGAGCGTATGAAAAAACGCCGCTTTCAAATCTTAATATCCGTACTTATCGTACTTGCCCTGCTTTCGCCGGTATTCGTTTTCGGCTACACGAAGGAGGACGAGTGCAAAGCTGCGCTTTTGCAGGAGGGCGATTTTGATATTGAAAGCACTGACCTTTCGCAGTATAAGCCGCTCCTGCGCTCGGCGTCTACCGTTGACGCGGTAATGTATGAGGGCTTCCTCGCTTGTTCGAGCGAGATAAACCTCCGCACGTTCAACATTCCGATTGACGACATAAGCGCCGTATATTCAGAGGTTCTCAATAACCACCCCGATTTGTTTTTTGTGGACTCGGCTTTCAGGATAAGTTATGTGAACGCAACCCGTACCGTCGCGTCGGTTTATCCGACTTATAAAATGACGCCCGAAGAAGCGGCCGCCGCGCTTGAAATCTTTTACGGCGGCGCCGACGAGGTTATGGCTCAGGTTGACAACAGTATGAACGACCTTCAAAAGGCGCTGACCGTCCACGACTATATGATATCAATCGCGGATTATCCGACCATTTTTGACGAAAACGGAACCTACGTCCCCGCGCTTGACCTTGAGATTTATCACAGCGCCTACGGCTTCTTCCTCAATCACAGGGTAGTCTGCCAGGGCTTTACCCTCGCTTATCAGTATATTATGAACACCCTCGGCGTTCCCTGCGTTTACGTCGCGTCAGACGCGATGAACCACGCGTGGAACCTTATTCAGATAGGCGGCGCGTGGTATAACGTTGATTTAACTTTTGATAACCACGACTATGATACGGAGGAGAATACTAACGGTTCTGTTATGCACGCGTATTTCCTTAAAAGCGATACCTTCTTCTCGTCCGATTCGGGAATAGAATGGCATTACGGCGGCGTGCCGGACAACGGGGAAGCGGCAACGAGCACGCTTTACGACTCCGCCTTCTGGGACGACGTTACAGCGCGAATTTATACAGTAAACGGCGATTTCTACTACCTTGACCCCGGCCCGTCAAACAGCACCTACGTCTATTTCAGAAAACGCACCCTTGCGGGAAGCGAAACACTTATGTGCTCGGGCTTTACCACAACGGTTATCAATTATTCAAGCGGTTTTTATGACGAAAACGGCACGGCGCATTACTATTCCTTTAAAGACCGCCTTGCCCGCCTCGCCTACCTTGACGGAAGGTTTTATGTCGGCGCAAACAAAAAAATAACCTCCGTACTGCCGGACGGAAGCACTTACCAGATTTGCACCCTTTCCGCCAATCCCAAGGGCCTTGCGGTTAACGAAAGCGCCAATCTTATCTATCATCTCAATAACGATAACAACGCCCTTCACGAGCTTGATAAATATCAGTATTTCAAAGACCATATCACAGCCGAAAAAGGCGTAAATTACAATAATTATCCCGATATGAACCTTGATAACGTTATCAACGGAAAGGACGCCGCGCAGATTTTAAAACAGATAAATAACTAATTTTTACACTTTTATTATTTTCATTTTTTCAAACAATATTACTGCCCGGGCAACAGGCAGAGCAAGACGAATCCGAATCGCCAAAACGCAGTTTTTAAGCGAACTTTGATGTTTTCGTTCTTGCTTGGCGCCAGCCAAACTGCGACCTCAAAAACCAAAGTTCATCTTAATTGCAAGCGTTTTCGCTGCTTTGCAGTTTAAAATGAGCAGAGTTGGTTTAGGTCAAGGCAAAAAACGCAGGAATACTTTATGTATTCCGAGTATTTTTAACGCAGAGATAAGGCAAATCCGCCATTTTAAACCGATTTGGAATTCGTCTTACTCTGCCTGAAGGAGAAAAAATGAAAAATAATACGTCAAAAATGATAATGAAGGGCGTCGGCGCAACGCTTGCAGTCTGCTCCGCACTTGCCATGGCGAGCGCAACGAAGCCAAGCTCCATGGCTGCAAAAAAAGCGGTAAAAAAGACTGCCGAAAAGGTAGCCGACGTAGTGGATTCAATCTCATCCTTTATGTAAAAGAAAAAGCGATGTAATACATCGCTTTTTATATTTCTTTTATAAATCAATCTTCTCAAAGTTTTTTATCGCTTTTCGCATGGAAACTGCCGTCAATATCGCAAACGCAGCTGCGCCCGCTGTTAATACGCTTACCTGCAGAGCGAGGTGCGTAAAGCCAAAGGCATTCAGCGCGGACAGGCAGGGAATATGAAACAGTATTTCACCTACGCCGACAATTAAAAAGGCTGCAACAATAAACGTAACAAAAGGTTTTGCAAATTTATATGCCGTTTTGAAAAAACCGCCTATGAATATAAAATTAAACAATCCCAGAATCAGCAATACAAAGCCGAGATATACAATATTTGCGTTCATCAGAGCGTTGTTTCTATATGCGGGCGCGTCTGATAATACCGTCATTCGCAGCATTACAGGAATGGCTGTGACAACAAAATAACAGAATTCTATTATCATACAAAAGAAATACTTTGCTCTTACCGTATCGCCCTTTGCAACAGGCAAAAGCACGGTATACTGAATGTCCTTCGCTTCTCTCATATATTGAAACGACTGAAACATTCCGAGGCAGACAAAAAATGAACCTACCAATATCGGATACCCCGGCAAAAACGCCATCAACCCGAAGGCGATAAATATATACGAAAGAGGAGAAGCCGCTAACTTCATTTCTTTTTTTAACAGATTTAACATATGTTTTCTTCCTTTTCCATTCGCAATATAGTTTCCTCTAACGTTTCCCCGTCTTTGCAGTAGTTTTTGCGGAAGTCGTTTTCGGAGCAGCAGGCAATAAGCCTGCCTTTTCTGATATACATAATGTCATCAGCGCATTTTTCTATATCCGACGTGATGTGCGTTGAAAACAATATGGCAACGCCTCTGTTTTTCAGCTCAATAAAAAGCTCAAGTATTTCATCTCTGGAAAACGGGTCAAGTCCGCTTGTCGGTTCGTCTAAAATCAGGATTTCCGCCCTGTGAGAGAGAGCAAGAAGAAGGTTGAATTTCACTTTCATTCCCTCTGAAAGCTCTCCCGGCGTTTTGTTTTCGTCGAGCGAAAACAGTTCAAGATATTCTCTGTACGCATCTTCGTCCCAGTTATCGTAAAAGGTTTTTGTTACTGCAACAATATCCTTTATTTTCTTTTTCTGATAATAGTTAACCGCCCCTGTAGAATACCCGATACGCTGTTTAATTTCTCTCTCGTTTTCCGAAAAAGGCAAATCAAAATAATCAACCTTGCCGCTATCGGCGTGAACAAAGCCTAAGATTGATTTTATCGTCGTCGTTTTGCCTGCGCCGTTTCTGCCGATAAAACCGGTAATCCTTCCTGCGTTTAGCTGAAAAGAAACGCCGTCAAGCAAAAAAGAGGGATACGATTTACTTAAGTTTTCAACACTGCAAAGCGTCATCCTTCGTCCTCCTCGTCTGCTTCAAAAACAGCTGCCGCAAACTGCGAAAACATAGTTTTGGGCGGAATTGCAATTCCCCGCTTCTCGTCGCCTAAAAGTACTAACGTATCCCCGGGTTTAATATCAAACAATTTTCTTGCCTGCTTCGGGATAACGATTTGTCCTTTCTCGCCTACAGTGGCTGTCCATGCGTGTTTTCCCTTCGGTTTTGACATACGGAGCCCTCCCTAAAAGTATGATTTGTATAACTAATCATACCGCATTCCCTGCTGTTTGTCAATAGTCAGTCGGCAAAACTCACACCAAAAAGAAAAAAGACCGAAAGGGAATTGCTTCTCTTTCAGTCCGTATTTCTTAATTTTCAGGGTGCGGCAATGTTTTTACTGTTCCTTAATGCTCTGTCCCTTTATTCCGAGAAGGGAGCTTTTGAATTCCACGCCGTAGGCGCTGCCGTCGGGGAAAAGTTCTAAAAGCGGAATTAAAACGAATCTTCTCTCTTTAAACCTCGGGTGCGGAACCGTAAGATTTTCGCTGTCAATCTTTTCATTTTCGGCAAGAATAATATCAAGGTCAATTATTCTCGGCCCGTCTTTTAATTCTCTTATCCTGCCGAACCCCGCCTCAATTCCGAGGCATACGCCGAGCACCTCGTTAGGTTCAAGGGCGCTTTCAATTTCAACGCAACTATTATAAAAGCTCTCCTGCTCCGCGTAGCCCACCGGCTCCGTTTCATATATTGCCGACTGCCTTAAAACCTCCGTTTTCGGCACAAGGGAAAGCGCCTTAACGGCGTTTTCAATATTCTCTTTTCTGTCGCCTATATTAGTTCCTATTCCTAAAATATACTTCATTTTCTTTCCCTCGTAAGAGATACCGCCATATAGTCAAAATCGGCGTTCACGGGCGCCTCGGGCTTTTTAAGAGTTATATCTATTTTTCGTATTTCTTCAAATTCTTCAAACAGCGCGTCGCAGATTACCTGCGCCGCTTTTTCTATTAAGTCATATCTCTCTTCGGTAAATACTCTGCGTATAACTTTTACCGCCTTCGCATAACTCACGGTGTCGTTAAGGTCGTCGCTTTCGCACGCTTTTGATAAGTCGAGGTAATAGTCAAGGTCAATAAAAAAGGTCTGGCCGTTTTCCTTTTCCTCGGGGTTTACGCCGTGGTATGCGAATAATTTTAAGTTTTTAACCGTTATCTTATCCATTTTTTAATCTCATCAGCCGTTCTGATGCCCTTTATTTCGTTTTTTACGTCGTGAATACGGATGATATCCGCTCCGCTTAAAATCGCCGCTGTATCGGCGGCTATGTTGCCGTACGTCCTTTTTTCAGGCTCCTCCTCGCCGCTTGCCGCGCCGATTACCCTCTTTCTGCTTACGCCGAGAAGAAGGGGAACGCCCTCGATTCTGTATTTCTTTACATTTCCTATCAGCTCAAGGTTTTCCTCGTAAGTCTTGCCGAAGCCTATACCCATATCAAGACAGAGTTGCTTTTTATTACAGACTGTAATAGCTTTTTCAAAAAACTCTTTAACTTCTTTTACTCCGCCGGGGCCGTTGTGCATAACTACCCAGCCCGCGCCGCTGCTGTTTATCAGCTCAGCCGTTTCGCTTTCGAGCTTCCCGCCGACGTCGTTGATTATATCCGCGCCGTTTTCAATCGCTTTTTTTGCGGTGTACGGGAAATATGTGTCAACCGAAATTGGCTTGTCGGTAAGGCTTCTGAGCGTTTTCAAAACTGGTTCAAGCCTCGCCCACTCCTCTTCGGCGGGTATTTCCTCGTATCCGGGGCGGGTTGACTGCGCGCCCAAATCAATTATGTCCGCGCCGTCTTCAATCAGCTGTAAGGCGTGTTTTACAGCGTCCTCTTCGGAAAACCAGCAGCCCCCGTCGGAAAACGAGTCGGGGGTAATATTTACAATACCCATTATGAGAGTCTTACTGCCGTATTCTATTTTTTTATCTCTGCAATACCAAATCATATTATTTCGTAAGAAGTGAAAGTACTTCCGCCCTCGTTCTTGCGTCCGTTCTCATAATTCCCCTGAGCGCCGAGGTCTGGGTTTCGGAACCGCTCGCCCTCGCGCCTCTTATGGTCATACAGCTGTGCTCCGCCTCCATAATTACAGCCACGCCCTTGGGCGAAAGATTTTCGTTAAGAAAATCGGCGATGTCGTGCGTCAGTCTCTCCTGAACCTGGGGCCTTTTTGCAAAATTATCAACAATTCTAGCAAGTTTTGAAAGCCCTATAATCTTGTTATCGCTCGGAATATAGGCAATATGCGCCTTTCCCACGAAGGGAAGAAGGTGATGCTCGCACATTGAAGAAAACGGAATATCCCTTACTATAACGATTTCGTCGTTTGACTTTTCGTTAAACATTTTAAGGTGCTGCTTCGGGTCCTCCCTGAGTCCCGAAAAAAGTTCCTCGTACATATTTGCAACTCTTTGCGGAGTTTCAAGAAGCCCCTCTCTTTCGGGGTCTTCGCCTACCGCAACAAGGATTTCCCTCACCGCATTTTTAATTATTTCTTTATTTTCGTTACTAATCATATTAAACCTCTTATTTGCTGAAATAGCCCTTGATGTTTTTAATTGACGAACTCGTAAGCGTGTTCGTATCGTCAAATTCGGTCGTCGCCGAATAAAGCGTTAAATCCGTGCTCAGCGTGCAGAAAACCATAACTCCGTTTTTACCGTTTTCAAAATCTCTTACCGTAATATCGGTAGTACAGTTCTTCATAAACAGTTTGAAAAGCGAGTCCGCGTTTTCATAATTTTCTTCATTCAGCAGCTCGGGCAGCGCTTTGAGTATAAGCTCGTTTTCAGCACTGTAATTTTTGGTTTTTTCCGTAAAATATCTTAAAAGATTTGACGTTTCGCTTCCGCTTATCGTCTGCTCTCCCTCTTTTATTTTAAGGGTATATTTGTCGTCCTCTTTATTTCCGCTGTAATCAATTTTTTCGTTTGACGTGTAAACATAACTTCCGAGCTTGTTGACAAGCTCAATAAATCCGCCCGAATCAAAATCTGCGTAATAATCAATTTCAAAGCCGAGGTATTCCGTAAACTTCGCTTTAAGCCCGGCGCCGCCCGAGGTTTTATATTCCTTTATAACTGTCGTTGAGCCTAAATTCATATCCGGCGAAAGCGCAGCAGCCTTATATGCTCTGTTATCCTTGTCCGCCTGTATTAAGAATATATAATGGAGCGTTTCTTTACTTTCATCCGTCTCCATAATCAGATAATTTGTTTTACCCTCGGTTTCGGGCAGAATTTCCTTAATATTTTCTTCTTTTTCGGTTGTAGTTACCTCGCCCCTTGCAAAAAAGTCAGCGGCGCTTGAATAGTTTTTATGAAGGTAAGACGTGAAAACTGCGGTAAAAACAACTATTACGGCCAAAAGCGCATATAAAATCTTCGCCTGGTTTGACATTTTCTTTGTTTTTGAAATATAAATGTCCCCTCTGTTTTTAAATATTTTCACTTTCTCACCTCCCTAAAAATAAGAATACTTTTTATGTTAATTTTGATTATATATTATTACCTTTTAAAATACAAGTCATAAGTTTTCCACAATGATAAAAATATAATGTTAAAAATAATATTGACATATTATAAATTATATATTATAATAATTATTCGTATCAATATATATATTACTATATTTATAATAATTAATAAAGGAGGAAAGTTTATGAATTCTATGACCGAACTTTGGAAAAATGTTGTAGATTATATCAAAAGCAATATAAACGAAACTGTTTATAATGTTTGGTTTTCAGATATAGAATTGCTTGATTTTCAAAACGGAACGGCAAATCTTCTTTTTTCAACCGATTTTAAAAAGAAAACAGTTTATCATGAATATGACGAATTAATCCGTGAATCGTTTAAAGCAGTCTGCGGCTTTGACTGTAATATTGAATATACCTGTATTGATGAAATTTCGGCAGTACCAAATAAACTTTCAAAAGTAGACCTTGAAGATTTAAGAAATTCAACCTTTACGTTTGAAAACTTTATTTCGGGTCCGTCAAATAAATTTGCTTATACCGCCGCTAAGGCAGTTGCGGATAATCCGGGCGGAATATTCAATAACGGCGTTAATCTTACCGATTATAATCCCCTGTTTATTTACGGTGCTTCGGGACTCGGCAAAACCCACCTTTTAAACGCTATCAGCCACGAAGTTAAGATTAAATATCCTGAACTCAATATTAAATATATCAGCGCCGAAGAATTTACAAACGAATTTATTGCCGCGCTCGGTGATAAGACGGTTAACGAATTTCACGATAAATACAGAAATAATATCGACGTTTTACTTGTTGACGATATTCAGTTTATCGCCGGTAAAACCCAGACCGAGGAAGAATTCTTCCACACATTTAATTCTCTTGTAGATAACGGAAAACAGGTTGTTTTAACTTCGGACAGACCTCCGAAAGAAATTCATTCTCTTACTGACAGGCTCCGCTCGCGTTTCGTTTCCGGTCTGCTTGCCGATATTCAGACTCCCGAGTTTGAAACACGCTGCGCAATTATAAAGCGTAAAGCAAAGCTTCTCAATTTTAGTATTGACGACTCCGTTGTTGAATTTATTGCCGAAAAGATTAAATCAAATATCCGTCAGCTTGAAGGCATAACAAAAAAACTTCACGCTATGTGTACCTACGGCGAACAGATTACTCCAACTATCGCAATAGCCCAGAGCGCTATTAAAGATATTGTAATAAACGACGTTCCTCCTCTTCCGGTAACTATTAAAAGAGTTGTTGACGAGGTAAGCCGTACAACGGGCGTTTCAGTTGAAGATATCTATTCAAAAAAGCGTACAGCAAATATAGCTACTGCCCGTAAAATGACTTTCTATATTATAAGAAAAGTTACCGATATGAGCTATGAAGCTATAGGAAAAGAATTTGATAAAGACCATTCAACCGTTATGTATAACGTTGAAGAGATGGAAAAACTTCTCGCTAATAATTCAAACCTCAATTCTCAGGTTCTTGACATAATTAATAACATAAAAGACGAATAGTTTTTCCACAAACTTTTCATTTTCAACAATTAAAAAATTTTAAATAATGTGTAAAACGAAAGTTTTCCGATTTTTTAACATTTTTTCCATATTTTTTTCAACAGAAAAATTTTCGCTTTTTTAAGTAAATAACAAGGTTTGAAATACTTATTAACAATTTCTTCCGCGTCTATTACTTTGAGTATGTAAATATACTTATTTTCTGCGAAAAAAAATAAAATTTCATTTTCATTTTTTTATCATTAACAATTATTATTTGAAAGGCGGACTAAAGATGAAATTTATATGTAATACAAAAGAACTCAATGTTGCATGTAACAACGTATTAAGAGCAGTAAGCGCAAAAGTTACAATTCCTACCATTGAAGGTATTTTAATTGAATGCGGTTCCGATACCCTTTCTCTTACCGGATATGATTTTGAATTCGGTATTAATACTATTTTAAAAGCCGAGGTTGTTGACGCAGGAGCAATTATTATAAATGCAAAAATTCTCTGCGATATTTTAAGAAAACTTTCTGACGAATTAATTACTATTGAAACGAACGGTACTGCCGTATCAATTATTAGCGGCGCTGCTCAGTATAATATTACCGGTATTGACGCCGACGATTATCCCGAGCTTCCTTCGGTAAACGGCGGACAGAATATTGAACTTAATCAGAAGCTTTTACACTCAATGATTACACAGACTGTTTTTGCAGTTGCGGATAATGAGAGTTCAAGACCTATGTGCACTGGTCTGAAATTTGATATTACAAGTAATGAAATTACGCTTGTCGGCGTTGACGGCTTCCGTCTTGCCATAAGAAAAGAACCCGTTTCGTATAACGGCGAGGATTTAACCTTTATAGTACCTAAAAAGACTATTAAAGAAGTAATTAAACTTATGAATCCCGAAAGCGACGAAAATATAAGAATTAATATCGGAAGACGCCATATTATTTTTGAAGTTGAAAATTATTCGGTAATTTCAAGACTTCTTGAAGGCGAATTTCTTGATTACCGCACGGCGATTCCCGAAACTATTTCAACAACGGTATTAATTAATACAAACGACGCCGTTAACTGTATTGAAAGAACTCTTCCCGTAATTGAAAATAATCAGAAAAACCCGATTCGCTGTCTTTTTGAAAATGACCAGTTAAGAGTTTCAACGGTTTCCTCGCTCGGACGTGTAATAGATTATACCCATGCAAACACACAGGGCGACAGAGTTGAAATAGGCTTTAATTCAAAGTATATGATTGACGCGTTTAACGCTGCGGATACCGACGAAGTAAGAATTGAACTTGCAGGTCCGGTAAGTCCCGTAAAAATTATGCCTATTGAAGGAAACAGCTTTATTTTCCTTGTTCTTCCCATGAGGCTTAAAAATGAAAATTAAAGTTAAAGCAGCCGAACATAAAAAAGAAAATGCTGAAATTAATACCGAATTTATTCAGTTACAGGCATTTTTAAAATTTATGGGGCTTGCCGAAACAGGCGGCGAAGCAAAAGAAATGATTAATAACTCTATTATCAGAGTTAATAACGAAATTTGTACCGCAAGAGGAAAAAAACTGAGAAACGGCGACGTTGTTTCCGCCTTCGGTACGGATTATACGGTTGTGTATAATGAAAATAAATAAAATACAACTTGAAAATTTCAGGAATTTTGATTACCTTGAAACCGATTTTGATGACGTAAACATCATCTGGGGCGAAAATGCGCAGGGTAAAACGAATTTAATAGAGGCTGTATATCTTTTTACCGGGGCAAGAAGTTTCCGCGGCGCAAGAGATAAAGAACTCGTTAAATTTGAAAAAGAAAAAAGCAGAATAAAAATTGAATTTGAAAATAATGAGAGAGAGCAGGAAGCCGAAATCATTATTGATAATAAAAGAAGCGTAAGTCTTAACGGAGTTAATAATAAAAGGGACGAGCTCAGCGAAGAACTTAAAGCTGTCGTATTTTCACCCGTTCATTTAAGTATGATTAAAGACGGACCCCGTGAAAGACGCCACTTCATTGACGCCGCACTTTGTCAGATTAAATCAAATTACAGAAATCTGCTTAAAGAATATAACCGCGCTCTGTCTCAGCGTAATTCACTTCTGAAAGATATGGTTAAGCATCCCGAGCTTGACAGTATGCTTTATATCTGGAATCAGAATCTGGCAAAAATCGGTGCAAAAATAATATATCAGCGCTTGAAATATATCGACGCCCTTATGCCGTATGCGAGTGAAATTTACCTCGGTATCAGTTCAAATAAAGAAAATATTGAACTTAAATACAGCGGTTGCAGCGAGTTTAAAGAAGACATATCGGATATTGAAGAAAAGCTTCTTTCGGCTTTTGAAGAGTCTAAACTCCCCGATATTTTAAACCGCAATACAACTAAAGGACCGCACAGGGACGATATTGATATTCTCATTAACGGCAAAAGCGCAAGAATATACGGTTCCCAGGGGCAGCAGAGAAGCTGCGTCCTCGCAATAAAACTTGCAGAAGCGGCGCTGCTTAAAGAAATGACGGGCTTTGAACCCGTAGCCCTGCTTGACGACGTAATGAGCGAGCTTGACGAAAAGCGTCAGGATTATATTTTAAACAATATAAAAAGCTCCCAGGTATTTATTACCTGCTGCGATAAAGAGCAGATTTTACGTCTTAAAGAGGGAAAGACGATACATATTTCCGACGGAAAAATAATCGGCGGTGAATAAAATGTATTTACATTTAGGTGAAAACACGGTAATTACCGATAAATCAATAATAGGTGTCTTTGATATGGACACCTCAACCGTAAATAAAGCTACGAGGGATTACCTTTCAAACGCCGAAAAAACGGGTAAGGTTGAATACGTAAACTTTGACCTCCCGAAAAGCTTTATCGTGACTGATGAAAAAGTATATATCAGTCCGATTAATACAAGTACGATTTATAAAAGAAGTAAATAATTGTTATATCGACGAAGGAGATATAATTTTATGAGTGAAGAAATTAAAATCACAAATCTTGAAGAAGAGGACATCGATACTATCGTAACCGACGAGTATAACGCCGACGATATACAGGTTCTCGAAGGGCTTGAAGCCGTAAGAAAACGTCCCGGTATGTATATCGGTTCAACCGGACCGAGAGGACTCCACCACCTTGTTTATGAGATTGTTGATAACTCCATAGACGAGGCGCTTGCGGGCGTTTGTACCCATATTGAAACGGAAATCCTTCCCGACAATATTATCACTGTCCGCGATAACGGACGAGGAATTCCCACGGGTATTAACGAAAAGACGGGTATCCCCGCCGTTACGGTTGTTCTTACCGTGCTCCACGCGGGCGGTAAGTTCGGCGGCTCGGGATATAAGGTATCCGGCGGTCTGCACGGCGTAGGCTCCTCGGTAGTTAACGCGCTTTCCGAGTGGCTTGAAGTAGAGGTAACCCAGAACGGCCATATCTACTCCCAGCGCTTTGAAAGAGGTATTCCCGTAAACGAGCTTCATATTATCGGCGACAGCGACGGCCACGGAACGTTTATTAAATTCAAGACGGACCCCGAAATATTCCAGGAGACCGTTAAGTACGACTTTGATATCCTTCAGAGACGTTTAAGAGAGCAGGCTTTCCTCAACGCAGGCCTTTCAATCACCCTGCGCGATAAGAGAGAAAAGTTTGACCGTTCCCCCGACGACAGATATGACGACGAAGAGCACGAAAAGGAATACTGCTACGAAGGCGGTATCCGTTCTTTCGTAGAATATATCAATAAGAGCCGCGGCTATAACCCGATTCAGGAAGAGGTTATCCATATCTCAACCACTAAGGGCGACCGTTCGGCTGAGGTTGCGCTTTGCTATACCGACCAGTACAGCGAAACCCTCCTCTCATTTGCAAATAATATCAACACCGTTGACGGCGGTACCCACGAAACGGGATTTAAAACCGCGCTCACAAGGGTGTTCAACGATTACGGAAAGCGCTTCGGCATCTTAAAGGATAACGACAAAAAGCTTTCGGGCGACGACGTCCGCGAGGGCGTAACCGCGGTTATCTCGGTTAAACTCACCGAGGCTCAGTTTGAGGGACAGACGAAGGGCAAGCTCGGAAACACCGATATTACCGGACTTGTTTCCTCCCTTATTTACGATAAGCTTATGACTTATTTTGAGGAGCATCCCCAGACTGCAAAAACCATCCTCAATAAAGCGCTCGACGCCTCCCGTGCAAGAGAGGCTGCAAGAAAAGCGAGGGAAAACGCAAGACGTAAATCTCCGCTTGAGGGCAACTCCCTTCCCGGTAAGCTTGCCGACTGTACATCCCGCGACGCCTCCAAGTGCGAAATATATATCGTCGAGGGTGACTCGGCGGGCGGTTCCGCAAAAGAGGGGCGTGACCGTGAGCATATGGCAATCCTTCCCCTCTGGGGTAAAATGCTCAACGTTGAAAAAGCAAGAGTTGACAAGGTTTATTCAAACGAAAAACTCGTTCCCGTCGTTATGGCGCTCGGAACGGGTATCGGCGAGGACTTTGACATAAATAAACTCAGATATCATAAAATAATTATTATGGCGGATGCCGACGTCGACGGCGCTCATATCAGAACGCTTCTTCTGACTTTCTTCTTCCGCTATATGCCGAAAATTATTGAAGAGGGCTACGTTTATCTTGCCCAGCCGCCTCTTTTCAAGGTAAGCAAGGGTAAAAAATCGCAGTATGCCTTCTCGGACGAACAGCGCGACGCAATAGTTGAAGAACTCGGCGGTCAGTGCGATATCCAGAGATATAAAGGTCTCGGTGAAATGGACCCCGAGCAGCTCTGGGAAACGACTATGGACCCCGAATACAGAACAATGCTCCGCGTAACTATCGAGGACGCGCAGCGTGCAAGCGAGAATTTCTCCATACTTATGGGTGACAACGTTGAGCCGCGCCGTGAGTTCATCGAAAAGAATGCTAAGTTCGTACAGAACTTGGATATATAAGGTTTCATAATAAGGAGGAAACACAATGAACGAAGAAATCCGTTATGATAACCAGAAAATAGTTGACGTTGAAATCAGCGACGAGATAAGAAAGGCGTTCCTTGACTATTCAATGAGCGTTATCGTTTCCCGTGCGCTTCCCGACGTAAGAGACGGCTTAAAGCCCGTTCACAGACGTATTCTATACGCAATGTATAAAAACAATCTGTATCCTACAAATCCGTACAGAAAGTGCGCCACCACCGTCGGCGACGTACTCGGTCATTATCACCCCCACGGTGACGCTTCCGTTTACGACGCTATGGTACGTCTTGCACAGTCCTTCTCAATGAGGCATATCCTCGTTGACGGCCACGGAAACTTCGGTTCAATCGACGGCGACCCCGCCGCAGCGTACAGATATACCGAATCCCGTCTTTCAAAAACGGCGATGAAAATGCTCGACGATATTAAAAAAGATACTATCGACTGGGCGCCCAACTTTGACGATACGGAAAACGAGCCCACGGTTCTTCCCGCCCGTTTCCCGAACCTTCTCGTAAACGGCTCCTCGGGTATAGCCGTAGGTATGGCAACGAATATCCCGCCTCACAATATGCGCGAGGTAGTCGAGGGTATGTGCTGCCTTATCGATAATCCCGAAGCAGAGCTTGACGAGATTATGGAGCATATCAAAGGCCCCGACTTCCCGACGGGAGGCATAATTATGGGCGCGCGCGGTATCCGCGAGGCGTACGCAACGGGCCGCGGTAAGATTTACGTCCGCGCAAGGGCTGAAATAATCGAAACCAAGGGCGACCGCTTCAAGATTGTCGTAACCGAAATCCCCTACGGCGTAAATAAGGCAAGACTTATTACCCGTATCGCCGATTTGGTTAAGGAAAAGAGACTTGAAGGCGTTGCCGACGTTCAGGATTATTCCGACAGACGCGGTATGCATATCGAAGTTGTCGTAAAGCGCGACGCAAACGCACAGGTAGTATTAAACAATCTGTATAAAATGACCGATATGCAGGTAACCTTCGGCGCAATCCTTCTCGCCCTTGACGACGGCGTGCCGAAGATAATGAATCTTAAAGAAATCCTTGAGAAATATATCGTATTCCAGAAGGATATAATTAAGAGAAGAACGCAGTTTGACCTCAGCAAGGCGCAGGAGAGGGCGCATATCCTCGAAGGTCTTGCAAAAGCCATTGACATTGTTGACGAGGTTATCGCAACAATCCGCGCATGCCGCGGCGGTCAGGCAGAGGCTAAGCAAGCGATAATGGATAAGTTCGGTTTTGACGACCCGCAGGCAAGCGCAATCGTCGCTTACCGTCTCGGTCAGCTCGCAGGACTTGAAATTGAAAAGATAATGAACGAACTCGACGAACTGCACGAGAGAATCAAGGATTATACCGATATTCTCGCCAACGAGCAGAGAATTCTTGACATTATCAAGGAAGAATCCCGTGAAATCGCGCAGAAATACGGCGACGAAAGAAGAACCGAAATCTCCGCCTTTACCGGTGATGTTGACGACGAGGACTTAATCCCCGTTGAAGACTGTATCTTCACCCTTACGGAAAGAGGATATATCAAGCGCCAGACTATTGACACCTACCGCGCTCAGAACAGAGGCGGCAAGGGCATAATGGGAATGAGCCGCCGCGAGGAGGACTATGCAAAGACTATGTTCACCTGCTCGACTCACGACTTTATTCTTATCTTTACAAATATGGGTAAGGTATTCAAGCTCAAGGGCTACCAGATTCCCGAGGCTTCAAGAACGAGCAAGGGACTCAACGTAGTTAACCTTCTTCCCCTTGAAAACGGCGAAACCGTATCCGCTATGGTTAATATCCCCAACGAGGAAGAGAGAGCGTATCTCTGTATGGTAACGAGAAACGGCGTAATCAAGCGTACCGCAATCGACCAGTATAACCATATAAGAAAAACGGGTATTATCGCAATTAATCTTGACGAGGGCGACGAACTCTGCTGGGTTGACGTAACCGACGGACAGCGCCAGCTCGTAGTTGCAACCCACGAGGGTATGGCAATCTGCTTTAAGGAGAGCGACGCAAGACTTATCGGCCGTACCGCAAGAGGCGTTAGGGCTATTAACCTCGCCGAGGGCGACTACGTAGTCGGATTTGCGGTATCCATTAAGGGCAAGCAGCTCCTCACCGTATCCGAAACGGGCTACGGAAGAAAGAGCGAGTTTGACGATTACCGCGTTCAGGCCCGTGCGGGTAAGGGCCTTATCAACTACCGTACCGAGCAGTACGGCAAGGTTGCTATGATTGCCCCCGTTGACGACGAAAACGACGTTATTATGATTACAACCGACGGCGTTGTTATCCGTACCCACGCCGACCAGATTTCAACCTTCAAGCGTCCGAGCAAGGGCGTTAAGGTAATGAAGGTCAAGGACGGCGAACGTCTTGCAACGCTTTCAATCGTAGACAGATACGAAGAAGAGGAAACGGAGTATGACGACGAAACTGCGCCCGAAGAGGCACAGGCTGTCGAAGAAGCGCAGGAATAACCCATTAAAGAGGAGATATAATATTGGACAGAAACGATTACAATATTGATGAGATTCTCTCAGAGGTAAAAAGAAGAAAAGAATCCGAAAACGAGCCGGAACACGCCGAAGTAGCCCCGGCGCCGCACGAGCCTGAAGAGGTTCAGAGCGCGGATATCGCCGAAGAGGCACCCGCTGAGGAAGAAGTGCCGCAGGAGGAAATCCCCGCGGAGCCGGAACTCAGCGAAGAGGCACCCGAAGATATCCCCGAAGACATCCTTGAGGAAATTCCGGAGGAAGAGGGTCTTCACCTCGGCGACACGGCGGATATTCCGAAAATTGAGGACGAAGCAATTGAAGAGAACGACGGCGATATGGTAAACCTTATGGAACTTGCCGAAAGCGACGACGCTCTTTCGGACGCGGCGGTTGCCGACATAGAGCCGGTTGCGCCCCCCAAGCCGCACGGCAGCAAAACGAAAAAGATACTTAAAGCGGTAATTATTTCGCTTCTTGTTCTTATTCTTGCAGGTGCGTCAGTGTTCTTAATTACGGCAAACGACTGGATTAACGACCTTCTTGACAACAACGATACCTCAAGCCAGGAAACTACCGAAGAATGGCAGGGTATGAAAAAGCTCGTTGAAAACTTTGACCCGATTCAGGAAACCGAGGCAACCGAGCTATCATCCCTTCAGGATATGATTAAAACCTGGTACTACAACGGCTCGCCCTGTTCTTCCTCCCACGTTCTCAACGTTCTTCTTATAGGCGAGGACACAAGAGGAAAGAATATTCTCGACGAGGGAACGAGAGCCGACTCGGCAATTATAGTGAGCGTAAACGTAGATACAAAAAAGGTTGTGCTTACCTCAATCCTCCGCGACTCCTGGGGCTACTGGGAAAACGAGAGCGGAAAGAAGGAGTCCGGCCAGTTCGGCAAGATTAACGGCGCCATGTCCCTGAGCGACGTAAAGGCGTATAAGCGAACGATTGAAAATCTTTATAAAATTAAGATTGACGGCCACGCTATAGTTAATTTCGATTCGTTTAAATCAATAGTTAACACGCTCGGCGGTGTAGAACTCGAACTCACCGCAGCCGAAATAACCGAGATTAACAGCCACCCGAAGACCTACGGCGACGTCTGGATTACAAAGAAGTTTGAGGGCGACAAGGGCGTTCAGAAGCTTAACGGACGTCAGGCGCTTGCGTACTGCCGTATCAGACATATCGATTCCGATAACGCACGTGCGGACCGCCAGAAGACCTGCCTTATCAAGATATTTGAACAGGCAAAGGGCGCTTCAACCGCGAAAAGACTTAAAATAATCAAGAAGCTCATCCCCTATGTAAAGACGAGCTTCGGCAAAAACGAAATTATTAAAATTGCAACCTATGCTTTCTCCGAGGGCTGGCTGAACTTCGACGTTGAAACCACCAACGTACCCGAAATGAACCTCAAGGGCGGAAACTTCAAGCCCGAATTCGGCGGCCAGTGGATTTGGAGAGCGGACTTCCCCGCCGACGCATATATAGTACAAAAGAGAATTTACGGTAAATCAAACATTACTCTTGCAAGAGTCAGAGTTGACACAAAGACTGTCCGTCAGGCAGGCTTCTTTGCCGACGGCGCAAGGGCAACGACAAATACCTATACGAATACCGCATACGGCGAAGAGTCAACCGTTCCGACCACGAAGGAAGACGAAGAATAATAAAAAAGACCCGCAGGTTAATCCTCCTGCGGTTCTTTTTTTATGTCCTCGAGCGACTGTGGAGCCGTGTCGACTACCTCTATTTTGTTCCCCCTCATCCAGATTGAAGGCGTTATCCTCAGTTTATATCCGTAGCCCGCGTCCATCTGCCAGTGCGCCATAGGCGCCTCGGGAAGGCCGTAGCAGGCGAGAATCGTCATTATTACTCCCGCGTGGGTTACGATTGCTATATCCGTCGTTCCCTGCGAAATACAGCCGTTTATCACCTTTTCAAAGGAATCGCATATCCTGTGAACGAACTCCGCGTTCGTTTCACCGAAGGGCGGGCGCGTATACATATCCCCGTGAAGCCAGTTCTGAAAGTCCTCGTTGTCCTTCAAATCCTCGGCGGTCAGTCCCTCAAACTCGCCGAAATTGTACTCGATAAAATTATCTATTACAATTTTGTTATTTTTTGGGAACATTATGTCGGCGCTCTGCATAGCCCTTTTCAGCGGCGAAACAAAGACCGCGTCGACCTCGGGATAGTGGTATTTTGCTTTTATCTGTTTTAACTCGTTTATACTATTTGTAGTTAGGGGTAAATCCGTATGCCCTATATACTGTGCGTCAAGATTTCCCTTTGTAAGCCCGTGTCTGAACAAATACAGCGTGTATGATTTCATTTTTGTCAACCCCTTTAAAACGACTGAGATTATGCCATTATTACAAAAAAGTAACAATAGCGCCGATAATATTTACAATGAGTATAATTTGAACTATAATGAGAACGTGCTTTCAGAGCACTTTTTGTTTTATCCCCGGCGACTTAAAATACTTTAAGATATGGACACGATATATAATGGAGAAGAATAAAGAGAAACTTTCAAAGTTCGCGCAGGTTCTGTCGCGGCTGAGAAAAGAGAGGGGTATAAGTCAGAAAAGAGCGGCTACCGACCTCGGCATTTCTCAGGCTCTTCTTTCTCATTATGAGAAGGGCATACGCGAATGCGGACTTGATTTTGTAATAAAATGCAGTAAATACTACGGAGTGACCACGGATTATCTTCTCGGCGTAAGCGAATCGAGAACGGGACTCGACGTATCCGCGTTTGACGCGGCTGACGGCGAGGGAACAAGGTCTGTTGCAGCTCTTGCAAGCGCAACGAAGAACATACTCGATATGGCGTCAGCCTCCGTTACCGGAAATAAAGAGAAGGACTGGCTCTACGATTACTATATGCTTTCGGTTTACCGCGGCGCTCTTACCCTTGCAAAGGCGGGAATTCTCCCGAGAGAGCTGTTTAAACTCGATTATACGGTAGGCCGCGAACTTGCCGCCGCCGCAATTGCGGTAGAAGACGCTAAGTTCGTATTTATGGAGGATAAATCCAGAACGGGAATGGACGTAAACAACCGTACCGCTCTCGGCGACCTCATAGGCGAGGCGGAGGAATTCATCCTTGAAAACTACCGTCTTGACTAAGCTTTTAAATATTCGGTTATGATTGCCGCGGAAGTGTCCGCGGCGATTTTTTTGAACGTCGGATAATCGATTTCGGCCGCTTCGTTTCCCCCGTCGGATACCGTGCGCAAAACCGCGAACGGAACGCCGTTGGCATAGCAGACCTGGCCTATCGCGCCGCCCTCCATTTCGCCGCATACCGCGCCGAAAAGCGAGGCGGTTTTTTCTTTTAGCGCGCTCGAGGCAATAAAGGTGTCCCCGCTTGCAACCGTGCCCGTGTGAACCCTTGCGCCGCAACGTTTTGCCGCCTTTTCAAGCGCCTCTGAAATAAAGGCGTCGGCCTTGATTTTTACCACGCCGAGGCCGCTTATAAAGCCCGGCTCATCGCCGCAGGCGGTGGTGTCGATATCGTACTGGCACACGTCTTTTGCAATAACAACGTCCCTGATTTTTACCGTGGAGCCGAGCGAGCAGCCTATGCCCGTATTTATAATTTCGCCGACTCCGAATTTATCAATCATAATCTGAGCGCAAAGCGCCGCGTTAACCTTGCCCGGCGAGCACTGCGCGATACAGACCTCGGTGTTTTCAATTTTGCCGCAGATAAATTCAATTTTCGCAAAGGTTGTTTTTATGGGTAGCGCAACTTTTTCTTTGATTGCGTCAACCTCAACGTCCATAGCGCCGATAATTCCAAGCATAGCGTTTTCCTCATTTTCAATAAGAATTGTGATTGCTTTCGGGCTTTGCCCCAACATATAGGGTTATTATAATATATTATTTAAATAAATACAAGTTTTAGTTGACAAATTGACATTAATAAATTATAATATCAAACGCTGTTACTCTGTTTATATATAATATATAAATAGATTATATAGTAAAAAACCTGCGCTATACCGCGCGGAGAACATATAGATTAAGACGAGTTTAATCTTGAAAAGGAGTGAAAAGAATGAAAAGAACCTTCCAGCCTAAGAAGAGACACGCAAAGAAGGAACACGGCTTCAGAAAAAGAATGTCAACCAGAAACGGAAGAAAGGTGCTTGCGCGCCGCCGTGCAAAGGGAAGAAAAAAGCTTTCCTACTAATTAACGATTGAAACGGGGTGCGACATGAAAAGTCAAACCTTAAAGGAAAACAAGGATTTCCGCAGACTTTATTACAGAGGCAAAAGCGCTGCAGGCGACGTTCTCGTTACCTACGCCATGAAAAGCAGAAGAAACGAAATCCGCTACGGTATAACAACCTCGAAGAAAATCGGCAAGGCCGTTCAGCGAAACCGCGCAAGACGCGTTATCCGCGCCGCCTTTGCTTCCCTTGAGGGCGAGGTTAACGGAAGCTGGGATTTCATCTTTGTAGCAAGAGGCAAAACGAGCAGAGTCAAGATGCCGGTTGTGCTTAACCAGATGCAAAAGCAGTTTAAAGAGCTCGGTGTAATTAATGAAGATGATAACTAATCTGTTAAAAAAGGCGATGGTCTTTCTCATAAGAACATATCAGCTTACGCTTTCCCCGAGGTTTTCCCACGGGGCATGCCGCTATACGCCGACCTGCTCGCAGTATATGCTCGAGGCTATCGAAATCCACGGCCCGCTAAAGGGGCTGGGCCTCGGAATATTACGAATTATGCGGTGCAATCCCTTGTTCAAGGGCGGATACGACCCGGTTCCGCCGAAAAAAGAAAAAAAGTAAAACGAAGAGGATTTATAAGTGTTTACATTTGACTACATTACACTTGCTACCCGTGTATCAAACGGCATAGCAATATTCAGACCTCTCTACTGGCTTTTCGGTAAGGGTATGGAAGGGCTTTTAATAGCCTTCAATAACCAGTATTTCCTTGCGCTGATTGTTTTCACCTTACTTACAAGACTTGTGCTGTTCCCGATTAATTTAAGACAGCAGAGAACAATGGCGAAAACCAACCGAATCCAGCCGAAAATCCAGAAAATCCAGAAAAAGTATAACGTAAACGCCATTTCCGACCCCAAACAGCGCCAGAAGGCGAATCAGCAGATGCAGCAGGAAATGCAGGAGCTTTATTCCCGCGAGGGTCATAACCCGATGAATATGGGTTGCGGTCCCATGGCGTTCCAGATGGTATTCCTCATGGGTATCATCGGTATTATCTACTATCCCCTTGAGTATATACTCAACCTCAAGATTACCGACTATTCGGAAAAGATTGCTCAGGTTATCGGTTTTACCGCAACAAGAGGAAACAACTACTTGCAGCTCGATATTATCCGTAATATCGCCAAGTATAAGGACGTCCTTATTGCAAATAACGACTCTCTCGGCGGAATATTTACCGACAGCGCAATCGCAAGTATTGAGCAGTTTAAGGAAGGGCTTAATATTTTCGGCATTGATATGTCCGTAGTACCCTCTATTAAGGGCGGCCCGATTATCATAATCCCGATACTCTGTCTGGTAACCTCTCTGGCATCAAGCCTTATGTCGACAATGCTTCAGAAGAAGACCAACCCGGCTATGGCGCAGCAGAGCGGCCAGATGATGATAATGATGCTTATGATGCCGCTGTTTTCGGCGTGGTTCTCGCTTCAGGTACCCGCAGCAGTAGGCTTTTACTGGATTATTTCAAACATTATCGCGGTATTACAGCAGCTTGTAATGAACAAGTTCTTCCCCCCGAGGAAAAATATCGCAAGACAGATGGTTGAAAATACTATTGAGAGAAGAGCAAGAGAGAAAAGCTTAAAAAAGATTAAAGAATAAGGAAAATATTATGATTAAAGAATATATCGCAACGGGCAAAACGGTTGAAGCAGCAATCGCCGCTGCAAAGACCGGGCTTAACGTGCCCGAAAAGTTCATTCTTGACGTTCATACCGAGGTGTTGGAATATCCCCGTGGTAAGATATTACGTCTCTTCGGCGGAAATGACGCTAAGGTAAGAGCTTATTACGACGACGGCGTAAGCGAAAAGAAGAATAAGAACAACAACAAAAAGCCCAAGTCAAAAAAGCCCGCTCCCCAGCAGGCAAAGCCTCAGCAGAAAAAACAGAAGGCTGACGGCAACGGCAAACCCGCTCAGAAGAAGGACGCCCCGAAGGCCGAGCCTGTAAAGGCTGAGGTTAAGCGCGACTTTCCCGCGAGCGTTGACCTTGAATATGCAAAGAGCTACCTTGCAGAGATTATCAAGGGGCTCAATATTGACGACGCAACCCTCGACGCAAGCTATAACGAGGGCGTTGTATCAATCGAACTTTCCTGCGAGGATTACGGTATCGTAATCGGAAGAAGAGGCGAAACCCTCGATTCTATCCAGTACCTTATGTCCCTTGCAATGAAAAAGCACACTAACGCTTACGTAAGAGTTGCAATCAACGTAGGAAATTACAGAGAAAAGAGAAACGAAACATTAAGACATCTCGCTGAAAAGAACTCGGCATACGTTCTCAGAACGAAGAGACGTTATACCTTTGAGCCGATGAATCCGTACGAAAGACGCGTTATTCACACCGCGGTACAGGAAATTGAGGGCGTTGAATCCCGTTCAATCGGCTCCAATCAGGACAGAAGAGTCGTAATCGAGCCGGTAGGCGGCGCAATCAAGCCCCCGAGAAGAGACGGCGGCAGAGGCAGAAGGAACGACAGACCGAAGGCAACAACCTCCGCTCCCGAAGACTATGTTCCCAAGGCTGACCGTGCCGACCTCCCCAAATTCGGCAAGATTGAAGTAAATAAAGAAGACTGATTTTAATGGCGGACGGTTGGCGTTCGCCATTATTATGTTAAATCGAAAGGAGGAGTTACCGTGAGCAAAACGATAGCCGCGATTTCAACCGGTTCCGCCCCCGGCGGAATAGGAGTTATAAGAATCAGCGGAGACAGCGCCGTAGACGTTGCCTCAAAGGTTTTTGCGCCCATTGATAATTCCTCTTTAACCGTTCTTAAAGGCTACTGCGCCAAGTACGGCAATATAATTATCGACGGCGAAAAAGCAGATAATGCGGTCGCCCTCGTGTTCCGCGCGCCGAAAAGCTATACCGGCGAGGACGTTGCCGAGCTTTCCGTTCACGGCGGAATGCTGATGGTACAGAAACTTCTGTTAGTACTGGTCATTGTGTATTTAGAGTAGGTGGAGATGAATTTATCTTACTTACAAATAAAGAAGATATAGAATTAACTAATATTAAAGCTAAATTAGCTGCAGAAGAAGTTAGTTTATTAGATTTAAACGTAGGAGAGAATTTACCTATAGGTATTAACTATGGTTTAGCTAAACATATTCCTGGAGATTCATTAAAACATACATATGTGAAAGCTGATAATATTATGCAAGAAGATAAATTATCAATGTATACTAGAAATGGACTTGAAAGAAGACGTTAATAAAAACTTGGAATTTCCAAGTTTTTTTGTTTTAGTAGGATAAAGATAATGTTAATAAGGATACTAGTACAAATAATAAATTATAAAAAAATCTATGTTTTGATTTATTTTTATATTATAATAATCTATAGAAAGGAGCTAAAATAATGAAAAAAGGAGATTCAATATTTGGGGGTATAATTGCTGGAGTT